>JANOPP010000598.1:0-7680 GCA_031421915.1 Myxococcales bacterium | reverse complement strand
GGAGCGCTCTGGCTCGTCGCGATCGATGGAGCGTCGACCATGCTCGCGTGCGTCCCGCCACCCTCGACCGCCATCGTCCACGACAGGAGCGCGGTGCGTAGCGTCGTCAGCGGCTCCAGCTGCGCGGCCATCTCGGCGGCTACAGCGGCGGGAATCGACGTGCCCGACGCGGGCGCCGCGTAGTCGGCGTTCGCGTAACCGATGCTCGGGTAACCGGTGCTCGCGTAGCCTGTGCCGATCTGCGCGTCACCGGTGATCGCTGCGCGATCGTCGACCGGCGAGACGTACGTCGGATCGAAGCTCAGGCCCTCGCGCTCGATCGGCGCGCTGACGGAATCGGCTCCACCCCACGACGCCCACATCGGCGAGGTTGCGCCGGCGATCTCGAATTCATTCGACTCTGGCGCGATCAGGCCCGCGAGATACGTCGCAGACAGTCCCGAACCGAACAGCGAGCGAACGTCGAAGCTCGCCGCGGCCGGAAGCGGAAGCACATGGCGGAGCGCAGGCGCGAACGGCGACGACGCGAGCTGCGCAGACAGGCCAGCGCCTGGCGCCGATGGCGCACCATGCGCGACGGAGTCGGCGAGCGTGTAGCGCTCGAAGTGTGCGGCGGTCTCTTGCTGCTGCTGGACTGCGGCGGCCGCCGTGACGACGGCCGCGCGCTTGGTCGACGCGGCCGCGGCGATCTGGAGGAACACGTCGTCCGGCGTCTCGGCCGAATCGTCGTAGCGCTCGACGGCTGGCATCGACGGGGCCTGCGCCTGCTGCGCCTGCTGCGCCGACGACGAGCTGGCGGCCGCAACGGCAGCGGCGAACGACTGCGACGAGGCCTGCGAGTACGGCGTCGCTTCACCGGGCATCGCTCGGGTGCGGCCCATCGGCGTGTCGAACATCGGCGAGACGAAGACCTCGCTCGGTGCCGCGGCGGCGAGGGCCTGCATACGCATCTCGCGCGAGCCAGCGGACGCTGCCTGGAGAATGTCGAGCGACTGCGGCGTCGCGCCGGCGAACCGGGCGAGCCAGCGATCCGCCCACGCGACGTGGCCGAGACCGGCGGGCGCGGCGCCCGTGGTCGCGCCGAGCGCGGTGGTCGACGGAGTATAGCCACGCGACGAAGGAGCCTGACCCGACGGCCCCACGAGCCACGGCAGGGTCGGAACCCGCGCGTCACTGCGCGGTGCGCGGTCAGCGCCGAACATCTGCGCCATCGGTGCGGACGACGTGGTCGTCTGACCGATCATCGGCTGTGCCGGACGCATCATGCCGGCGAGCTGCGCCGGGCGATCCGCCACGAGCTGCGCGCGATCGACGGCGGAGACGAGACCGCCGAGACCGGCAGGCAGCATCATGCGCGGACCGCGGGTCGCCTCGAACGGAACGTTGGTCGCGGCGCTGCGCGCGAGGAGCTCGGCGGTGCGGAGCACCTCGTTCAACTCGGAGACAGCCTGCATCGCGCGCTCGGGGCGATGCGCGAGAAACGCGGCGAGCTCGGGCGGCAGACCCGCGATCGCGGCGGTGACCTCGGCGGAGGCGCGGAAGTCCGGCATCGCCGGCGCCTGCTGCGGCGCCGCTGCGAACGACGACGAAGCGGCGACCGACGCGGAGGCTTCGATCGCGGCGCTGCGTGCATGCACGGCAGCCTCGACGCGAGCCTGCTCGTGGAGGCGCTGAGCTCCCGCGCGCTCGGCGACGCGAGTCGCGATCTTCTCCTCGATCTTGGCGCGCTCGTTCTGTGCGCGCTCGACGGTCTCGGTGCGCTCGGCCTGCGCCTGGCGCGCCTGCGCCTCGGACATCGTGGCGCGATCGGCGGCGCGCTGGCGGAGCTCGGTCTCGATGCGCTGTGCTGTCGCCTGCGCGTCGGCGGTTCGAGCCTGCTGCTGCTGTGCGAAAGCTGCGGGCGCATCGGTGCGCGCCGGAGCCGGAGCGGGAGCGGGAGCGGGCACGACAGCCGCGGGCGCATTGCGCGCCGCGATCTCGCGTTCGATCGACTGCTTCTGGATCCGCTGGAGCTCGACGATACGGTTGCGCTGCTCGGCGTAGCGATCTGCGAGCTGGCTCGGCGAGTACCCGTCGGTCTGCTCGGCGGGGGCTTGCTGGACCTGCGGCGCACTACCGACGAAGTCGGGGCGCGGCGCGGGTGGCGTGACCATCTCGGGCGCGTACATCGACGAGCGCGTCGGCGCGGCCTCGTTCGACGAGCGCGCAACGGCAGCGCGCTCGAGCATGTTGGTGAGGACGGAGCGCAGTGCGGGGCTGATCCGACCGACGGTCTGGTTGCCGCCCGAGGGCATCGAGACCATCGGCGCGACCGTGCGCGACATCAGCTCCGCCGCCTGCACCGCGGCGAGCGAGACGAGCGGCGAGTACGCATCGTTGCGACCGCCACCATCGTAGGAACCGCCGTAGCCAATGCCGGCCGCGGACTGCGTCGGCTGCGCGATCGACAGCGACGGAGCCACATACTCGTAGAGCGCGGACGGCATCGCCGCCTGGATCTGCGAGCGCTGCGGCGGCACGTAGGTTCCGCGCGTCGTCAGCATCGTGGGCGCGGGGGCCTGCTGCGCAGTGGAGTACGTGTTGACCTGGCGGGCCGCGGCCATCCAGTCGAGCTCGTCCTGGTACCAGGGACGCGGGAATACCCACGACACCGCGCCACCCTCGCGCTCGGCGGGGCCAGAGCGCGCCATCTGACTGAACATGCGCATCGACGCAGAACGCTGCGCCGTCTCGATCCACGGAGCCACGAGTCGATCGACAAAGCCGAGCGACCGCATCGAACGCACACGATTCGCGCTCGTCTCGGGCGCCCAGCGCTCGACGTGACGATTCGCAGCATGCAGCGCGCCGCCGCCACCGCGCGTATGGAACGCCGGCGCGGCAAGTGCCGCAGAGAGTGCGCGTGGTTCAGAGGTCTGTTTGGCCATCGGTTACGAAGCTCCCTCGACTCAGCCAGCCCCGAACTTGATGCCTTCGTGCGCGATCTCGAGCGTCTCGATCGCGAGCTCGCTCTTCGACGCGTCGAACTCGGCGATCTCCCACTTCGCGGGCCAGCCGCGATAGAAGGTCCAGGTCGCGACCTCCTCGAGCTTGGTGTTGAGCTGGATGATCTTGCCCGTGTCGATGCGGACCATCTTGCCGCCGAGCCACTGCTCGCGCCACGTCAGCAGATCCGAGCTGCCGGTGAAGCCCTGCTTGAGCACGATGTTGGACCACTTCGTTGCTCCGATGAGCTGGAACGTCGTGTCGTTGGCGCCGCCCTCGCGGACGGGGACGATTTCCGTCTCGTACTTCAGGCCGCTCACGCTCTTGAAGAACGCAGACGCGGCCTTTCCGCCGCCGAGCCCGAGCTCGACCTTGAAGCAAAATACCGGAAGGGGGTCTTTGCGGTTTGCAGAGGGATTCGCCATCGGAGCTCCTAGGTCGGTGCCGGACCGGACATCGTCTGTGTTAGCGAGATCATGATGAACTCGGCGGGGCTCACGGGAGCCACGCCGATGTCGCAGATGAGCATGCCGCTATCCACTTGCTCGGGAGGATTGGTCTCAGCATCGCATTTTACGAAGAAGGCCTGTTCGGGATTCCCTCCCACGAGCATCCCGCGGGTGTGGAGATCCGAGAGAAAAGCAGTGGTTCGGTCCCGAACCATGCTCCAGGTGCGGTGATCGTTCGGCTCGAACGTGATCCAGGCGAATCCGGCCTCGATCGAACGCCGTAACATGATGAAAAGACGACGAACCGAAATGTAGCGCCACTGGGGATCGGATGACGCAGTGCGTGCACCCCAGGGGCGGATCCCCCGCTGGAGGCGGAACGTATTCACGGCCTCACTGTTGAGGAGCCCGATGTGATCCTCGGTCACACGTAGGGAGACATCCTCCGCGCCCTCGATCTCGAGGTTCGCGGGAGCGTGGTGGACCCCGTTCATGTCCTGCCGGGCGTAGCAGCCGGCCAGGTAGCCCGAAGGCGGCACGATGTGGAGCTTGTCGTCGACCCCGATCGTCCGCAGCCACGGCCAGTAGTAGGCGCAGAACGAGGAGTCCGTCCGCCGCCGCCAGCGCCGGACCCACTCGATGTCCTTGCTCTGCGGGATATCGAGGATCGTGAACCGATCCTTCTGGTTCTCGCAGATGCTGATCATGATGTCCTGGAGCCGCTGCGCCTTGAGCTCGCCGGCGGGTCCAGGCTCCTTGTCGTAGAACCGCATCGCATCGGGCGCGAGCAGGAGGGCGATCTCCTCGTTCGCCGCGAGCGCCGCGAGGCCCGTGCGCTGTCCCGGCCCGAGATCGTGACCGGTGAAGTCCTCCGGTGTCAGGTGCTCCATGCCGTCGCGTCCCCCGGAGAGCCGCGTCATCGGCAGCGCCTCGGGCATGTTGTGCGGAACGGGAGACTTGGTCTCGAGATCGACGAGGCGCACGAGGCGGCTCCGCTGCGAGACCACCCGCGGCGCGTAGTTTCTCGATGTCGGGTGCATCTGCAGGCCCTTGAACACCTCGCGGCGATCCTTCATCGCCACGTGGATCTCGAAGGTGAGCACCTCGATATACGTCGGCGCCGCCGCGCGATGGCGACGGTTGACCGGCGTGTTGGTGCTCCACTTGATCAGCTTGTCCTGGACCTCGGTGATCACGATGTAGTCAGAGTTCTCGCGATCGAAGATGCGGACGAGCGAGCCGACCTCGAAGCCACGGGTCACGTTGACGTGCGCTTCACCGGCGCCGATGTCGAGGTCACGCGTCAGCAGCGCCTGTGCGCCCGGCGCGTGCACGCAACGGAACCAGATCAGATTTCCCCACGTGCCCTCGTTGAGGGCGCGGATCTTGAGCGACGGCTTGCTCCAGTCGTCGATCTGGACGTGCTCGGCGCACGACGCGTGCTCCATCTGCGCCTCTTCACCCTCGGGCGCCATGTGAGCGACGCGGACGACCCAGCAGTCCGTTCCGCCGTTGCGGAAGAAGCCGTAGACCGAGTCCGAGGTGTACGACTCCGCCGAGTAGCCGAAGATCTCGATGAACTCGTCCCAGTTCTGGAGACGAGTCGGCTCGTTCATCGGGCCCTTCTGCGTGGTCCCGACGAAGCCTGCAATACGCGTGTTCGCAATCGACAACGGTGGTGGGGCCACCGTGTCGAAGCTCTGGTAGATGCCTGGTGCTCTGGGATCTGCGGACGGTCGCATGCGCATGGTCAGTAGCCTTGCCAAGAAGTCGGAGCCAAAAACTGGTGCGGTCGGAGCGGAAGTCAGCGGCGTCGTGCTTCGTTGATCTCTCGGTTGACTCGAGCGATCTCACGCAACCAGACGTGTCTCTCTTCGTGCTCCATGTCGAGGATGTCGTCGATCGACCAGTGGAAGTGGTACGCGATGTAAGCGATCTCTTGGTACAGCTGCTCGCGCGGATAGGTGGCGACCGCCGCCCAGTTCACCCCGGGCCAGACTGGCCACTACCTCCATCCTCGGTGAGCACTGCACCGGTGACCATGTCGACATCCATCTCGTGCGCGCACTTGGGGCACGTGACCTTGTGTTTGGGGGCGCCGCCCTCCTCGTTGATCTTCCGGTAGAACTCCTGGAGATATGCGAGGTCGGTCGAGAACAAGTTCTCGATCATGTCGACGGTGATGTGCTGGTGCTCTCCCAGCTTGGTCACGACGCGCGAGAGCAGCACGATCACGAGGTACGCGCGGTTGCTCTGCACGCGGTAGTCCTGCAGCGGCAGGATCTCGTCGCGTGCGGTCGCGAGCCGCATCACACCATCACGGTGAACGTTGCCGTCTTCATCGACGAACCCGCGCGGCAAGCGGAACGGAAATTGTGTCTTGAACGCCATCGGCCGTGTCCCTCAGTTAACGGAAGCCCAACTCGCGGCGACTGAAACGCATCCCGAAACGAACGATGCGGGCCACTCTCCCGAGCAGCCCGCATCGTAGATCGTCGACCTAGCTGTGTGCAGCTGGGCCGACGTCTTTCACATATCGGTGTAGGTCAGGTTGAACTTCATGCCTTCGCAGTACATCTCGACATTGAAGCGCTTGATCTTCTCGGAGTTCGCCTCTGCCGGCTCGTCCTCGAACTTCTTGAAGCCGAGGCCGATGAGCTCGATCGAGCCGAGCTCCTGCTTCATGTCCGGGTTGAGGAACACGATGCGGCCGTTCATCTCGTGCTGCTCCTCGTGGTTACCGTCGACGAACCACTTGCGGGCCGCGTCGGCCCACGCCTGGTGATCGGCGTACGAGACGCTGAACTTGATGTCCGGAGTGATGACCTTCGCGGGGTGCTTGGTCGGCTCGCGGAAGATGCCGATCTGGTCCGCCGCAACGGCGCACTTCCAGGTGAACGAATCCACCGTGGCGATGCGGTTACAGGGGAGCGAGCCGATCTCGACGCGGAAGTTCGAGCACAGCCACGCCTTCTGCTTCGGGCCGATCTTGCCCTTGATGACCTCGCCGCCACCCTTCGCCCAGCGAACCTGCTCCGCCTCGAACTCGATGTCGAAGTAAGCAGCTTCCTTGCTCGCACCGTCGAGCTTGGGACAGGTGACGCCCGTGATGAGGGCGTTGAAGAACGTCAGCTGCGACTGCGCCTTGTAGTCGAAGTCGGCAGACGTGAACGTGCCGTTCTTCGTGACGTAGCCCTTGTCGAACGCAGCCTTGATCCACTCGTACATGCTCTTGCCCATGCCGATACCAACGGTCGCCTTGCCGGGCGTCCACTTGATGTTCGACACATGCTTCTTCTGCATGTTGTCCGGACCGAGGTCGTTGGCGACGATGTCGGCTTCCATGTTCAGGCCGCTGAACTTCTTGAGGAAGCCAACGTTAATGCCGTCGATGTCGAGCGCGAACCGTCCGCCGGTAAAAGTCCTGTCAGCCATGTTGATCGAATCTCCCTGGTTATCCGTCTACTAGCCGGCCCTGCACGGAGAGCGTCGGCGACCACAACGCGACCACTACCTTCGTGGAGCAATCAGCTCCACCCCCAACCCATCCTTGTAGTCACCGAAGATCCCCCTACTTCGTCGAGTCTCCTCTTTGCCGTCGGGTCCGCTCCAGGCCGTAGTGCCCGTGAACGCCCACTTTTCAGAAGCCTCTTACGCCACCCTGGGGGGCTTTCTTCCCCGCCACCCAGGAGAGCGTAATGGGCCCCGCGACCCGAAAGTCGCGGAGTGATCTCAGTTTTTACTCTTCGACGCCGCCGCCGGAGGCCATCTGGCCAATCCGGAAGATGACGAATTCCGCCGGCTTCACCGGGGCAAGGCCGATCTCGACGACCAGCTGGCCGGCGTCGATGACCTCGGGCGGGTTGGTCTCCTCGTCACACTTGACGTAGAAGGCCTGCTCGGGCGAGACGCCCATGAGCGCGCCGTTGCGCCAGAGAAGCGTCAGGAACGAGGCGATCGTCCGCTGCACGCGCTTCCAGAGGCGATGGTCGTTGGGCTCGAACACCACCCACTGGGTGGCGCGCTCGATGCTCGACTCGACCATGATGAACAGGCGGCGAACGTTGATGTAGCGCCACGACGGATCGCTCGAGAGCGTACGAGCGCCCCAGATGCGGATCGCACCGTTCATGAAGCGGATCGCGTTGATCCCCTTCGGGTTGAGCAGGTCCTGCTCACCCTTCGACACGTTGTACTTCATGCCGAGCGCGCCACGAATGACCTCGTTCGCGGGGGCCTTGTGCAC
>JANOPP010000597.1:0-12501 GCA_031421915.1 Myxococcales bacterium | reverse complement strand
CTCCGCTGCCGTCGGCGCGCTGGTCAGGCTCCGCTTGCCGTCACATCCGAACGTGAGCAGCGCGATCGCGAGGGCGCCCCTCTGGTATGCATTCGCCATGTCGATCGTTCTGTATCACCACCCGTTCACTCGCGCCTCGGGCGTCGTCTGGATGCTCGAGGAAATTGGCGTCCCGTACGAGATCAAGTACGTCGACATCATGACCGGCAAGCACAAGGCTCCGGAGATCCTCGCGCTCAACCCGATGGGCAAGCTCCCCATCCTCACCGACGGCGAGGCCGTCATCACCGAGGGCGCGGCGATCGGCCTCTACCTCGCGGACCGCTACGCATCGGGCCGCCTCGCGCCCGCTCTCGACGATCCGAAGCGCGGCACCTACCTGCGGTGGTCGTTGTTCGCGCCGTCCGTGATCGAGCCGGGCTCGCTCGCCAAGGCGGCCAAGTGGGACTTCAAGCCCGGTCAGGCCGGCTGGGGCGAGCACGAGTCGATGCTGAACGCGATGACGGCCGCGCTCACGCCCGGCCCGTTCCTCCTCGGCGAGACGTTCTCGATGGCCGACATCATCTTCGGCGGCACCCTCCGCTTCATGCTGCAGTTCGGGATGCTCGAGAAGCGCCCGGTCTTCACCGAGTACGCCGAGCGGCTCGGCGCACGCCCCGCGCTGCAGAAGGCGAACGCGAAGAACGCCGAGATCGGCGCCGCGAACGGTCTCAAGCAGCCGGGCTGACGAACGGCCACGACTCGACAAGCTGCCAGCGCTCGTCGCTCATCTCGATGATGTTCTGCGCGACGAGTCGCTCGAGCACGCCGCGCACCTCCGCGGGCGTGCAGCCATCCTTCTCGACGAAGTCGACGTAGGAGGCGATGGTGGTGAGGTTGTCCGGAAGCAGGCCATCCGTCGACGTCGCGTAGTCGGTCAGGATCGCGAGCACGAGATCCTCGCGACTCGGTCGCAGCCAGACTTCACCGAGCTGCTTGCGAGCGCCCTGGAGCGCGCCCTTCGTGACCCCGAAGCGCTCGCACGCTGTCTCGAGCGTGACACCCGGTAGCCCGGACAGTCGCGCCGCGCGCATCAGCTCGGGCGAGAGCGTCACTTCTTCGTGGGGACGTGAACCAACGTGTGGTTCCCGTCGGGGAACTCGACGTCGATGCGCGACGCCATCGTCGACGTCACCTCGCCACGGCCGAACTTCGGGTGCTCGATCAGCTCGCCGACCAGGAACGTCTGGCTCGCCGCGTACTGCCGAACCGGCCGCTCCGGCGCGCGCCACGCGATGCTCGACAGCTCGCTGATGCTGCCGAGCAGCGACTCGACGACCTCGCGCGTCGCCTTGAGCACCCGGGCATCGCACACGCGGAGGATCGCGACGTCGCGCGGTGTCAGCTTGAGCGAGACCGGCGTATCGATCCGCATCGCCGCATCGGGGTTGACCGTCGCGAGCTTCTCTTTCGCGCGATCGATCGCGACGCGGCCCATCTCGGCGAACACGGCGTTGCGACCGTGGAACAGCGCGAGCTGCACGGCCTGGTTGCCGTCGATCGGGACCTTGGGCTGCTTGACCATACGCATGCCGTGGTCGTCGAGCTGCGCGGCGATCTTGTCGAACGCGAGGATGTAGCGCTCCTCGCACTTCGCACGCGCCTTCGCGATGATGTTCTCGCGGAGTTGCGGCACGGCGAGGCCGACCTCGACGACACCTGCCATCGCAGCGGCGATCGACTTGCGCGTTGCATCGTCGAGCGTGATGGTGCGATCGGGCTCGTCGACGAGCGTCAAGCCGAGGCCCGCTACGAGACTGTCGGCAACCTGCTTGGGCTTGGCGTTGCGCGGGCCGCCGCCGTCGAGGTTCGCCGCGTCGAGCTGCGCGACGAGCGCCGCGTGGAGCTTCGGATGATCGGCGAGTGAGGAGCGCTCCGCGATGTTGAGGTTCGCGTGCGACTCGGCGAGCTCGGAGAGGACACGGTCGAGACCGGCCTGCAGGCAGGCCTCGTGGAAGCCCGTGAGGAGCTCGCGCGCGAACGAGTCGTTGGGTGTTCCGGACTTGCGACTATCGAGCAGCCGCGTGCCGAGATCCTGAAGAGTACGGACGTGACGATTCGGGAACTCGAGGGCGGGCATCGGCGCGCAGCATAGGCACGAATCTCGGGTGGAAAGTCGGGCGAATCCGCGTCATCCGCCCTCAGCGCGCGAGGAGGAGCGCCGCGATCATCGCCAGGACGATCACCGCCAGCGCGGCCACCTGCCACGTCGGCATCGGTGGGCGATGAAGCTGCGCCGCCGGCAGCTGTACCGACCCGACACTCTGGGCCTGCGCCATCGCCGCAAAGGCCTCCGCGCGCGGATCGGGCCGATCGCCGACCAGGATAAACACGTAGAGCAGGCCGCGTGTGCCCTCGTCGTCGAGACCGCCCTTGCCCTCGAGCTTGATGACCTGGCCGTGCTCGATGTTCGGCGGCACGACGACCGAGACGGTCGCCTCGCTCGAGACTCGCCCCGTCCCCGTGCAGGTCGGGCACGGCTCCGAGATCGTCTTGCCCGCGCCTTTGCACGCGGCGCACGTCACCTGCACTTTGAAGAAGCCCTGCGTGGACTCACGCTTGCCGGTCGCGTTGCACGCCTTGCACGCCTCGCGCAAGGCGCTCGGGTTCCCGCTGCCCCGCCCGTCGCAGTCGGAACATGCGCTCGGGCGCTGGAGCACGACGTCGCGGGTCACGCCGCTCGTGGCCTCGGCGTCTGTCAGCTTCAGGTCGACCGACAGATCCGCGGCGTACTTCCCGGAGAAGAGCTGCCCGAACAGATCACCGAACAGCGCGTCCAGATCTGACGGGAGATTCGTGGGAGATCCGGGCACGTCCCGACTGTAGATCAACGTGCGGCTGTCGTCGCTTCCAGTTCCTGGAGGCACTCGAGCTGTGCCTGGGCGGACGCCTGGGTCGGTCGGCCGCTCGCCGGATCACAGGTGAAGTGATCGACCACGCACGCGTACGTCTGCTGGTTGATCGAGTTCTTCGCCACGGCCGCGTCGTCGACGCGGACCACCTGCTGGAGACACTGCGTACGGCTATCCCCCTGGAGGTTCTCGCAGCACGCGCCCTGGACGTCGGTCGCCCGGGTGTAGGTGTCCCCCGACGAGCCGCCGCCCCCGCCCCCACCCCCACACGCGGCAAGGGCCACTGCCCACACGAGGTTTCGTAACCGGAGGACGACACTGTGCCGGCGGCGAGTGACTGGGAGTTCACGATCGAGGGTCAAATCAGGCGAAACGGGGGTCATGAAGAGAGGACATCGCAAGGACGGGGCCAGTGGCTGATTGCTTGCAGAACGGGTCTGCATGCGCGCTGTCGTCTGGCTTTCCATTGTCCTTGCGGGGTGTGGTGCTTCCCGGTTTCGCACCGAGCACGTCGGGGTGACCCAGGTCGCCGCCGGTAACGGGGGCTCGATCTCCCTGGGCCGCGGCAACTACGAGATGTCGATGCGGTTCGACATTCCTCGCGCACAGGTCGTCGCGTGGACGCTGCGGTGCCCGGGCATCGAGCGCACCGGCGTGACCGGTGAGACCTTCGAGAACTACCGGACGCGACGCCTCGCGGAGCTCCAGCGCATGGTCGAGCAGGACCGTCGCGGCCTCGCCGCCGTGACCAATGCGATCGCGGGCCAGGCGACGGCGCGCGTGCAGGTGCAAGGCCCCGGGACGACCGTCCGCGCGGACGCCCAGGCGCCGAGTGGCGAAGTCGTCGCCGAGCAAGCGATCGAGCAGATCCACGAGCTGCCCCTCGGTGACGTCGGTGCGGGCTCGTACACCGCGCGAGCCAACGTCCAGACGTTCGAGGACGGCGCATGCACGGTGACGACGCAGGCACTCGACCCGATCGGTGGATCGCTCGCGGTCGATCGGATCCGCGACCTCCGCGCCGAGGACCAGGAGCGTCAGGTGGCCCAGCGCGCGAATGCCATCGATGCGCGCGTGAAGGTGCGCGCACGGCTCGTCGCCTCCGGTGCGGACGAGCAGGCGCGCGAGCGACGGCTCGCCGAACAGGCGCGCCAGGTCGAGGCCGAGCGGCTGCGCCGTGCAGAGCTGGAAACGAAGGCCGCGGCCGAGCGCGATGCCCGCCATGAAGCGGAGCGCGTGGCGCGCGTGAAGCGCGAGGAAGAGAACCGGATCCGCCTCGAGACCGAGGCTCGCCTGACGTGGGAGGCCGAGGCGCCGGAGCGCGCACGCCTTGCCCTCCTCGAGAAGGAGCGGCGCATCCGCGACGCTGCCGAAGACGCAAAGCGCCGCGAGCGCCTCGCCATCGTCGAGAGAGAGCGCCGCGAACGCGAGCTCGTGATCGAACGGGAGGCGCGCGAGCGCATCGCGATCGAAGAGAAGGAGAAGCGCGAGCGCCTCGTCATCGTCGAGACGGAGCGCATCGAGCGGATCCGGATCACCGAGACGGAGCGCCGCGAGCGGCTGCTCATCATCGAGCGCCAGCGGACCGTCGCCCTGACGGTGCGCGGCGAGTACGTCGCGTGGCTCGTCGGAACCTGCGGCGCGGATCCACATCGCTATGCGCGGATCCAGCGCGAGCGCATCGTTCGCGAGCGCCGGATCGAGATCGAGATCACCGAGCGGGAGCGCCGGATCGAGATCGAGCGCATCGAGCGCGAGCGCCGGATCGAGATCGAGCGCGAGCGCGTGGTCAGCGAACGCCAGGGGCGCGACCGCCTGGCTGCGATCGAGGACGAACGGTTCGAGCGCGAGCGCCGCGAGCTCGCCCAGCGGCACCAGCAGAGCGCGTTCGCCGTGCGTGCGCAGCTGAGCGGCTACCTCGTCGGCTCCGGTGCACGGCTGCGCCCGCCGCGGCCGGCCGCGGTCGCCGAGCTCGCGGGGACCGCTCCGTTCGATGGCGCCCGTTGGGAGTCCGGCACCTGGATCTGGATCCAGGGCGAGTGGCACTGGCAGTGGCGCAAGGGTGGCTGGGTCGACTCCGTGCAGTTCGGCGCGGCCGGCGGCGAGACCGTCGTGCGCACGCACACGCCCGCCCCCGCGGTGCGCGAGACGACGACGACGACCACCACCACCACCACGGCGACGGCGACGCCGACCTCGACGACCTCGACGACCGTCGACGTCAGCATCCCGACCGGCGTCTCGATCTCTGTTCCCGGCGTCTCGATCGACGTGACCCCCGCGCCGCCGCGTAACCGTCGCCGCACCGCCCCGAAGACGGAGGAGCAGGTGCCGCGCGTACGCGATCACCGCCATCGCCGCTGAGGGTCACGGCCCGCGCTGAATGGTCCCGACTGCCCCGACCATCCAGATCTCGTCCGCGGAATTGCTCCACATGCCCTGCATGAACCGCGTGGTGCCCGGCATCCCCATCGACCAGGTACTGCCATCCCAGTGCGCGAGGTTGCTGCTCCCTCCGACGGTCCAAACGTTCGTAGGGCTGATGACCTGGATCGCGTGGAAGGTCCCGACACCCATGGTCGCAACGTTGGTCCAGCTCGTGCCGTCGAAGTGAACAACCGTGCCGAAACCGCCGACGGCCCAGATGTCGGTGGCGCTGGTGCCGTGGATCCCGTTGAGACCGCGCGTCGTGTTGCTCGCCATCTGCGTCCACAGGACGCCGTTCCAGCGCAGGATCGTGCCGCCCTCGCCGACCGCGAACACGTTGGTCGGGCTCGTGCCCCAGACCGCTCGCAGGAACTCGATCGTCGGCGTCGTGACGACCGACCAACCACTGCCGTTCCACAATGAGACTTCGGTGCCGACGGCCCACACGTTGTCCGGCGCGGTTGCCCAGATCCCCTCGACCCTCGCGGTCGGAGCGGCGCGCTGCTGCCACATCGTCCCGTTCCAGTAGGTGCCGATGCCGTCGCCGAGCGCCCAGATATCCTGCGCGCTCGAGCCTCCAATCGCGGTCAGGTTCGTGTTTGTGCCGCTGCTCACCTCGGTCCAGCCGGTGGCATCGCGATGAACGATCGCGCCGCCACCACCGATGGCCCAGATGTTCGTTGCCGACGTTCCCCAGACCTCGCTGAGGTCATCGGCGACCGGCGACAGCTCGGAGCACCACGGGACGCCCGTGCATGGACGCGCCAGCGCATCGGGGCCGGCCTCGACTCCCGCATCGGAGGGAGCATCGTCGCCGGGCGCGGCGCCGAATCCGATCCGACCACAGCCGGTCAACACGATCCCGAGGAGCCACGACCGCAACATCACTCCACTAGCCTACCCGAGACCGTCACGTCGGCTACGCTGCGGCATGGCTCCAGTCCCCGATCCGCCCGCGTACGACGCCATCGCCGCAGCCAAGGAGCTCGACGAGTTGCTCGGCGACACGTCGGGGAGCTCGTCGTCGTCCGGCGGTGAGGACGGCGAATACGTCGCGAGCCTCGAGAACGACGTCGAGGCGCTCAATGTGCTGGTCGCGAAGAAGGACGCCGAGATCGCGAGCGCGCGCCAGCATGCAGATCAAGCGCACGCCGAGATCGAGGCAGCGAGCAAACGCCTGGCGAGCGCCTCCGCGAAGGAGCTCGAGCAGCGCACGCGCAAGCTCCTCGAGGGATTCTTGCCCGTCGTCGACGACATCGATCGCGCGATCATCGCGGCGAGGACCCACGCCGAGCACGCCGACGTCGTTACCGGGATGGAGCTGATCCGTCGCAGCCTGCTCACGCAGCTCGGCACGTTCGGCGTGACGCACGCACCCGCCCTCGGGGAGCCGTTCGATCCGCACCGCCACGAGGCGATCGCACTCGTGCCCGTCACCGACCCCGCGCAGGACGGCCGCGTGATCGACGTGATGCGCGAGGGCTACCTCGTCGGCGACGACACGCTGCGCCCGGCCGGCGTCGCCGTGGGCAGACGCGCGAGCTGATCGGGCTTTGATCGCCTCGAACGCCTGCTCGGCGGAACAGACGGCGTACAATGGCCGGATGTTCGCAACGCGGCGTGACCGATGAAGTTGATCCCGATCGCCGAAGCATCCGCACGAGTTCCCGAGATCGCCGAGACCCTCACGAACGGCGGACTCGCCTGCTTCCCGGTGAGCGGGATGTACCGGATCGCGGCCGATGCGAGCTCGGTCGACGCGATCACGCGGCTGATGCAGAGCAAGCGCCGCGCGAAGAATCATCCGACCCTGATCCTGGTCGGTGATCTCGCCGCCGCACGCAGCATCGTCGACGGCGTCGCCTGGAAGATGACCAAGCGCCTCGCCAATCGCCTGTGGCCCGGCCCCCTCACGATCGTCCTTCCGCCGAGCGAGGACCTGTCGCCCAAGATCAAGAAGCTCCTGACTCGCGCGACCGGCAAGCTCGGCGTTCGGGTCACCGCCGATCCGCTCGCCTCTGCGATCCTGCGTCGGTTCGGCCGGCCGCTCCTTCTCTCGAGCGCCAACCTCGAGCAGAAGCCCGGCGCGAGCTCCGCCGCGGTCGTCCGCCAGCGGTTCGTCAACACCGTCGATGTCTGGGTCGATGCCGGCGATGTCACGCCGAGTCCACCGTCGACCGTCGTCGAGCTCACCGAGACCTCGTGGAAGATCATCCGGCCCGGTGCGGTCGCGATCGCCGACCTCGAGAGCGCGACGGCCGGCTTGCCCTCCTGAGACCGGTCGTTCCGGATCGAGCGCTGAGACTCCTCGCGCTGGCGATCGAATGCTTCGATCTGGAAGGGCGTAGTATCGCGCCATCAATTCCGGTCTCGTACTCGGTCTTGCCGGGGCCCTCAGTGGCGGGCTCATGGGGATCCTTGCCCTCGCGATCTCGCGAGCACCCGGCTGGCGCGAGCTCCGCTCGTTCGCCCTGATCGCGATCACCGCGGGCGCCTACTGCTTGTTCGATCTGGTGCACGTCCTGCCGGTGTCTTCTTCGACCCTGCAGATCGGGGAGGGTCTCGCGCTCGCCGCGTGCTTCATGTACGGCCTCGCGTGGGTTCGCCACCTCGCCATCACCGATCGCCGGCCGCTTCGTCGTCTGGAGCGGGGCGCCCTGGTGGTCGCGGTCGTGATGGTCGTGCTCGCACTGATCCCGGGCGTCCTCATCGGCCCGCCGATCCGCACCGTCCGCGTCGAGTGGTTCGGAGCGACGTACGCGGCAGCCACCGCCACTCCTCTCGGTGTCGTGTGCGTCGCGGTGATGCTGATCGCGGTCGTCGTCGCGGCCTTCGGTGGGGGCCGGCGCTGGAGCGACGGATGGCCCGCGCGCATGCCGATGCTCGGAGCGGTGGCGCTCGCACTGACCGGCGTCTCCGACACGCTCGCGTTCATGCAGGTCATCGCGATGCCGCAGCTCATCGAGGCAGTGACCGTCGTGGTCGTCGGCGTGATGGGTGTGGCTTACGCGCGCCGGTTCGTCGCCGACGCAGGTCGACTCGAGGCCCTCTCCACCCGGCTCGAACAGGAAGTCGCAGCCCGCACGGCCGAGCTCCTCCAGGCGCAAGCGACCGCCGCCCATCACGAACGGCTCGCGGGCCTCGGCCGGATCGCCGCCGGTGTCGCGCACGAGATCAACAACCCCACGATGGTGATCCAGCAGAGCCTCGATCGGATACGAATGCTCGCCTCCGAGAAGGGTGCGCTCACGCCCGAGGTGACCGCGCGCCTCGACCGCAGTCGCGCTGCGACGCAACACATCGCCGACATCGTCCGCCAGCTTCTCCAGACCGGCCGGCGGCCGCCGACGGAGAATCCCGACGCGACCGGCTTCTCGATCGCCGCGATCGTTGCCAAGGCGGTCGCTGCGGCCTCGGTGGCTGCGCCGGCGCTCACCGTCACGGTCTCGATCCCCGAGGGCCTCGGCGCGCGCGGAGCGCCCCGGCTCCTCGAGCAAGTGCTGCTCAACCTCCTTGTCAATGCGGCGCACGCCACCAAGGACGCGTCCGGCGGCGGCCACGCGCTCATCGTCGGCGAGCGTCGCGGCGATCGGGTTCGCCTGGCCGTGACGGACAACGGCACCGGGATCGATGCAGCAGTACGCGATCGGCTGTTCGAGCCATTCGCGACGACCAAGCCCGTCGGCGAGGGCACGGGCCTCGGGCTCGCAGTCTCGCGCAGCCTGATGACACAGCAGGGCGGAGAGTTGCTCGTCGCGAACAGTTCGTGCGCGGGAACCGAGATGGTGCTCGAGCTTCCGGCGGCAGATACGATCGATACGCCTGATTGCGACGCGGCGGACGTGGTCGAGCCTGTCGCGTCGATCAGAGCGCTCGACCTTCGCGTGCTCGTGATCGACGACAACGACGATATCCGCGAGCTGCTGACGCTGTCGCTCGACCAGTATTTTCATGTCGACGCGGCGGCGACCGTCGAGCATGCACTTGCGATGGCCGCGAAGAGTCCACCGTACGATGCGGTGCTCTGCGACCTGATGATGCCCCGCGGCGGCGCCGAGAGCTGGCTCGCGCGCTGCCACGACATCGACCCCCGGCTCGACGAGCGCACGATCTTGCTCACCGCCGGGCCGACGACCGCCGCGGCCACGGAGTTGATCGAGGTCCGCCGCGAGAAGGTTCTCTACAAGCCCGTCGATCTCGCCGACCTGCGACCGATGATCGAGCGTGTCGCGCGTCCCTGACTCAGCGCTCGCAGGTGCCGTACGTGAAGTTCGCCTGGAGGTCCTGGCCGGTCCGATCGAGCGACCAGCGCGTGAGCCGGTTGTAGCTGTCGTACGAGAAGTCTTCCGTGACATCGCCGCCGCTGATGGCTACGTCGTGCGTCCAGCGGCTGATCAAGCCCGCGCTCGTGTACGAGAAGTCGTCGGTGATGTCGCCACCACTGACCGCCACGTCGTGACTCCAGCGGCTGAGCTTGCCCGCGCTCGTGTACGAGAAGTCATCCGTCACGTCGCTGTTGGCCGCGACGCCGTCGTAGGAGCGACGCGAGAGCTTGCCCGCACTCGTGTACGAGAAGGTCACCGTGAAGTCGTTGTCGGAGCCGGGTCCGTCGTAGACGAAGCGAGTGATCTTGCCAGCGCTGTTGAACGACGAGTTGCCGGTGACCGAGAACTGCGTGAGCGCCTCGATCTGGGCGGCCGCCTCCACGTCGTGCCAGACGAGCTCCGAATCGGGCAGCGCCGGAGGCGTGTAGTTGGTGCATGCGCTCGACGGGGCATCGGGAGTTCCGCTGCCGCTTCCGCCGCCGTCGCCGCCGTTCCCACCGTCGCCCCCGCCCTCGCTGCCATCCGCACTGCACGCCGCCACGAGGACCAGGAGCATCGCTTTGCGCATGAGGCCAGGTATCAACCGCGCTGCGGCTCGTCAATGACGGAGATTCGCCAGGACGCGCCACGGCCGTCCCCCTGCGAAACAATTGCGAGCGCGCATACGTCTCGCGCGTTCAGAGCCTCCGGAAGGTCGGTCCGACCGCCGCTTCACCAGCACGGTCCGGAGATATCTGTACGCGCTCCGCAGATCGTTCTGGCCATTGTCGCGGGTCTCGACGACGCCCATTTCGAGACAAATCTACTACCCGCGCGCCTTCAGCGAACCGGTGTAGGTTCCGCTTCATGTCATCGCTGCTGCGCATTCTGATCGCGTCGTTGTTGGTCGCCACACCCGCGGTCGCCGCGCCCGCGGTGCAGATTCCGTTCGAGGAGTTCAAGCTCCCGAACGGGCTCCGCGTCATCGTGCATACGGATCGGAAGGCACCGATCGTCGCGGTGAACATCTGGTACCACGTCGGCTCCAAGGACGAGCCGCTCGGGCGGAGTGGCTTCGCTCACCTGTTCGAGCACCTGATGTTCCAGGGCTCGGAGAATCACAAGGGCGAGTTCTTCGAGCCGTTCGAGCTGGTCGGTGCGACCGATCAGAACGGCACGACGAACACGGATCGGACGAACTACTTCCAGAACGTCCCGACGACGGCGCTCGACACCGCGCTGTGGATGGAGTCGGACCGCATGGGCCACCTGCTCGGCGCGATCGACAAGGCCGCGCTCGACGAGCAGCGCGGGGTCGTGCAGAACGAGAAGCGCCAGGGCGAGAACCAGCCCTACGGTCGCGCGTTCGAGCTCATCTTCGCCGCGGCGTACCCGGAGAAGCATCCGTACAACCACACCGTGATCGGCTCGATGAACGACCTCAACGCGGCGCAGGTCGACGACGTCAAGAACTGGTTCAAGAGCTGGTACGGCCCGAACAACGCGGTCCTCGTCCTCGCGGGCGACATCGACGTCGCGACCGCGAAGCAGAAGGTCGCGCGGTACTTCGGTGACATCGCGCCGACGGCGACGGTGAAGAAGATGCCCGCGCAGATCGCGCAGCGCACCAAGACGACGCGCGAGTCGTTCGTCGACGCGGTGCCCCAGACGCGCATCTATCGCGTGTGGAACGTGCCCGGTGCCGGCACGGACGATGCGGATCGGCTCGACATGGTCGCGTTCGTCCTCGGTGGCGCGCGGTCGTCGCGGCTCGATCGGCGCCTCCTCCACAAGGACAAGTCGGTCGACTCGATCACGGCCTTCAACTTCAGCTCCGAGCTCGGCGGTCTGTTCATCATCCAGGCGGACGTGAAGACCGGCGGCGACCCGGCTGCGGTCGAGAAGGCGATCGACGAGGAGGTCGCCGCGCTGCTCGCGAAGGGCCCGACCAAGGAGGAGCTCGCGCAGGCCAAGACGCTCCTCTCCGCCGACTTCATCCGCGGCGTCGAGCGCATCGGCGGCTTCGGCGGCAAGGCGGACGTACTCGCCGGCTGCACGGTGCTCACCGGTAAGCCGAACTGCTACGAGCGCTCGCTCAAGGTGACGGCCGGTACGACCACCGCTCAGCTCCAGGCGCTCGGCAAGAAGTACCTGAGCAAGGGCGATCACGTCCTCACGATCACCCCGGGCGCACGCACCCCGGCGGTCGAGAAGCCCGCGGTCGCGAACCTGCCGCCGACCAAGGTCGCGCCGGCCGACAAGAAGTTGAAGACGACGACGTCGGATCTCGATCGTACGAAGGGCGTCCCGATGCCGGCGGACTTCCCGGCGCTCGCGTTCCCGAAGCTGCAGCGCGCGACCTTGCCAAACGGGCTCAAGATCGTCCTCGCGGAGCGCCGCGGTCTGCCGCTCGTCCAGATGAGCCTCGAGGTCCAGGGCGCAGGGTTCTCGTCGGATCCGGCGGCCAAGCCGGGCCTCGCGAACTTCACGATGGGCATGCTCGACGAGGGCGCAGGCACGTACAACGCACTCGCGCTCGGCGACAAGGTCGAATCACTCGGCGCGCGCCTCAACGTCGGCGCGGGGCTCGACACCGCAAACCTGAGCCTGTCCTCGATCACGTCGAACCTCGATCCGTCGCTCGCCGTGTTCGCCGACGTCCTCCTCCGCCCGACGATGGACGCGACCGAGCTCGAGCGCGTGCGCGCGACCTGGCTCGCCGGGATTCGCCAGGAGAAGGCGCGCCCGAACGCGATCGCGCGGCGCGTGTCCTCCACCCTCCTGTTCGGTGCGGGCCACCCGTACGCGGCGCCAGCAACCGGCACCGAGGCGAGCATCACCGCGCTCAAGCGCGAGGACGCGATCGCGTGGGTCAAGGA
>JANOPP010000596.1:0-2022 GCA_031421915.1 Myxococcales bacterium | reverse complement strand
CTTCCCGCTGGAGACGGCGCTCAACGGCATGCCGGGCGTGACCCGCGTGCGCTCGACCTCGGGCGTGGGCCTGTCGCTGGTCTATGCCGAGTTCGACTGGGGCACCGACATCTACCGCAACCGCCAGCTCGTGGCCGAGCGCCTGGCGCTGGTGCGCGCGCAGATGCCGGGCGACATCACGCCGGTGATGGGGCCGGTCTCGTCGATCATGGGCGAGGTGATGCTGGTGGCACTGCCGCTCGTGCCCGGCGATGGCAAAACGCCGGCCGCAACACCCATGCAGGCGCGCGAGTACGCCGACTTCGTGTTGCGGCCGCGGCTGCTGTCGATCCCCGGCGTGTCGCAGGTCATCCCGATCGGCGGCGAAGTGCGCACGCTGCGCGTGGCACCCGACACCGCGCGCCTGGCGCAGTTCGGCGTCTCGCTCACACAGGTCGAACAGGCACTCAAGGGTTACGCCGGCAACGCCGGCGGCGGCTTCATCGACCTGAACAGCCGCGAGTACCTGATCCGGCACCTCGGCCGCAGCCACCGCGCCGAGGACCTCGCCGGCATCGCCGTGGCCTGGAAGGACGGCCGCGCGATCCTGCTCGAACAGGTCGCGACGGTCTCATTCGCCGCCCGCCTGAAGCGCGGTGATGCCGGCTACAACGGCCTGCCGGCGGTGGTGGTCAGCGTGCAGAAGCAGCCCGACGCCGACACGGTCAAGCTCTCGGCGCAAATCGAGTCGGCGCTCGCCGAACTGAAACAGGGCCTGCCCAAGGGCTTGGCCGAGCCGCGCGTGCTGTTCCGCCAGGCCGACTTCATCAAGGCGTCGATCGGCAACGTGGCCGAAGCGCTGCGCGACGGCGCCATCATGGTCGCCATCGTGCTGTTCGCCTTCCTGCTGTCGGCGCGCACGACGGTGATCTCGCTGGTGGCGATTCCGTTGTCGCTGGCGGTCACGGCGCTGGTGTTCCAGTGGCTCGGGCAATCGATCAACGTGATGACGCTGGGCGGCCTGGCCATCGCCATCGGCGAGCTGGTCGACGACGCGGTGGTGGATGTCGAGAACATCCTGCGGCGGTTGAAGCAGAACAAGGCGGCCGGCAACCCGCTGTCGGTGCTCGAAGTCGTTCGGCGTGCCAGCGTCGAGGTGCGCTCGGGCATCGTCTACGCCACCGTGATCGTGGTGCTGGTCTTCGTGCCGCTGTTTGCGCTGCCCGGCATCGAGGGGCGGCTGTTCACGCCGCTGGGCATTGCGTACATCGTGTCGATCCTGGCCTCGATGCTGGTCTCGATGACGGTCACGCCGGTCATGTGCTACTACATGCTGCCGACGATGAAACGTTTGGAGCATGGCGACAGCCCGCTGGTCGCGTGGCTCAAGCGCCAGGACACGAAGCTGCTGGCCTGGTCCTTCGGCCGCGCGAAGCTGCTGATCGCGCTGGCCGTGCTTGCGGTGGCCGGTGCGGCGGCCACGGTGCCGCTGTTCCCGCGCGCTTTCCTGCCGGCTTTCAACGAAGGCTCGCTGGTGCTGGGCCTGGTGATGCAGCCGGGCACTTCGCTGGCCGAGGCCAACCGTGTCGGGGCGGTTGCCGAAACGCTGATCCGCCAGGTGCCCGAGGACACGCTGGTGGGTCGCCGCACCGGCCGCGCCGAGCTCGACGAACATGCCGAAGGCGTGCACTCGGCCGAGATCGACGTGGACCTGAAACGCACGGTCGACGGAAAAGCGCGCGATCGCGAAACCATCATGGCCGACATCCGCGCGCGGCTCTCGACGCTGCCGGCACAGACGACCATCGGCCAGCCCATCAGCCACCGGCTCGACCACCTGTTGTCGGGCGTGCGCGCGCAGATCGCCGTCAAGATCTTCGGCGACGACACCGACACCCTGCGCGGCCTGGCCGAGCAGATGCGCGGCCAGCTCGCGGCGGTGCCGGGGCTGGTCGACCTCACGGTCGAGAAGCAGGTGCTGATCCCGCAGATCACCGTGCGCCTGGATCACCGCAAGGCGGCGCAGATGGGCCTGGCGCCAGG
>JANOPP010000595.1:0-13788 GCA_031421915.1 Myxococcales bacterium | reverse complement strand
CACTGGTCGACGAGCCGGCGATCGAGCACGTCGGGGATGAAATCGTAGCCGATGCCCTCGACCTTGTAGCTCTTGATCTCGCCGGGGCCTGCGAGGATCGAACCCTCGGGGTCGACGCCGATGATCTGGCAGCCCGGGATCTTCTTCTTGATCGCCCGCGCCACCCCTGAGATCGTGCCGCCGGTGCCCGCGGTCATCACGACCGCGTCGAGCTTGCCGCCGCACTGATCGATGATCTCGCGGCCGGTGCCGAGCTCGTGCGCCTCGGGGTTCGACGGATTGGAGTACTGGTCGAGGATGTGCGAGTTCGGAATCATTTCCTTGAGCCGGCGCGCGACGCCGATGTGGCTCTCCGGCGAATCCCACGCGGCCTCCGTCGGAGTGCGGATGATCTCGGCGCCCAGCGCCTCGAGCACGACCTGCTTCTCCTGCGACATCTTCTCCGGCAGCGTGATGATCACGCGATAGCCCCGCACGGCCGCCGCCATCGCGATGCCGATGCCGGTGTTACCGCTCGTCGGCTCGATCAGCGTGTCGCCCGGCTTGATCCGTCCCGCGCGCTCCGCGTCGAGGAGCATCTTGATCCCGATCCGGTCCTTGATCGAGCCGCCCGGGTTCATGAACTCGCACTTGCCCAGCAGCTCGGCGCCCAGGCCCTTGCCGATGCGGGACAACCGCACCATCGGCGTGTGGCCGGCCGTGTCGAGGATCGAGTCGTAGATCTGATCGCGTGACATGTCGCGGGCGTACCACGCCCACCCCGATCACGTCACGACGGTTGCGGGAGCTTGCTCATGCGGTGGACGGCCTCGCGAACCACGTCGTAGATCCGCAGATCTGCACGGACCATCCCCGTCGTGTGGAACACCTCGGTCAGCACCCCGCGACCCTCGACGTCCTCCGCATCGAGATCCGCGACCGCCTTCGCGAGCCGATCGACCAGCCCGGAAGCGAGCCCTGGCCGGTACGCGATCGCGTCGCACGGGATCGGATCCGTCACGCGCAGCACCCGGAGATCGCCAGCGCGTTCGAGCAGATCGATCCACCCGGAGTGAACGATCTCGCCGTTGGTGTCGCGGACCACGTACGTCGTGCCCGCATCGACCCAGCCGCGCAGCACGGAGTCGCACACCGCCTTGTGCGAGCCCTGGAAGTGCTGCTCGCTGAACACGTCCATCGGGTTCCCGACCTCGCGCGCGACCAGATCGGCGACGAACAGATATCCGCTCGCCGAGTTCTTGTCGACGAAGGCGATCGACCTGCCGCGGAGATCCGCGAGCTCCTTGATCGGCGAGTCCGCCTTCACGACGATCACCGACTCGTACGTCGGACGACCGAACCGCTGCGCGATCGCGACCACGCCGACGCCGCGCTCCGCCGCCTGGACGAGCGACACCGGCGGCATCCACGCGAAGTCGACCTCGCCTTCCGCGATCGCATCGACCAGGGCCTGGTAGTCGCCGTAGACCACGGGCCGCACCTCGCGCTCGACGCGCTTCTTCAGCCATGCCGCCACGCGCTCTCCCTGCGAGCGCGCCGCGACCACGCCGAGCGCCGGGCTCATTCCGAACCGGATCGGCCGCACGGCGTCGACCACCACCGTCTCGACGTACGCGACCGGACTGGGCCGCACGCTCTGCGGTTCGAGGCCCGGCACGAGATCCTCGACGTGCGGCAACAGGCCGAACCGCGTCACGAACTCGTCGCGCTTGAACAGCCCCTGGAGCCAGCTCCGCCAGAAGTCCGCATCGTCCGCTTGCCGCGGCACGGCCGCATCGAGCATCTGTCGGAACGTCGCGGCGTCGGTGAGCCGACTCGCCGGATCGCGCGCGGTCGCGAGCTCCACCAGGTCCACCAGCGCTTTCGGACAGTCGGGGCGCGTCTCCGAGATCGGCTTGAGGCGCGCTCCGATCACGTTCACGCCGGCGTTGCCGCTTTGCTCGACATCCGCGTCGCCGCTGATCGCGGAGTGCAGCACCACGCCGAGCGCATACAGATCCCACCCCTGCGTCGCGGGGTCGCCGTGCCGCGCCTCGGGAGGCAGATACCGCGGCTTGCCGATCACCGTGCCGCCACGCGCCGCATCCATCGCCATTCCGGCGACACCGAAGTCGCTGAGCTTGATGCGGCCCTCCGCGCCGAGGAGGATGTTCGACGGGCTCACGTCGCGGTGGATCAGCCCGAGGTGCCGCCGGTGCGGCCCACGCACTCGGTGCAGATAGTCGAGCGCGTCCGCCATGCAGCGGATCGCATGGACGATCGGCCGGAACGCCAGCGGCTCGCGGTGCTCCGCGGTGAACGAGATCACTTCGCGCAGCGAGAACCCGCGGACGTATTCCATCACCAGGAAGTACGTGCCCTCGTGCTCGCCGAGGTCGAACACCTGGACGATGTTCTCGTGATCGAGCCGCACCCCGATGAACGCCTCGCGCATCAAGTCGCTCACCCGGTCCTGGTTCTCGCTGACCTGCTTGCGCAGAACCTTGACGGTCACCAGCTTCTCGAAGCCCGCCGCTCCTCGCGAGCTCGCGAGATACACCTCGCCCATCCCCCCGAAGCCGAGGAGGCGAAGCAGGTGATATCGCCCGAGCTGGCGCCCCGTCTCCACTGTGCAGGTATCGTATCAGTAGTCTCGTCGCTCGCTTCGCCTACAACCCACAGGGGAGCGAGAAGCTGCCGCTGCGGCCGTCGGAGCTCGACCATCGCGCGGTGGGAGTCCCGTCGAACGACAGCTCGATCACGCGACGACCGATCGTTGTCCGCGTGACCGCGCCGCTCGGGCACTGATCGAGGCATCGCATCACGCTCGCGGTCGTGGAGCGGCTCGCTTCGCCGCGCTCGGTGGCCCACGCACCGTCGATCGACACGCAACTCGCATCCCATGTCGCGGTGTAGTCGCCCGTGTGGGTGATGTCGTGGCCGAGGGGCCCGATCCCGCTCGACGAGGTGGTCACGGCGAGCGACGAGGTCGCGCCGTTGGCCGTGTAGATCGCGTTCGCATCGATATCGAGCGTCGCGTTGCCGATCTGGAAGTCCGTCGCGCTGGCGTCGAACACGATTGCTCCCCCCGTTCCGGCCGAGACAACGATCGACATCGTGCCATCGAGCTGACGCAGCCCGCGCGGTCCCGTGCACTGAGCGAACCCGAGCGTCACGGTCAACCCGGTCTGCGTGACGGTCACGCAACCACTCGGGCTGTAGCGCCCGGGCGCACGCGCGGCGATGAACGCCGCCGCACTCTCGGCCGTGGCGGGCGCAACGTTCGAGGCCGCCGCACCGTCGACGGTCGCCGCCAGTAGCGAAGCCTCGGCCTGGGTCGCACTCGACGAGTCGGCGGTCAGCTCGGCGACGCTGGTCTCGCTGTCGTCGCGGTTCCGGCAGGCGCCGATCGTGAGGGTGGTGAGGGCGAGCAAGGAAAGGGAAGCGAGCTTCGACATGAGATCCTCCATCCCGCGAATCAGCGGGGGTAATCACTCATCGAGCATGTCCTGGACCAGCCAGAACCGCCGCGATTTCCACCATGTGGAACATCGAGGTTCCGCTCAGAACCCACCCGACTCGGCAACTGGAACCTCCACGTTCCACCTCCTCCACACCCGGGCACCGCACTGTCGAGATCCGCGAAACCTTGGCACCGGTGACGACGTAGCGGTGGGTTGCAAACGATGGTAATCACGCGGGGATGTCGTCCGTCGAGCGCCTGATTGCCGAGCTGGATCGCCGGATCGTCGTGCTCGACGGCGCGATGGGCACCATGATCCAGGGCCTCGAGCTCAAGGACGAGGCGCAGTGGCGCGGCGAGCGGTACGCGAACCACTCCCACACGCTCAAGGGCTGCAGCGATCTCCTCGCGCTCACGCAGCCCCAGGCGATCGAGGACATCCACTACGCGTTCCTTCGCGCGGGCGCCGATATCGTCGAGACCAACACGTTCACGGGCACCTCGCTCGCCCTCGCCGACTACGGCCTCGAGAACGACGTCCGTGACCTCAACCTCGCAGGTGCTCGTGCCGCCCGGCGCGCCGCCGATCGCGCAGAGAAGGACGACGGCAAGCCGCGCTGGGTCGCCGGCTCGATCGGTCCCACGACCAAGACCGCGTCGCTGTCTCCGGACGTCAACGACCCCGGCGCGCGCGCGGTCACGTTCCGCCAGCTCGTCGATGCGTTCGCCGAGCAGGCCAAGGCGCTGATCGAGGGCGGCATCGATCTGATCCTGACCGAGACCCACATCGACACGCTCAACTGCAAGGCCGCGCTGTTCGCCTTCGAGGAGATCTTCGCGGCCGGCACGCGCCGCGTCCCCGTGATCGCCTCCGTCACGATCCCCGATCGCTCGGGCCGCACGCTCTCCGGTCAGACCGTCGAGGCGTTCTTCAACTCGATCAGCCACGCCAACTTGATGGCGGTCTCGATCAACTGCGCGCTCGGCGCCGACGACATGCGCCCGCACGTCGCCGATCTCGCGCGCTCCGCCGGCATCCGCGTCGCCTGCTATCCGAACGCCGGCTTGCCGAACGAGATGGGCGGCTACGACGACACGCCCGAGCACATGGCCCAGGTCCTCGGCGGCTTCGCCCGCGACGGGATGCTCAACCTCGTCGGTGGCTGCTGCGGCACGCGCCCCGAGCACATCGCGGCGATCGCCGCGGCGGTGGCCGATGTCCCGCGCCGTACGATCGTCACGCCGGCGCGCTACATGCGCCTCTCGGGCCTCGAGCCCCTGACGATCACCCCCGAGACCAACTTCGTCGTCATCGGCGAGCGCACGAACGTCACCGGCTCGGCCGCCTTCCGTCGCCTGATCAAGGACGACAAGTACGACGAGGCCGTCGCGGTCGCGCGCCAGCAGGTCGAAGGCGGCGCCAACATCCTCGACGTCTGCATGGACGAGGGGATGCTCGACGGTCACGCCGCGATGAAGCGATTCCTCAACCTGATCGCGGCCGAGCCCGACATCGCCCGGATCCCGGTGATGGTCGACTCCTCGAAGTTCTCCGTCATCGAGACCGGGCTCGAGTGCCTCCAGGGCAAGGGCGTCGTCAACTCGATCTCCCTCAAGGAGGGCGAGGAGTCGTTCATCCGCCAGGCGCGCATCGTTCGCCGCTTCGGCGCCGCCGTCGTCGTGATGGCGTTCGACGAGACCGGCCAGGCCACCACCGTCGATCACCGTCTCGAGATCGCGCACCGTGCCTACAAGATCCTCACCGAACAAGTGGGCTTCCCGGCCGAGGACATCATCTTCGACCCGAACATCCTCACGATCGGCACGGGCATCGAAGAGCACGACCCCTACGCGGTCGACTTCATCGCGGCCGTGAAGCGGATCAAGGCCGAGCTCCCCGGCACCAAGACCTCGGGCGGCGTCTCGAACCTCTCGTTCTCGTTCCGGACCTCGCCGCGCGTGCGCGAGGCGATGCACGCGGTGTTCCTCTATCACGCGATCAAGGCCGGCCTCGACATGGCAATCGTCAACGCGGGCCAGCTCGCGGTGTACGACGACATCGATCCCATCCTGCGCGAGCACGTCGAGGACCTGGTCCTCAACCGGCGCCCCGATGCGACCGAGCGCATGCTGCAGCTCGCCGCCTCCTACTCCGGCGAGACCGTCCGCAAGGAGGACGAGCTTCTGTGGCGCAAGCTGCCGCTCAAGGAGCGGATGGCGCACGCACTCGTCAACGGCGTCACCGACTTCATCGATCCCGATGTCGCCGAGGCCCTCGCGACCTACCCCAAGCCGCTCGACATCATCGAGGGCCCGCTCATGGACGGCATGAACGTCGTCGGCGAGCTGTTCGGCGCCGGCAAGATGTTTCTGCCGCAGGTCGTCAAGTCCGCGCGCGTGATGAAGAAGGCCGTCGCGATCCTCGAGCCTCTGATGGACGCGGAGAAGAAGGCCGCGGGCATCACGACTGCGAAGGGCAAGATGGTCATCGCCACCGTGAAGGGCGACGTCCACGACATCGGCAAGAACATCGTGGCTGTCGTGCTGCGCTGTAACGGCTACGAGGTCACGGATCTCGGCGTCATGGTCCCGCAGCACAAGATCCTCGACACGGCGGTCGAGCTCGGTGTCGACATGATCGGCCTCTCGGGCCTGATCACACCGTCGCTCGATGAAATGATCTCCGTCGCAACGGAGATGACCCGCCGCGGGATGACCCTGCCGCTACTCATCGGCGGAGCGACGACCTCCGGCAAGCACACGGCCGTCAAGGTCGCGACCGCGTACACGGGCCCCACGGTCCACGTCCCCGACGCATCGCTCGCCGTCGGCGTGATGAACAAGCTCCTGTCGTCGGACAAGGCGAACTACATCGCCGAGGTCCAGGCCAAGCAGGTCACCCAGCGCGAGCAGCACGCGAATGCACAGAAGCGCCCGCTCCTCTCCGTCGAGGAGTCACGCAAGCGCAAGCTCGTGCTCCCGTTCACGCCGGCGGAGATTCCCGCGCCTGCGTTCCTCGGCACGCGCAACGTCGAGATTCCGCTCGATGAGCTCGTCCCGTGGATCGACTGGTCGCCGTTCTTCCACACGTGGGAGCTCTCGGGTCGCTACCCGGCCATCCTTCAGGATCCCAGGAAGGGCGACGCCGCGCGCAAGGTCTTTGCCGACGGCCAGGCTCTGCTGAAGCAGATCATCGACGGCAAGCTCCTCACGGCGCGCGCGACCTACGGGTTCTTCCCGGCCGCCTCCACGCCGAACGACGAGATCGTTGTCTACGATTCGAACGATCGCACGAAGGCAATCGCGACGTTCCCGATGCCGCGCCAGCGCGAAGAGAAGGACACCTGCCTCTCGCTCGCGGACTTCATCGCGCCGCTCACCAACATCCGCCACACGACCATCGCTCCCGGCATGCTGCCGCACGCCGCGGTCCCCATCGATCACCTCGGTATGTTCATCACCACCGCGGGCATCGGTACCGACGAGCTCGCCGCGAAGTTCGAAAAAGACAACGACGACTACACCTCCATCATGGCCAAGGCCATCTCCGACCGCCTCGCCGAGGCGTCCGCCGAGTGGCTCCACGCACGCGTCCGCCGCGACTGGGGCTACGGCCAGACCGAGAACCTGACCCAGGCGCAGATCCTCGCCGAGACCTACCGCGGCATCCGCCCGGCGTTCGGCTATCCCGCGTGCCCGGATCACGAGCCGAAGGGCACCCTGTTCCAGCTCCTCGACAACGAACCACACCACCACGTAAAGCTCACCGAGAGCTACGCGATGCACCCGACGGCCTCGGTCTCGGGGCTCTACTTCGCCCACCCGAAGAGTCAGTACTTCGCGGTCGGGAGGACCTCGTAGTGGCCGACCCCACCTTCAAGGACTTCGCGATGGCGGCGATGCAGGGCAACGTCGCTGCCGCTGCCAGCATCCTCGAGATCTTGCTCGCTCTCCCCCCACCGCAGGCACAGGCAGCAACCGAACACTTCCGCTCTCGGCTCGGGGATCCCACCTTCGTGCCCAAGGCGATGGGCCTGCGCACGGTCGTGACCAGCGGCACCGATGCCCAGATCAGCGAGCTGCTCGGCGAGTGCTTCGGGCTCGACGCCGAGGTCCGCACGTCCGCCACGGCCGCCGTGCGCGCGCGCTATCAGACCGCCTGACCGGCAACTCCGCGAAACGAGCTCCGCGGGTGGGGACGCGGCGACCAAGTCCTCGGAAGGAATGCGCTCTGCGGAGCAGGCGGCGCCCCCGTGATGCGGCCCGAGGCGCTCGAAGCGGACATCGTGGCGGGCGCGCAGGACGGCAAGGCCCCTCATGTCGTGCGCGCGGCGCAAGCGTTAGCTCCTCCCCCTCGGTCATCCGTCTATAGACAGACATGCGGCGGTTGCTCGTGCTGGTCTGGATCGCTGGGTGCTCGCCGCCTGTGCCAGCTCCGCGTCCGCCGGTCGCGCCTCCTCCGGGGGAGCCGCTGGTCATGGAGGTTGCGCCTCCCGACCGCGTCGTCGAGATCGCGGTCGCCGCGGTGCTGACCTGCGCACGGACAGCGAACGGCGCCGTGTATTGCTGGGGCGAAGATCGATTCGATCCGCAGAACAAGGAAGTCTGCCGGTCGACCGGGAACGACACCGACTATCGCTGTCATCGCACGCCGACGCGGGTCGGGATCGACCGCGCCACGCACATCGCAGCGGGCAGCGAGCATGTGTGTGCCGTTCTCGCCAAAACCGGTGAGGTCGAGTGCTGGGGCTACAACATGATGAGCACGCTCGGCGACGGCACCAGCGAGATGCACGTGCAGCCGTCACGGGTTCGTGGCCTGCGCGACGTCACCGAGCTGTCTCTCGGCGCCGCGCACAGCTGCGCGCTCGTCCGGAACGGTGGCGTGTGGTGCTGGGGCGCGAACAACATGCACGCCGTTGGCGATGGCACGGGCGTCGAGCGCGCTGAACCGGTGCGCGTACACATCGACGGCGCGCTTCACATCGCCGCCGGCGCATACCATTCATGCGCGTTGCTCCGCAGCGGGTCGGTCGCGTGCTGGGGCGACAACGGGTTGTCCCAGCTCGGCGACGGCACCTCGTTCGCTCGCCCGACGCCAACCGCGGTCGCGGGCCTGTCGAACATCGTCGAGATCGTCGCGGGTCATCAAAACACGTGCGCGCGCACCGACGACGGACACGTGTGGTGCTGGGGCGTCGGCTACGTCTCCGATCCACGCCACGAGCTCTCGGAAGATCGAACCGGACGGCCCCGCAAGATTCCGGATCTCGGCCGCGTGACGCAGCTGACGCTAGGCACCGCGCACGCGTGTGCGGTCGTCGATCGTGGCGTCACGTGCTGGGGCTACCATCATGAAATGGCGCGCGTCGATGGGCTGGTCGATATCGATCAGGTCGAATCGAACTGGAACAACACCTGCGTCCTCCACTCCACCGGTGCGATCGACTGCTGGGGCTCGAACCAACGCGGCCAGCTCGGCGACGGCACGACGGAGGATCGCGTGGTGCCGACACGCGTCGCGCTTACGCTCCCCAGGTAACTCTGCCGGGCGGTCGCCCACGTGAACTAGCTGTGCCTGGCGACGGGGGCGGTTCTCTTGGAGGGAGAGACCGCGCACCTCCCGAGAGGCGACCGCTGTCCTGCCTGGTGCAAGCGCTGCGCGAAGCGCCAACACCAACCGCGCTACGACAGCCCGTCTCTTCGTACGAGCGCGTCGATGACATCGCCGTACTGGATCCGATCGCCGTCCCACAGACACACGTTGGTCTCGGCCTCGATCTCGAGCGCTGCGTTCTGCTCGACGATCACCTCCATCCCGATGCGCTCGCGCCATGGTCGCTCCGGAACATCCTGAACCGCACGGCCATGCCGATCGAAGAACCGCGGCTGCTGCGCGTCGTCGAGCTCCACGCGATAGCTGTACTCGTGAACAAAGCGATGGTGGAGCGAGCAGATGTTGACGAGGTTAGATAGCGACGTCTCGCCGCCATTCGCCCAGTGCCGGATGTGGTGGCCCTCGACGTAGAGCCGGTTCGTGCAGCCCGGAAACCGGCAGCACGGGTCGCGCTTGTCGAGTGCTCGCTTGATCGCAGACGGGATCGAGCGCGTCTTGCGGCCCACGGTGAGAGCGTTGCCATGCTCGTCCTCCGTCATGTGGACCACGCCGCAGTCGCACGCGAGGCGGCGGGCTGTTTCCGCAGAGACGCACGTGCCGTCCGCGAACACCGCTACCCCAAACGACTCCGCGGAAACACTGCACAGAACCTCTGCCGCCAGGGTCACGACCAGCTCGACCGGCGAGCGGCGCTGCGCTTCGCCCCGAACCACGCTCTGTGCCATGGCGACCAACCCGTCGGCCCGATTGAACTGGCCGCACGGCGGTGCCTGGTCCGGCGAGAACGCGACCGGTGCCTTCGACTCCTGCGACGGCACGCGTTCCGCCGCCTGCGACGTGACGTGCGCCACCGAGCCCAGCGACGACACTGGAGCTGTCGTGTCCTGCACTCCCATGCGCTCGTTCGATGACATGCGCGGCGTCGAGTCCTGCGCACCCGAGGGCAAGCCCCTCGCATCGACCTCGATACCCATCTGCGCGGCGAGCTGCACGCGCAGGGCCCGCTCGCGCGCGATCTGATCGAGCGCAGCCCAGACGAGCGCGGCCTCCTCCGGGTGCAGCGTCGCCTCGATGCGCACCATCCCGTCTTCGAGATCGCGACGCGTGACCGTCCGCCGCTCGTGGTCGTACTTCTCGTCGACCTCCTTGGCGGCGCGCACGACCGTCGCGTACTTGCGACAGATCGTCTCGAGCTGGGACCCGGTCGAGTGGCGCGCGTCCTCCAGGAGCATCGCCTCGTTCGCGGACGTCGCGACGCGCGTCATCGCGCGCACCTTGCTGTACGAGATGGAGCCGGTGCGGAGCGCGTCGTCGATCAGTGGGAGATCGGCGAGGCGGTTCGCGACACGGAGGTGGTCACGGGCGGTGCCGGCACTCATGCCCACGCGCCAGGACAGCCACGTGGCGCAAGAAGCGAAGCCCTGCGCGTACCAGTTGTTGGAGCGATCGTAGTCGCGGAGGGCGGTGAGGAGCCCGTGGGTTGCAGCGTCGAGGTGCGCCGCCATCTCCGCGATCCGCTCGCCGAGGATCTCGGCTTCGGTCGACATGAGAGATCGTTAACACGGCCGTCTGACAGTCAAAGATGACTGATTATCTCAGTGCATACGTGCAGCGGGCAATGGTGCGACGTCGGCTTGCACCACCCAGCGGCGAGCCAGTCGAGCTCCTATCGCGCCGATCACGAGCGAGCCGACGAGCGCGTAGAGAGCGTCGACAATGCTCTTGTCGAGGTACAACGTCGTCGCGAACAGCGTCAAGCCGGCGCCGCAGGCCCACGGCCGATAGACCACGACCATCCGCTGAGTGAGGAACCCTCCAAGGACGACCACGAGCAAGGAGGCGAGCCCGAACCAGCTCTGCCCCCGCATGTCGACTCCAGCGCCAATCGCGATCTGGATTACGGTGTTGACGAGTCCCGTGACGAGCATCGTGCTGAGCAGGACGATCTTGATGGTGTTCGGGGCGGTGGTGGTGAACCGGCGGGCCAGCGCTGCACCGCATGTCGCGCCAACGCCACTCACGCATGCGAGCGCCAGCGCCAGCAGCCCGGGGGAGGCCGAGCGCGTGGGAGCCCAGCCAAACATCGGGGACGGCATCGCCAGAAACAGCAGCATGAGAACGACGACGGCGGCGACGCCTGCAATGAGTGGCTCGCGCAGGGGGCGGAGCGTCGCGTGAGTGACGATCACGGCGCCTGCGAAGAGCGCGCCGATGAAGTGCGCTGCGAATGGGACCCATTCGTCAGCGAGCTCCGCCACCTGGAACAGGCGCATCGTGAGCCAGAAGCTGCCGATCACACTGAGTGTGCCTACGGCGGTCCAGGTCACGTGCCCGCGTTGCATCCGAACACGGTATCGCGGATTCGACGGCCAGCCGAGACCTCGGGCGAGGCTCGCCGGCGCTACGCTGGCCGCCCGGTCAGGCTCGCCGCGATCGCAGCGCACGAACGAGGGCGACGAGACCGAGCACGGCGGCACCGATGCCACCCGCGAGGAGCCCGTACTCCGCACCACGCGGCACGTCGCGCATCGCGAGTCGCTCGGGCGGGTGCTCGTAGGTCAGGCCGAGGAAGGCGAGCAGCGCGCCGACAGCGATCAACGCGACTCCGGCGATCACCACGACGTTCCTGCCGCGGCGTTCCGAATCGCGCCGCAGGTTGGCGATCTCCTCATCGAGCGTGTCCGACATCGTCCGTGCCGGTCATGATCACAGCCTGACCGAGTGCGCTTGCCGCCGACGCTGCGCGCGGTGATGCTCGCGCACATGATCGAGCTCACCGCCGCCGATGGACATCGATTCGCCGCGTATCGCGCGGAGCCTGCCGGTAAGCCACGCGGTGCGGTGGTCGTCATCCAGGAGATCTTCGGCGTCAACAGCCACATTCGTGCGGTGGTCGATGAGTTCGCGGCCGATGGCTACGTCGCGATCGCACCAGCGATGTTCGACCGGATCACACGCGACGTGCAGCTCGGCTACACGCCTGACGCCGTCAAGGTGGGGCGCGAGCTCAAGTCCAAGACGACGGTCGAGACCGCGATGCTCGACGTCGCCGCGGCGATCGCGGCAGTCGCCGATGCGGGCAACGTCGGCATGGTCGGCTACTGCTGGGGCGGGTTCGTGACGTGGATGGCGGCGGCGAACGTCGCGGGCCTCGCGTGCGCGGTGCCGTACTACGGCGGTGGCATCCTCGACAACGCGGGCGTGAAGGCGACGTGCCCGGTGATGTGCCACTTCGGCGGCAAGGACGCGATGATTCCCGTCGAGGGCGTGCAGAGGCTCGCGGCCGCGCATCCGAGCCACCAGGTGTTCATCTACGCGGCGGACCACGGCTTCAACTGCGACCAGCGAGGTTCCTACGATGCGGCGGCGGCGAAGCTCGCGCGCGAGCGAACGGTCGCGTTCTTTGCGACGCATCTTGGCTGAGGATCAGTGACGCGGGTCGCCGGTGTCGACGTCGTTGATCTGACCGCTCGCCAGCCGGTATGCGTTGTAGCAACTCGAGATGCCGCCGATGATGCAAGCGATGCCGCCGACGATGACCTTGATCGGGTAGCGAGTCGTGGTCTGGGAGTACTCGCCGTTGTCGCCGCCGCCAGTCGCGGCGAACGAGATCACGAGGCACACGACACCAAGAGCGATCAGCACGACGCCCGAGATCCCAAAAATGATCGCCTTGCGACGGCGACCCGCCGCGTGGAACTCGGCGATCTGCTGGTCGATGTCACTCACGCTGGCAACCCCTGGATCGTCATACCGCCATCTACCACGAGCGTCTGGCCGGTGACGTACGACGAGGCGCTCATGGCGAGGAACGCCACGGCGGTGGCGACCTCGCTGGGTTCCGCGATCCGGCCGAGCGGAGTGCGCGCGAGGATCGCAGCGAGCGCCTCGGGCCGCGAGAGGACGGGCTCGACGAGCGGCGTGCGCGTGTACCAGGGCGAGACGGTGTTGACGCGGATCGCGTCACGCGCCCACTCGAGCGCGAGCGTGCGCGAGGCCTGATCGAGGCCGGCCTTCGCGGCCGCGTAGGCCACACCCGTGGGCAGCGCCACGTGACCGGCGACCGAGCCGATGTGGATCACGCTCGCGCCGTTCGCGGCCTTGAGAGACGGATGCAGATCACGCGACAGCAGGAGCGGTGCAGTGAGGTTGAGCGTCAACAGGCGCTCGATCGTCGCGTCGTCGTAGCCGATCAGCGGCCCACGGATGTTGGTGCCCGCGTTGTGGACGAGCACGTGAAGGGGCCCCTTCACCGCGTCGACGATCGCCGCCCTGCCCGCGGCCGTCGTGACATCCGCCGTGACGGCGCCGTCGACCGGCGTACGGGCGACCGCGATGACGTGCGCGCCCAGCGATCGCAGCTCGTCGACGATCGCGCGACCGATACCGCGAGTGCCGCCGGTGACGAGCGCGGTGCGTCCATCGAGTCGCCAGACAGTGGTCATGCCGCGACTATAGAGTCAGTAGACGAGGCGAACGACGGCCTGGACGACGCCATCGGTGGGCTCGGAGAGCGACTCATCGTGAACTCGACGCCGACTGGCCGTATGGCCTCGAGCTGCTCGGGCGTCATCTCCCAGACGAACGGGCCTTCGAAGGCATCGAGGATGTCGATCGTGCCGCCGGCATGGAGCGTGCCCTCGAGCTTCGCGAACCGGCGCTCGAGGCAGGTGATGAAGCGGACGCGATGCTCGGGCGGAAGGTCGTCGGGATCCTGGAGGATGTCGAC
>JANOPP010000594.1:0-2755 GCA_031421915.1 Myxococcales bacterium | reverse complement strand
CGCTGGCGGTGGCCGACTCCGTGAAGTCAGTCGGGATCGCCAAAGATCACCTCGTCTGGCTTCGGATGCTGTTCTTTCGTCGCGCCAAAGTCCGTCGCGCCAAAGTCTGGCCTAGTACTCAGGATTGGCGCGACGGGGATTGGCGTGACTAGGGAGGCATGCTTCACAGCTGCGATAACCCCGTGCTCTTCGAAGTTCGGCGGTTTCTCTGTTGACAGCTGAAATGGGCCTACTTGGGGCAACGCCTGCGATTTCGGTGACGACGTCGATTCGAGCGGCCTCGACCACACGGACGGCTCACCAATCTTCGAAGATCTTGTCGGTGTCACTCTGAGGTGTTCGGCGGCGCGTTGAACTGTGCGCCAAGAATGGCCCGCCGCATAGGCCTGCTGACGCAATTCACCTGCGGCAACCGATTGGCCTTCGGGGAGCGTGGCCGCAAGCCAGCTGATTGCACTTGGCAGACCGGTGCCGTAGGCGGATGCCTTCCTGCCCGTTTCCCGAAGACAACGCATCGGTGCCGAGGCCATCTCATCCGCGCCAATGTCAGTTGCTTCTCCCCAGACCACGCGCGGCCGGCCATTCTCAGCCGATTCCAGATCGTAGATGATGGACTGAGGAATCACGCCAAGGTTGTTTTTCCCAACCGCAAGGACCCGACGCCGAGCATTAAGGTCAGGCGTCTCGTCGGTTGGATCGTATCCTGCGAAGAGCTGCAGTCTCGCAAGCGCCGTGAACGCAGTGCTTCCGCCTCCTGCGTCGATCGCGAATGCAGCGCCAGACTTCCGGGGGTGGCGAATGAATGTGATCAGCACGTTCTCCCGCTCCCCGAGTTCCTTCAGTGGCCCAAGCGCTCGGCGGACACTGTGGTCATCGTTTGGCCGCACGTTTCCGCCAAGGGCTCCCATGATCGAGTCAATGTGAACCCAGCCGGCGCCCTTCCCGCGGATTGCGTCAGCCAAGCGCGAGACGTCGTCTGGAATCGTGAACGGACGGTCCCCTGCCGCTGAGACGAAGTGAATCCGACTCGTATCGGCGCCGGCGGCGTCGAGGCGCGGCTTGATTGTATCTGCCCAGCCATCTTCTACTCCCGCTAGCAACACGTTGACCGGTTCGAGTGACATGTCGCTCCCGGGCATCGGACCGCCATATGTCGCGCGTGCAATCAGGTCCAGCATGATTGTCGTCTTGCCAACGCCTGGTGCTCCGTCAAGAACAACGAGCTTCCCGCGCGGGAGCCACGGCTCCCACAGCCAGTCGATCTCACGAGGCGTGACGTCGCGAGCGCATGTGAGTTGGAGCCCGCTTCCGTCGATCTTCCTTTCCATCCCGGGCGCAAATGATGGTTTACTGCCATACTCACGTGCGACCCCTGCCAACGGCTTCCATTTGCCACGCTCGTATAGCGGCTTGAGGTTGCAACCCGTCGGACAGGTGAGGCCGTCAGTACTGGGAGCTGCCGCATTGCACTTGCGGCAGAGGCCATTGTTTTCAGCAACCCACCTAGCGCACCACTCCGCGGGTGTGAAGAAGTCTCTAGCCACGAGTCGCACACCTCGTCGCTCTAGGAGTGCGGGAGAGGAGCTGTGAGGCGTCATTCTGAGGCGTGACTCGAGCCGGCTTCACGGCAGGTGTACCGTGAGCGGCTGGGACTGAATCCATGCCGTGACGTCACGCGCATCGTAGACGACCCGGCTTCCGAGCTTACGGAAGGGCGGTCCCTTCCGACGGCAGCGCCAGGTGCGAAGTGTTCCTTTCGAAAGGCCTGTGAGGCTGGCGACCTGCGATTCTGATAGCAGCTGCGTCGTGGCTTCGTGCATTTCCGCTCCGTGTTGGTGTCCGTGTTGTGACACCACCACGATGTTGATCCGGGGCGTTTGGCGCAGGCTGAAAGAAGTATATATTTCTGGGTATGCCACCCAAAAAAATAGGAAGACGGTTACGGAAACCGGTCCTGAAGGCTCGCGAGATGATCTTTACCGACGCGGGGCCTTGGGCAGAGGGAGAGAAGGGAGTGTTGCAGCGGATTGCTTACGCGTTTCGCGTCTGGTGTGAGGAGAACACGGTCGCGCCAAGCAGCGCCGCCGAGCTCCTGGCCGTTGGCTGGCGAGGAGGTAAACCTCCGTCAGCGGCGACGGTCGACAACCTGGCCGGCTCAGCTTACGCGAAGCGCCCGCAGTCACGTCGGGGGCTCCCGAATACGCAAACCATGTGGGCGCTGTGCGACCGCATTGGGGTGAGCGCGGAGTGGATCTTCACGGGTGTAGGGCCAAAGGCGCGGCGAACGGTCGCAAGCGGCGGACGGCTGTCGCGGTCAGAATTTGCGCGGGAGTTGGCCGCCCACGTCATGACAGCGTGCGGTGACATTTATGGAAACAATGCACCGTTGCACTGCGAGGAGGACCGACTCCTCGACACGATCATCTCGTTTGTCAGAAGCGAAGCACAGATGGACATGTCGAGCTTCGGAGTGCGCCGGCGTGACATCATGGAGCACCTGCGACTCTTCGCTACCGCGTCGAAGTCTGTAGAGCTCATCGATGATGATCACCCCGATCTCAAGGCTTTCTCCCTTGAGATTATGGAGCGATTCGTGTCCCTGCGGGAGCAGCTACAATTGCCAACGCGTACCAGCCGACTCCCGATCGTTCACGAGGAGTTTCGGCAGGCAATGCTTAGGAGCGCGGAATTAATGGAGAGGCAGCAGTTTTCGTGAGATTGAGTAGCCACGCTGCGTGCCTGCGCGTCGTTGGGC
>JANOPP010000593.1:0-3592 GCA_031421915.1 Myxococcales bacterium | reverse complement strand
CGCCAACCCGACGGCAGTCGGTCCCTGAGGCCATGGCTTGCGAAGGTGGTTCGCGACCTTGCCGGCATGAAGCGCCGAAGCGATCGAAGGCGAGCCGCGCGTGAAGCCATTGCGGATGACGTGCAAGCGCCCGCAGCACCCGATGAGCTGGTCGAACAGATGCGGCTGCATCGGCTTCTCGTTGACCTCGTCCTCGAGCTCGACGAGCCGTATCGCTCGACGGTGATCGCGCGCTTTGTGGAGGGCCGCTCGTCCGTATCGATCGCCCGCTCCCTCGGTATCCCTGCTGGCACCGTACGGAAGCGGCTGCGGGAAGCTCTATTGAGACTACGAGCCGGGTTGGATGCCAAGTCAGGTGACCGCAAGCAATGGGCACCGGCTGTCCTCGCGTTTACAAAGGGAGGTCTTCTCGTGGCTAAGCCGACCAAGCTTGTCCTCGGACTGCTCGCCGCACTACTCCTGATCGGTGTCGCGACGCTGCTCATGTTCGCGCTTCCCGGCTCATCCAGCTCGACGGGCTTGGGCACCGGCGTGCCGGCTACAACGAGCAAGTCAACGAGATCGAGAGTCGTGGCCGACGAGACGCCGGCAGCACGCGTGGTCGTTGCGGTCACGGACGCGGCAGGGCCTGTCGCGGACGCGGTGGTGCGTTGCGCAGCCACAGGTGGCGAAGTCGTGATCGCCCAGACCGGGGGCGACGGCACTGCCTCCGTTGATCTCGCGGCGGGGGATTGGTCGATCGCAGCATCCGCCGATGGCCGCGAACCTTCGGCGGTCACCCTCGCGGTTGTCGCGGGTCGCGACGCACACGTCTCGCTCATGCTCGCGATGGGCGGCCGAACGCTGACGGGCACAGTGACCGACGTGAGCGGCGGTGCGATCCGTGGCGCCCGCATCGACGCCGCGCGGCTCGACGTGAACACGAAGCCCGGCGGTGCCGTCGCGGTGGCGTTCACTGACGGTGACGGCCGCTACAAGCTCTCCGTCGGAAGCGGCCTACTCCTCGTCGCGGCGAGCCATCCCGAGTACGCGCCGCAGACGCGCTATGTGGATCTCGGTCCGGCCGGAGCGACGGCGAACTACTCGCTCGTCCCGGGAGGGGTCATCGAGGGCGTCGTGCGCGACGTTCAGACGAAGCAGCCCGTCGCCGGTGCCGCCGTGCGCGCGCGGCACGACGCCTCCGCGCTCGACCTCGCCGAGGCGAACGAGCGTATCGTGAAGTCCGACGGCGACGGCAAGTTTCGACTCGCCGGGCTGCGGCCCGGCGCGTACGAGTTGTCCGCGCGCGAAGGGGCGCGCAACACGCGCGTGCCTCTGCGCGTCGGGCTCGGTGTCGGCGAGCAGCAATCCGCGATCGTTGTCCTGATCGGACCTGCGGCGACGATCCGGGGCAAGGTCATCGACGAAGCCGGCGGGCCGGCGGCCGTCGTCACCGTGCGCGCGGTCAATGGATATGGCGAGCACGGCAATGCGACATCCGACGACGCCGGCAGGTTCGTGCTCGAAGGGTTGGCGCAGAGCCGTTGGCTGCTGCAAGGCACGAGCGAGCGATACCTCGTGGCGGGCAACACCATCGTCGAGCTCAAAACGAACGACGTCGACGGCATCGTCGTGCACGTGCGGCGCGCGCTCGAGGTCAAGGGGCATGTCGAGCCGCGCCAGGTCTGCGACGTCGCGCTGCCCGAAGCCGAAGCCGACACGGGTGATCCGTCAGCACGCCGCGAATCGATGACGGTCACGACGAGTGACAGCGGCGAGTTTCGCTTTGCTCCCCTTGCTCCAGGTAAGGCGACGGTGATCGCGCGCTGCCGGAACGGGGACGAAGGCGCCATCGACGTCACGGTCGCAGCGAACGCGTCCGAGCACATCGTCCCGGTCAAGCCGGGCGGCTCGATCGCCGGCCGGATCATCGATACAGCCGGCAAGCCGGTCGTTGGCGTGACTCTCAGCGCCGAGCTCGCAAACGACGGTGTGACGATGACGACGATCGTAAACAGCGCCGTGACGAGCGGCTTCAAGGCGATCACGTCGACCGGCGGCGTTTTCGAGATCCGCGGGCTCAGCGCCGGCAGCTATCGACTCTATGCGCTCGACCGGGGCAGACCGATGAAAACGAAAAAGGGATCCAAGCTCGTCCTCGGGACCGCCCAACACGCTACCGGCCTGGACATCGTCGTCGAACGGCCAGCCGGCACGATCCGCGGCACGGTCACGGGTCCCGACGGCGCGCCGATCGCGGACGCGTGGGTGGCGCTTGACCAGACGGTCGAGGATCTGCTCGATTCGCTGAACACCGACGACGAACCGCGACGGGTGGCGATCGACGGGGCAAGCACTGTCGACCTGCCACCCGCCCTGAGCGACGCGCGCGGTCGCTTCGAGCTGACAAACGTGCCGCACGGCAGGTATCAGGTGATCGCCGTGGCGCAGGCCGGCAAGCTGCGGGGGCGCGCTACCGATGTCACGCCGGATGCGGAGATCTCGATCCAACTCGCGGTGGTAGGGACGCTGCGCGGGACGGTGCACGGACCCCGTGGACCGAGCGATCTGTTCTCGGTCCAGCTCACCGGCCCCACGTCCGACGGCCGCTCTTTCACCGACGGCACGTTCGAGTTCCCGCGCCTCGATCCGGGCGATTACACGATCGAGGTTACGTCGAGCGATGGCATGGGCAGAGCGACGGCACACGTCTCGACGGGTGGGGTTGCATCGGTCGACATCGCGCTGGTCGCAAAGTCGACGGTCACAGGCCGGCTCGTCGACACTCACGGCAAGCCAGTCGCCGGCATAAGTGTCGCACTCAATCCCGACCTACCACCCGACCAGCTTAGGGTCCTCCTACAAGAACTGCCACCGACCAGCGGCTCGGACGGACGCTTTCAGGTCGAGGGCGAGGCGGGGAAGATGATGCTGGTCGTTCTCGGTCGCCCTCCGATGCTCAAGCACGGGCTCTCGCTCGAGGCCGGCAAGACGATCGACATCGGAGACGTGACGCTCGAAGAGCCGCAGTAGCCAAATGCTCACCGCGCATCGTTCGTGATTTGACAGCCAGAAGGCCCCCGAACCACCGCCCGGCAGGTTGTGCGATGAGGCTGCGAGCGATCTCGTGTTCGCCTATTGTCCATTGCGCGAGTCGTTGGCCGCGATTCGCGCGCCGACGGCAGTGCTCGACCTGGCTCTGCTACGGCTGTAGCATCCGCCACTGAGTTCGGACCACCAACGGAGAGCCCATGTCGAAGTTCATTGCTGTCGTCATCACCGCGGCCATCTGCCTTCCGCTGGGTGCGTTGTTGCGAGGCGAGGCTTCTGCCGAGCGTCGCTACAACGCCGTCTCGGGCGGCTTCGACATGTTCGGCATGATCGAAGGGCATCCGCATCTCAGTCGGGCGCAGGCCGCTTTGCACGAGGCGCAAGACGCGATTGAAGCCTCGATGCGGGAGAGCGAACCGCTGTGGAGTGACAAGACCGGTCGTGCTGCCGCAAACAAGGATGCGATTCAGCGGGCCGTCCGTACTCTGGATCGAACAGCCGACTGGGTGACCAGCGGGATGACCCTTCACGGATCGGGTCCGATCCGGAACCCGAAGGCCAA
>JANOPP010000592.1:0-2043 GCA_031421915.1 Myxococcales bacterium | reverse complement strand
CCTCCGCTGGCTCGCGCCGAGTGTCGTCGCCGCCTGCGCGGGGGCCCTCGCCGGTGGCGTCATCGAGGGGATGGCCACGCCCTACCCCGCGCCAGCGCTCGGGTTGTTCGCGATGGTGGCGGTGCCCGCCGGGGTCCTGATCGCCGTGGTCAGCCGGGCGCTGCTCGCCGCGTGGCAGCCGAGCGCGCTCCGGGCGCGCCTCACCGAGGACGCCGGCTCGATGCCGCGCCTCGCGGGCTGGCTCGTCACGATCTGGCTCGGTGCGTTCGCGCTCGCATGGACGACGTTCCAGGGCACCTGGCAGCTCGCCGCCTGGACCGCGTTCAAGCCGCTCGCGGTCGGGTTCATCCAGCCGCTGATCGCGGTCGCGACGGTGATGATCGTGGTGGCTGTCTCGCGTCCGATGGTCAGCGCCGTCGCCGCGATCACGCGCTGGTTCGATACGCGATGGCGACGCCGCGGTCGGAGCACGCTGCTGTCGATCCGCAGGTTGATCGGCGCGATCGTGATCGGTACGTGCGCCGCGGTCTATGTCGTGTGGCGGTTCATCGTGCGCGGCCGGTTCGCCTCGTTCGATCTGTCGCTCCTGATCGCGCCGCTCGTCGCACTCGTGATCGCGTGGATCGTTCATCTCGTCTGGCCACGACTCGGCAAGATTCGCTCGCTGGTGAGCGTGGGAGTCGCCGGTCTCGCGGTGATCGCGATCGGGCTCGGGGTCGCCATCGTGAAGACGCGCCCCGCGGAGGCGCTCGCGGTCTGGGGCGCGCGCCCGGTCGCCGGCGTCGCGGTCGCCTGGTTCGATCTCGACCGACTACGGGACGCGATCCCGCACGCCCAGCTCGCACCGCTGTCGGTGGCCGGCGCCCGGCACCCCGACATCATCCTCGTCACGGTCAGCGGGCTGCGCGCCGACCGCACACCGTCGTACGCCGGCCGCGTCGAGATGCCCGCGCTCCGCGACCTCGGAACTCGCGGCGCCGTATTCGCGTTGACGTTCGCTCCGAGCAACACGACCGCTCGCTCGCTCCCTTCGATGCTGACCGGCACGGCGCCGAACCGGATCAAGAGCGATCCTCGGCACGTCACCCTCGCCGAGCGACTGCGTGCGGGTGGCTACGACACCGCCGGGTTCGTGTGCTGTTCAATCGATCGCGCGTGGCGACGCGGGCTCGACCATCTGACGATCGAACCGGAGGATCCGAGGCTCGCGGAGGCGGCACGGACCTGGCTCGCCGAGCGCCGAGCACGTGGTGAGCAGCGGCCGCTCTTCCTGTGGCTCCACCTCGACGCACCCAGCGCGTGGGCACCGGCTCTCGGCGAAGTCACCGATCCGGCGCAACGCCTGCGACTCTACGACCAGACGCTGGTCGCCACGGATCTCGCGATCGCGCGCGTCGTCACCGGCTTCACCGAGCGCGTACCGATCGTGATCGTGACGGCAGATCACGGCGAACCCCTCGGCGATCACGAGCAGACCGAACACGGCACCGACCTTTACAACTCGCAGGTCCGCGTGCCGTTCGTGATCGCGGGGCCCGGCATACGCACCACGATGGTCCAGGAAGTCGTCAGCGGCACCGATCTCACACCGACGGTTCTCGAGCTCGCCGGGTTCGTCGTGCCCGGCAACGCCAGCATCGATGGCCGGTCGGTCGCGGAGCTCGCGCGCGGAACGCGACAACCGCAGTTCGGCGGCGGCACGGCGTTCTCGATCGGCGAGCAAGCGGCCTACATCCAGGGCCGGTGGAAGCTGATCGAGGTCGGTCCGATGTACGAGCTCTACGACGTCTCCACCGATCTCCAGGAGCGCGCGAACCTCGTCACCGTGCGACCGGATCTCGTGATCGAGCTGCGCAAGGTCCTCGACGCGAAACAGGCGGGCGCGCGGCGCTCGCCGTTCCGCTGACGACTACTTCTCGGCCGCTCTCGAGGCCCTGGACCGTGAGGAGTGCGCTCACGACATCAAGACAGACGCGCGAGATCGGTCTGCACGAGCAGGTAGGTCAAGCGGAGCAAGTTGAGACGCGCCTCGGGTGACCGCAC
>JANOPP010000591.1:0-9483 GCA_031421915.1 Myxococcales bacterium | reverse complement strand
TAGCTCCTCGTTGGTTGCAGAATGGTTGCTGATTGGAATCGGGTCAGATCGAGAGGATTGCGCCGGGAGCGCGGGCGGCGTTGCTTTGCCACCCGCGCTCCTCAGCGATTACTGCTATCAGCCGTCCCAGCTACTGCCGGGACCGGCCTTGATCTTCGTCTTGATTTTCATGATTGCTCCTCGTTGGTTGCAGAATGGTTGTTCGTGGAATCGGATCAGCCGTCCCAGCTACTGCCGGGACCGGCCTTGATTTTCGTTTTGATTTTCATGATTGCTTTTCGTTGGTTGCAGAATGGTTGCTGGTTGGAATCGGGTTAGATCGAAAGAATTGCGCCGCCGGCCTTGATGCTGGTCTTGATTTTCATGGTAGCTCCTCGTTGGTTGCAGAATGGTTGTTCGTTCGAGCGTTCGTGTCGGTTATTGGCTATTGCAGGTGTCGTGCCACATTGATCAGGCGTCCTTGCGCCGCCTCCGCAGGCGAACTTGTCGCCTCCAAGTCCACAATTTGCACCCCCTTGTGGCCTCTCAGGCGACAACCCGCGCTCACGTACCAAAACGTCGGCAAACCATGTCGCTTCCAAGTCCACTCTTGTCCTGGTATGCTTGATGCCTGCGTCGTTGCAGGCTCTCGCTTCCCGTCCACATCCTTGGAACCAACTCGATCATGGCCATCGCATTCGACCGATCCCTGCGCGCTCTACGCGCCAACCGGCTCCGCCAGACGTCCCGCGGCGTCGCCGTCGGAGCCACACTCGCGGTACTTTGGTCCGCGTGGCTCGGCATCGCGAAGGTCGGCGTCGTCAAGGTGGCCGATAACGGCAGAATCGAAGTCGAGCGATCCTCCTTCGCTGTCGATGCGCCCGTCGCCGGAAGGATCACCGCCGTACATGGGAGGCTCGGTCAGGAGGTCAAGGCGGGCGACGTCCTGTTCGAACTCGATGCCAAGGACCTCCGCCTGAAACTCGAGCAAGAGAAAGCGCGGCTGTCTGCCATCCACGCGTCGAGTGCGGCGCTCGTCAAGGAAATCGAGGCCAAGGAGAAAGCCACAACCGAGCAACGACAAGCCGCCGCCGCGCAAGGCGAGGAAGGTCGCGCTCGGATACGCGAGGCAGAGTCTCGGGCCACGTTCCGTGAGGGCGAGAAGAAGCGTTCTGAGACGCTCCGCGCGAACGGGCTTCTATCCGCAGCCGATGCGGATATGCGTCACGCGGAAGCCGAGCAGGAGCGCGCAGCCGCCGACACCGTGCGGACGGGCACGGGGCGGATAGCAGCCGAGCTGCGCGTTGAAGAGAGTGAGCAGAAAGCAGCGATCGCTCGCCTGCGCCGCGAGGCTGCGGACCTCGAGGGCGAGCGCACGATGGTCGATGCATCGATCCTGCAAATCGAGCACGCGATCGATCAGCGCACGATACGCGCGCCGGTGGACGGTCACCTTGGCGAAGTCGCTCCGTTTCAGGTGGGCGGCGTGCTGAAAGAGGGCGAGCGATTGGCTGTCGTGGTGCCCCGAGGACGCCTCCGCGCCGTGGGACAGTTCGCTCCGGCCGACGCACTTGGCCGCATCGCCCCAGGCCAGTCGGCCGATATCAGGCTCGAAGGGTTTTCCTGGACGCACTACGGCATCGTGCGGGGTGTTGTGGCCTCGGTCGCGAGCGAGCCGCGCGATGGTTGGATCCGCGTCGAGATCGACGTCGACGCAGCATCAGCCCCGGCGATCCCGCTGGTCCATGGCCTGCCGGCGACCGTTTCAGTCGAGGTGGAACGCGTCTCGCCAGCGAAGCTCGTGCTTCGAGCAGCGGGCGCTCTGGGTGCGCCCGCGACGAAACCGCGTTGACCCAGCGCGAGACTCAAGGGTGCGCGATGACCACCAGCGCAGGTGCTCGAGCGAGCACGCAGCGGAGCGCCTTGCGTAGGCTCTCGGGGTCGAGCGCGCCAAAACTTTCGTCGAGCAGGATCACGTCGGCCCCCTGAAGGAGCGCACGGGCAAGATAGAGCCGGCTCCGTTCGCCGTGGGATAGCTGCCAGCCACTCTCGCCGACCATTTGCATCATTCCGGCCGGCATTCGATCAAGTAAATCACCTAGACCGAGTTCGCGACAGAGCGTATCGCATTCTTCCAGATCCTTCGCCTCTGGCGGCCAGCGCCTCCCCATGAGCAGGTTGAACGCGAACGTCTCCGTGAAGACGTGATTCTGATGGAATTGAGGCGCGGACGCGATGCCTCTCCGCCACCCTTCAAAGCCGAGTGTCGGGCGGTCGAGCCCATGGAGCCGCAAGAGACCCGACTCGGGCACACGCATCCCAGCCAAGATCGCTGCGAACGTCGACTTGCCGCCTCCCGAGGAGCCCTCGAGCAGCAGCCGATCGCCCTCGCGAATGCGCAAATGGCAGCCACGTAGGACAGGCTCGCTGCGCGGCCGGTAACGAAACACGATATCGCGCGCATCGAGAAGCGTGGGCAGGGGCGCGTCGACCGGACGGCGCTCGGTGACGCCGCCGTTCGCGAGGACGAGGCTAGCCGACGAAGAAGTCGCATCGAAACGCTCCTCGGCGGGCATCAGCGGCTTCAGACGCTGCCATGCGAGGAGCGCGACCGAAAGGTGCGTGAAGCCCCCGGCGAGTTTGCGAAGGGCGATATAGGCGCTCAGGACGCCGCCAACCGCCACCGCGAGCCCTGTCGCAGCGCTCGTCCCCGCTGCGAACGCGGGAAACAGCCCGGCCAGCCCAACCAAGAGCCAGCCGCGCGATGGCAAAACCATCAGGGTCGCGTTGCTCCGGTCGAGCCGCTTGGAAAGGCTTTCATACCGTGCGAGCGATTGATCCTCGTGGTCGTGTGTGCGATCGGGCGACTCCTGGACCTGGCGCGTCCGGTGTCCAACCATTTGTTCGACGAGGTCGTGCGTCATGTCGAGGCGAGCTTCGGTCCACGCCTGTCTGTGCGCATAGAAACGGGCGCCGACAAGGGCGGTGAGCGCCAACCAGCCAAGGAGCAGGATCGCGTGAAATCCGCCGCCCGCTCCCGCCGCGAGGACCACCGCGGAGAGCGCCAGCTCGATCGCCGAGGTCAAGACCAAGAAGCCGCCGTTGAGCGCGAGCTGCTCCATTGTATTCGACTCGATCGTTCGACCCAGGAGTTGGCCTACGCCGTGGTGACGGACAACATCGGGATCGAGCCGCAGAGCCCCGTCGAGAAGGCGCCGCTTGACCAGGGTGCCCACACCGAGTGCGAGCAGGCCCTCGGACGACGCAACGAGCAACCGGACGGGGACCATCGTGAGCAGGACGAGCGACCAGGCGAGCATCCAGCCCGAATCCAGGCGCCCTTGCAAGACGCCGCGCCCAACCATCCACCACGAGAGCATCCAGAGCGCGACGAAGACGACATGACCTCCCGCGAACGCGAAAAGAGTTCTCCAAAGGCCATCGTTTCCGATTGCCTGCGGCAAGCTCGCGCCAGGCGGTAGGCGCAAGAGCCAGCAGCCCTCCATTCGATGATGCCGAAGCCGCTCGCGCACGAGGGCTGCGCGGACACGGGGACGGCGGCGCTCGGGGATGCCGATTTCGCGCAGGATACGGTCGAACGGCTCGGCGAGCGGGTCTTCGATGTGGCGGCAGAGTGCGGAGCGGATGGCTGCGAGCGAGACCGTGTGGACATCGAGGTCGGGGCCAAGCACGGAGACGCGCCCACGGCGTGTTCGCAAGACAGCCAGGAAGAGCGGCTCTCCCGTGCGGATTGCGGGCGGAACGCCGGTCGCCGCGGGCATGCGAAAGAGCGCGGGCGCGGACCCCTCCAGAAGACGCTCGATGCCGGCGAAGTCACTTGCCGTCGGCTCGGCCTCGACGCCAACCAAACGGGCCGTCGCTTCGATCCAGCGCCCCAGCGCCTCGTCGCTCCCGAGTGCGCCGCCGGAAAGTGTAGGGATCTCGGCCTTTCCTGAGGACAAACCGCACTTTTGGGCCAGCGCTTGTAATGCCTCGCCGACCTTGGAAGCCGGCCAAAGGATGGCGTCGTCGAGCGCGATCATGAAGGCACCTCGTCGCTCGCCTGCTCCTCGGTGAGCCGTCCGTCTTCGAGACGCACGCGACGCCACACGGCGTTTGCCCATTCGCCCTTTCGTACGTCCGTTTCGGCGTCCAGCATGGCCCGGTAGCGCGAAGCAGGCTGGCCTGCGAGGTCGGCCGGTGCACCGTCCTCGACGAGTCGTCCTCCTTCAATCACGAGCACCCGATCAAAATCGAGTGTCTCGCCGACGTCATGGGTGACGCAGAGCATCGTCACCCCTTTCCAGAGCGTGCGGGCCCTCCCGAGCAGTTCCCGACGCTTTGGTCGATCCAGCCCGCGGAAAGGCTCGTCGAGGATCGCGAGCCTCACGTTTGGCCGGAGCATCGCCCGCCCAAGCCTCACGCGCTGCCCTTCGCCTCCCGAAACGAGGCCGCCGCCTTCGCCTAGAGGCGTTTTCAGGCCCTCGGGGAGCTTCTCCACGACGCCGAGCAAATCGGCATCTTCGAGCGCGCGACCGATCGTCTGCGTCGTAGCCTCCGTCACGCCGTAACAGACGTTATCGAGCATCGACCGGTTCCAGATTTGCGCTGCGGGATCCACCCACGCGATCTGTTGCCGGAGCGTCTCGAGGCGACGGTTGTCAAGGAGAGCGCCATCAATGAGCACGTGGCCCGAAGCGGCTCGATGCCACCCGAGCAAGAGGCCCACCAGGCTGGATTTTCCGGCGCCAGATGGCCCGACGATGGCGACATGGCTGCCTGGGGCAACGGCGAGGTGAAGGTCCTCGATGATCGTATGCCCAGCCGCCCGGATGCTCACCCCCTCGAGGCGGATATCGACGGCTCCGTCGGGAGCTAGCCCGTCGTTTTCGGGGGGCGGAATAGTAGAAACCTCGTCCCCGCGCCGGGCTGTTGCATCCTCCGGGGCGCCGAGCGGCTCGAGCGCGCGGAGGGCCACGTTTCTGTGATTTGGATATTCTCGGGCAAGGTTTGCGAGTTCCTGACCGATGGCCGGCAAACTGAGCACCCAGTAGGCGAGGAGGAGCACCCGAGAAGGGTCCCCACCGCGCCCCAAGTGACCGAAGAGCAAGAGGGCGGCGAAGGCATACCCCAGAGCCGTGTTGGTGACCGAGACCGTGACGAACACGCGAAGGCGGCTCGCTCCGGCCCGAAACCACTCGACGAGCAGCCCTTCCTGCTCGCGCCGGATGGCCTGCTCCGCGCCATGAGCGCGGGCCGCGACGAGGCCGAGAAGTGCGTCCAGATAGAAGCGACCGAGCGCTCCAGTGTGCGTCCGGACGCGAAGATCGCGCTCGGTGAGGACTACCTGCGCGCACAGCGGATTTCCCGCGAGGACGAGGGCCGCCACGATCGCGAGTGGGGCGCTTTTTGGATCAAGCCAGATGATCCCTGCGGTCGTGAAGACGAGCGTCGAGAGCCACCGGAGGAGTTCCTCGCCCATGATGGGCAGGAGCCGAAGCTGGTAGAGGCTATGGCTGCGCTCAGCCATGTCGGAGATCAATCGGCTCTGGAAGTAACGGTCTCCAAGACGTGGGATCTTCATGAGGAACGCGGCGCGGAGGCGCACCTCCAGATGACGCCCGGAGCGCAGGGCAATGGTGGCAATCCCGAGCTGGAGAGCCAAAGCGGCGGCCAAGAAAATGGAAAGCGCCATCATTGCGCCGACGCGCTGCCCGACGAGGTTCAGGTCGCGTTGCAAGTCGAGCAGCCCGCGAAAGAGCAGTGCCTCGGCGACGACCCCCACAGCCGCAATGAGGACTGCGGCGGCGAGAACGACAACGGGATAAAGTCCGTCCGCGCGGAGGATTCGGAACAGGTCGAGCCAGGGCCTGCTGGGTGGCGCGTTCAACGCGGCGACGAGGTCCGGTGGGCGAGCGCTTGCGAGGGAAGGCTCTCCGTTGCTGTTGGCCGCTTCTTCGGTCGTCGCCGGCTCGGCTGTGCTCTTCCGTCCTCGAATTCGCACGAGGACCGCTCCGCGTAGCCAAAGCTGCTCGTCGCCACTAGGGTCGGCGGGCGCGGGCCGAACCGTCCAGTATGTAGCGGGGACGCTCTCTGCTTCGTCGAGTGGCCCCGTGCGGGCGCGATCGAAGGATCGCTCGAGGATCCGGAGCGCTTCCCGTCCTCGTTTGATGCCGTCAGCACGCACGAGCGAGCGGACCATTCGCGTGGCGGCGTCGAGGGCGGCCAGCGAGCGCCAGGTAGCGTCCGACAGCGCGGACTCGATAAGGCGCGTGCAGTCAGCTCCTGCGATTCCCAGCTCGGAAATGCGGCTCCGTAGCGTAGCGGATGCTTCGTTCGATCCGGCCCACTCGCGGAACGCACTTGGCGGAACGGCGACCCTGTGTAGGTAGAGGTCGCTGAGAAGCTGCGAAGTCGTCATCCACTGCCGGCCTGTTGCGGGGTCCATGATTTGGACGTGGTTCGCGAGGCGCCTCCAGATGACTACGAAGTGGGTCAGGCCGTTCGGTAGACGGACGACGGCGATCGCTGGCAAGGCATTGGCTTCCGGGATCAGGAGGTGATCGGCGGGGATCATGATCTGCTCGGCGTCGAGCCCGAGGGCACCCGCGACAGACTCCAGCGTGTCGATTGAAGTACCGTCGACATCGGTCTGGCACGCCTCGCGGAGGCGCCCATAACTGACCGAAATGCCGAAGCCTTCGAGCAGGCAAGTGAGCGCCGCCGGGCCGCAGTCCATTGCGGAGGTCTGAACGACCTCGGGAACGATGAAGCGACGACGGGTCATGGTGGGGTGGGAAGTCATTGATATAAAGAGAAGGGGTCAGATTTTGAATCCGTAGATACGTTTGCTGTTAGGACGGTCGATGCGGCGAAGAACGCAACCGCTGTGCCAGGCATGGTACGTTGAATGGCTGCTGAAGCAAAGTGCAAAACTGTAATCAGCTCACGAGACGCCGGGAATATGGAGGGAGCACGGGTAGAGCATCCAGGTAGATATCGACGAACCATCATGGGCGTTGTCGCTTCCGAGTCTACTATTCGCGCTCGTTGTGGCTCGTCAGGCCACATCCGCAAGCTGCTACCGTTCTCGCCGCGCTTCCATCGACCCTTCGATGGCTCCGAAATGCAATTTCGTCGCATTGGTACAGACCGTGCAGCGTCGTTTGTCGCTCGCCCCCAAACAGGGCGTGAATCAAGCCAACTGAGCGCCGACGACGTGTTGGATGATGATGTGGGACAACTCCCCGGCGAAGGATCTCGAGCATGATTGCAAATCATTTTCCAGCACATCAACGGATCGAGTATGCACGACGAATGCGTTGCAAGCTTCTGCCGCTGCTCGTCACGATGATCGGATGTGCCGGCACCACCCAGTCCACGGCGCCCTTGCGTCGTGTGCAGCGATCGGGTGCCGGATCGGACCGTATCTCCGCCTCGGCTGGGGAGCATGACTGAGGATGTCGAAACCAGCGCGATAGGCCACGGTTTCCCAGCGGAAAAAAGTAAACGTCATGCGTCCATCGAAACAATTCTTTTTCGTCGTCGGTCCGGCGCTCGCCATCGCTCTCGGATGCGCTGGGCCAACGCCACCTGCAAAGACCCACGTTTTGGACACGTGCGACGTGGCCCGGACGAACATCACGCGGGCGCGTGCCGCATTCGCTACAGGGAAGCTCGATCGTGTTACGCGCATTCTCGCCACCACGCCGAACTGTGCCACGACAGAATCGGAACGACGCGCGCTTCAGACGCAGGCGCTGGCGGAGCTCGATGTGCGCCCAACGCTTGCGCCGCATGCGGATCTCGCGTCCGCGCATCGCGCATTCGACGAAGGGCGTTTCGACGAGGCGCTTGCAAGCTTCGAATCCGCGCTCGAGGCAGATCCGGCCCACATGCGGGCGCTCGTCGGTGCGGGTCTCGTATACCTCCAAAAAGGCGATATGCCGCGCGCACGACGGCTGCTCGATCGAGCGCAATCGCGGCTCGAGGCGGAAACGGGCGACCAGGGTCGACCCGTGCTCGTCCTACCCGCTACCGAAAACGAGGTTGACATTGGCGTCGAATACATTCCCTACGCCGTTCGCAGCAAAGGCGGCACTCCCGGGAACGTCGGCGTATTGTTCCCCGACAATTCGCTTGGACACGTGTTGCTCGAACCGCGCGGAGCCGGCTGGAATTCCTTGCGCTGGCTCGGAATGACCGCATTCAGCTCACGTGCAGGAACCGTGGGCCGCATCGATGAAGCGGGCACGGTATGGATCGTCCGGCCAAACGAAACGCAGGATCTCCGGATCGGTGCGTATTCGCGTGGCTCGCTCAGCCCCGATGGCACTCGGCTTTACGTCTGCAATGCCAGCGAAAGTATTATTTTCGAGCTCCCCGAGGGCAAAACAATCGGGCGAAGGGCATCGGGATGCGTCGGACGGTACGTTTATTCGCACGTGGCGTGGAACGAAAGCGGGACATTGCTTTTCGAAAGCGCCCGGGGCGATAACGTGCACAGCTCCGATGCCGCGCACCTCGTCGTGTCCGCGGTCCCGTCCTTCGAACCGGTCTTCGAGGACGATCACGCGGTGATTTACGGGAACGACGAGCCGCGTGGCCGCATTTTCGTCAAGCGTAAACGCGAGGGAGACGATTGGGACATTGTTTTCGTCGACGCCCGGCAGCGCAAGATCCTCACGACGCACAGCGGGAGGGTCGGCGCCTTGAACTTTCGACCGGATGGCGCAAAGGTCGGACTCGATGGTGAATCCATGGCGATCGTCGACCTTACGACGAATCGCGTCGAGGACCTCGGCAAAAAAGGCTCGTCGTCCATGCAGTTGGGTACTCAGTCGAGCGCGCCCCATTTCACGAGCGATGGACGGTATTGCGTGGAGCGTCATGGCAAATGGCGATTGCATGCTCCACGAGCGCCGCGGACCGGTCAAGTACAATACTGCTTTCCGCACGCCGATGGCAGCGCCACGGTGGTACCCATTCCTGTCACCAAAGGGTTCGTCCTGCCAAGCGACACAATCCAATTTGATGACTTTCAAATCACCGAGTCGCTCGCCCCGGACCGGAGGACCGCGGCCATCATCGAGCAAACGGAGCAGAAAAAGCCGGTGGGGACGGGGTACATCGCACCCGAGCGGTTTTTGGTGCTCGTGGACGTACCGAGCGGGGCGATTCGTCACCGCATTCCGCTCGGACGATTCTTCCCGAACGGCAATGGCACGTTTGTCGTTGGTCCATCGTTCTCCGCGGATGGTAACGTCGTGACGGTGCCGACGGGGGAACGAGAGGTCACCAGTTTTTACGTCGCGACGGGGGCGTTGGCGCCCGCCGAGCCTCGGTTGCTCCCCGACAAACACCCGCGTTCGCCCCATGAGCTCACGTTTACCGAGCATCCTTTTGCTACGAATCACGACGTCCTTCAGTTCGACGGAAATCGAGCGCTCTTTCTCGAACCCAACGCCGCGATCACGCTTGTGGATATCGTGAAAGGGATCGTGA
>JANOPP010000590.1:0-14112 GCA_031421915.1 Myxococcales bacterium | reverse complement strand
ACTCGAGCAGCTCGTGCCCCACCCGGATGCGCTCGTTTGCCGCGTGGCGCGAGCAGCCGAGCACGCGCTCGATGTACGGGTAGATCGAGGTGAAGCCCATCCGCTTGTACAGGCGCGTCTCGTCGGCCTCGAACAGCAGATCGACCACGCGCGCCTCGAGCGCGACGATCTGCTTGCCGACCGACACGATCTCCTCGTGCAGCTTCAGCCACGTGCGCTCGCGGTACTCGGCGTCCACCGCCCGATCGAGCTCGTCCGCGCTCGCGTGCGTTCCTGCATTCAACATCGCAACCTCCTCGCGCGCGAGTCCTACGCGCGCACATCCTTCCTACCACCTGGGTTTCGGAGGCTCTGATTCGCGCTCTGCGCGCGCAAACCGCACCACACCCGGCGACGTTCGAACACGCCCACGAACGTCACGCATCGCGCAGCGAATCGATTCCTCGCAGAGAAAACACGCCATCCTCCTCGGGCTTGCGCGAACGCACCGAGAATCTCGTCAAGGGATTTCTCAACAATCGACACGTTCCTCGTCGGTGAAACCGCGCTCTCAGTTCCAGCTGGAACTGAACAGCGATCACCGATCACCACCCAGACTGTCCTACTTCCGCACACCAGGCGCCCCTGACAAGGCCGGCGCTGTACGGCTTGTGAGCAGGCGCGCCTTTCCTCTGGCGCGGCTGGTCACAAACGCACAGCTCGTTCGCGCTCTCCAACACCGGTCACGACCGCAGCGCAGCGGCGCGAGGACGAACCTCGCCGGCAGTGTTCGGCCGCCGCCCCGACCCCGCAGGTTCTCGCACGCAACGACGGAGGGCCGCACCGACGTACCGATCCGGCGCAGCATTACGGAACGCGATACCTCGCCTCCGCGAGCGCATCGGTTCTGCGTCGGGAGGCGCGCGACGAGGTGCCAGGTAGTCCCCCCGGGGATCTCCCGCCGCCCACTCGAGTCCTCGCGGGATCCGTTCTTAAGATCTCACCTATGAGCGCCGTTCTAGCGTCGCGGATAGGCAGACTGCGGATACCGATCCGCGCTGCGGGCGCGCGCCTTCGCGGCCTCGACCTCGCGGTTCTTGGGCGGGGCGTCGGTCTCGAGCGAATCGACGAGCTTGCGGGTCGCCTTGGCGATCGCCTCGACCGCCCGCTCGAACGCGTCCTCGTTGTCCTGGCTCGGCTTGCGAGTCCCGCTGATCTTGCGCACGAATTGGAGCGAGGCGTCGTGGATCTCGGCGTCGGTCGCGGGCGGCGCGAAGTTGAACAGGGGGCGGATGTTCCGACACATCCGTCGAGGATAGCGGATGCGCCCCGCGCCGGCAGGCGTGCCGAGGATGGAGTGCACGGGATTCACTCCCGGGCCGTGGTAGACACGGGCCGTGGATCGCAACCAGCTCCTCGACGTGCTCGCCCAGGTGCGCTCGGGTGTGATCAGCCCCGGTGACGCCGCGAAGCAGATCGGTGAGCTCCCGTACGCAGAGGTTGCCCACGCGGTCGGTGCAACGCTGATCGACCATCATCGCGAGCTGCGCACCGGCGTCCCCGAGATTGTCTACGGCGCATCGAAGACCCCGGAGCAGATCGCGGCGGCGATGCGCGAGCTCGCACGGACGGCCGGCGTGTCCATCGCGACGCGCGTCGATCCCGCGAAGGCAGCCGCGGTCCGCGAGCTCGTCCCCGAGGTTCGCGTCCACGAGCTCGCGCGGGTCCTGATGCTCGATGCGCCACGCGTGCCGCGCCAGGCACGTCCGCCGTCCGGCGCGATCGCGCTGGTGTGTGCGGGGACCAGCGATCTCGCGGTCGCCGAGGAGGCCGCGTTGGTCGCCGAGTTTCTCGGGGCTCCGGTGATCCGGATCTCGGATGTCGGCGTCGCCGGCCTCCATCGGCTGCTCGCCCGCCTCGACGACATTCGCAAGGCCGACGTCGTGATCGCGGTCGCGGGCATGGAGGCCGCCCTCCCGTCGGTGCTCGGCGGCCTGATCGATCGCCCGATGATCGGTGTGCCGACGAGCATCGGCTATGGCGTATCCGTGGACGGCCTCGTCGCGCTCGCCGCGATGCTGAGCTCGTGCGCACCAGGCATCACCGTCGTGAACATCGACAACGGCGTCGGCGCGGCCGTCGCCGCCGTCAAGATCGCCCGGCTCGCGGTGCAGCGATGAAGGGGCTGCACCTCCATGTCGACTGTGCGAGCGGAGCCGCGGGCGACATGATGCTCGGCGCATTGATCGACCTCGGCGTGCCGCTGGACATCATCGGTAACGCGCTCGATTCGATCGGCGCGGGCCGCCATCGCCTTGTCGTCACCAACGTGACGAAGTCCGGTATCGCCGCGATCGATATCAAGGTCGACACCAGCGGCGAGCTCGCGGGGGCCCAGCGCCACCAGCACGCGGGGCATGTTCACACCGGCCATCCGCCGCACACGACGCCAGCGCAGAGCAACGCTCACGGGCACGCGCACCAGCACGAGCATGCGCACGCGCACGATCATGCGGGCCACACGCACTCGCACGAGCACGCGCATGACCACACGCACCCGCCCGGACCCGCCGCGCACGAGCACGAGCACGAGCACGACCACAGGCACCCGCCCGGACCCGCCGACCACGCGCACGAGCAGGCGCACGGGGCCTCGCACACGCACGCGCACGGCCCCAAGCGCGTGCACGCGCACTACCACTACTCCGACATCCGCGCTCGGATCTCTGGCGCCGCGCTGACCGAGGGCACCAAGCGCCGCGCTCTCGACATCTTCGACCGCATCGCGCGCGCCGAGGCCAAGCTCCACGGCACGACCGTCGAGGACGTCGCGTTCCACGAGGTCGGAGCGATCGACTCGGTCGTCGACGTCGTCGGCACGGCGGCAGCTCTCGACTGGCTAGCGCCGGCGTCCGTCACGTGCACGAGCGTCGCGATGGGGCACGGCACGATCACGTGCTCGCACGGCGTCTTGCCGGTGCCTGCGCCCGCGGCCCTCGAGGTGTTACGCGAGGCGGGCGGGGTGATCGCCGATGGTGGCGTCGCGCGCGAGCTGTGCACGCCGACCGGCGCAGCGATCCTCGCGGCGACCGTCACGAGCTGGCAGCCCGCACCGGTCGGGCGGCCGCTGGCGGTGGGCTGGGGAGCTGGTGACGTCGACCTCGCCGATCGCGCGAACGTCCTGCGCGTGGTGGTGATCGAGCAGCCGGCGGTCGCCGACACCGTGTGGCAGATCGACGCAAACCTCGACGACATGAGCCCGGAGCTGTGTGGCCCGGCGAGTGATGCGGTGTTCGCCGCGGGCGCCGTCGACGTGTGGTGGACGCCGATCACGATGAAGAAGGGCCGGCCGGCGCTGATGCTGTCCGCGCTCGCCGCGTCCGGGGTCCGCGAGGCCGTGATCGGAGCGATCCTGCGCGAGACCACGACGATCGGGGTCCGCTACGCGCCGCGAGAGCGGACCGTGCTCGCACGCCGGACCATCGAGGTCACGACCCGCTACGGGGCGATCGCGATCAAGGTCGCGAGCGATGGGGGCTCGATCGAGAACGCCGCCCCCGAGTACGAGGCGTGCGCCGCCGCGGCCCGCCAGCATGGCGTGCCCCTGAAGCTCGTCTACGCTGCCGCGCTCGCCGCCTTCGACGGCACGCGCAGCGTCCGCTGATCGTCTGGGGGTGGCGCTGGCGCACGATGCGCCTGTTCCGTCGTCGCCTGCCCAGCCGGGCCAGGGCCAGCATGCGACCGCCGTGGTACGGTCACCGACGACGTGGAAGCCCCGTCGATCGTTGTCCTCGGCGGAAGCGAGCCCGAGCGGGCGACGCTGGTGAGTCAGCTTGCCGCGAGCGGGCTGTCGGCTGCCGCTCAGACCCAGCTGACGCTGTCGGACGGGCTGCCGCAGATGATCGTGGTGACGGGAGCCGACGCTGCACACCTGGTCGCCGAGGCGCGCGACGTGCCGGCGCTGGCGGAGATTCCGATCCTGGCGGTGGTGCCGGCGATCCCGCCGACCGCGGTGACCGAGGCGCTGGCCGCGGGAGCGACCGACGTCGCGCGGCATCCGCTGCCACCGTCGGTGCTGGCCGTGCGCTGCCGCAACTTGTGCAAGCTCGGCAAGAAGGACATGACGGGGCCCGCGCTCGCGCGGATCAACGAGGTCCTCACCGCGAACGGCGACGATGCCGAGGCGCTGGTGCAGGCGCTGACGATCACCGCGAACGTGCTCGGCTTCGACCGCGCCTCGCTGGTCGCCCACATCGAGGGCTCGGATCACGCCTTCGTGATCGCGGCGACAGATGCCGAGCCTCTGCAGCGGTTCACACTCGCGATCGCGGAGTACCCGGAGATCGTCGAGGCCATCCGGACCCTGAGTCCGGTGCTGATCGACGATGTGCAGGTCCATCCGCTGACCGCACCGATCGCGGAGATGCTCGCATCGCGGCGGATCCGTGCGATCGCGGTCTTCCCGGTGCAATGGCGTGGGCGGCCGCTCGGGGCGATCCTGTTGCGCAAGGACCGCCCGGGAACGCAGCACGTTGCGCCGCGCGTCCTCGAGCTCGGCAAGTTGATCGCGAGCATCACGGCGGCGCACCTGAGGCATGGCGCGGTCCTCGAGAGTCTGCGCGATCAGACGCACCGGATCTCGCGAGCGCGGTACGAGGCCGAGCGCCGGCTGCGCGGGATCGATTCGCTCAAGGAGCACTTCGAGGCCGGGGCCGACGGCGTGGTCGTGCTCGACGACGCCGGGCGGATCCTGTTCGTCAACCGCGCGGCGGAGCGGATCACGGGCTTCGCACGCGATGGCTTGCTCGGATCAGAGCTCGTCGATCTCGTCGCCGGAGAGCAGCGGGCGCAGATCGGGGACACGATCTCGCGCGTGCTCGCGGGCGCGAACGTCGACTCGTTCGATCTGCAGCTGTCGACGACGTCGGGGTCGCCCGTGTGGGTGAGCGTGTCGACATCGACGGTGCTCGCGGGGACCGGCGCGGTGATCCTCGCATTCCGCGACGTGACAGCGGAGCGCGCTCTCGAGCACGAGCTGCGATCGACCAAGGAGTTCCTGGAGCGGCTGATCGACTCGACGGTCGATGCGATCATCGCGGCCGACATGCGCGGCACGATCATCCTGTTCAACCAGGGTGCGGAGCGGCTGTTCGGGTACCGGGCGCGCGAGGTGATCGGGAAGCTCCCCGTGTGGGAGCTCTACGAGGAGGGCCATTCGAACCAGATCATGAAGATGCTGCGCTCGACGTCGTATGGCGGGGTCGGGCGGCTCGAGCAGACACGCCGCGAGGTCCGGATCGAGTCGGGCGAGATCGTCCCGGTGAGCATGACCGCGTCTGTCGTGTACGAAGGCGAGCGCGAGGCCGCGACCGTCGGTATCCTCACGGACCTCCGCGAGCGGATCCGCATGGAGCAGCGCCTCCTCGACGCACAGCAGAAGCTACAGCTCTCCGAGAAACAGGCGCTGGTCGCCGAGCTGGCCGGAGCGGCCGCACACGAGCTCAACCAGCCGCTGACGTCGATCATGGGTTACGCGCAGCTGATCCAGCGACAGAGTGACAAGGATGCGCAGCACCTGCGCGCGGTCGGTGTCATCCTGTCGGAGTCCGAGCGCATGGCAGGCATCGTCAAGAAGATCGGAAAGATCACGAAGTACGAGACGACCGAGTACGTCGGCAGTGCCCGCATGCTCGATCTCGATCGAGCCGCTGCATCGGCGAGCGACTCCGCCATTCCGGTGATGTCCGAGGATCCTCACGAGGACAAGACCGGCGAGTTCCAGGCCGCGACTCCGTCGGTCGAGTCCGGACTGCAGCACCCGAGCCTCGCAGATCTCGTCGACCTCGATGCCGGCATGGACAAGGAGCGTAGGCGATGACGTTCACGCCGCCGACGGTCGAGGCGCAGCTCGCTGCGTTGCGCGACCTCACCGCGGAGCTGCCGATCGCGAGCAGCGAGACCGCGCTCGTCGATCGCGCGCTCGCGATCATGTCGACGATGTTGCCGGGCCGCGCGCTGTGCGTGCGCGTCGTCGACGTGCGAACCCGCGAGGCCGCCAGGACGTATGTTCGCGGTGCCGCCTTGCGCGCGGGGGTCGCGGAGGATGCGATCACGATCACGGAGGCAGCGCTGACGCGTGCACGGGTCAAGAGCGCGGTCGCCGCGAGCGCGCGTCTCCAACTTCGCGATCGCTGGGACTCGCCGTTCACGGGAATGGCGACCGGGTTCGCCGTGCCGCTCGCGGCCGGTGGCGAGATGTTTGGGATCCTCGACCTCGGCTACGGGCCGGGGACGGATGCGGCAAGCACCGACGAGGTCGCCCTGATCCCGCTCGCGAATCACCTCGCCGTCGCCATGCGCACGGTGAAGCTGCAGGACGACGCGCTCGGGCTGCGTGACTACCAGGCGCGCCTGCTCGAGAGCGCGAACGCGCTGATCCTCGGCATCGATCGGTCGTGGCGGATCACGGTGTGCAACCGCGCGATGCTCGACCTCACCGGCTTTGCGCGCGACGAGGTGCTCGGGCGCGACGTGCGCGACTTCATCAGCGCCGATCAGCGGCAGTTCTTGACGTCCGCGTTTGCCGCCGCGCTCACCGGGCAGCATCACGCGGCCGTGACGGTGTCGCTGCCGACGAAGAACAGCGGTCAGGTGCGCACGGTCTGGAGCATCGCTCCCGTCGGGCGCGCGGGTTCGCAGGGCGGCGTGATCGAGGCGGTCGTCGCGATCGGCCAGGATCAATCGAAGATCGAGGCGCTCCAGCACCAGGTCTCGCGCGCGGAGCGACTCGCGACGCTCGGCGAGCTCGCAGCAGGTGTCGTCCACGAGCTCAACAACCCGTTGACGTCGATCACGGTCTACGCCGAGTACCTCGTGCGCAAGCTCGAGTCGCAGGGGCAGGACACCGCGGACGTCGAGAAGCTGCGCCGGATCGGCGCGAGCGCACAGCGGATCCTCCGGTTCTCGCGCGACCTCGTGCAGTACGCGCGGCCGTCGGGGCGCGATCTCGAGTCGGTCGATCTGGCCTCGGTCGTGCGGCAGTCGGTCTCGATCTGCGAGCACCTCGTCGAGCGCGGTGGGATCGATCTCGGCATCGAGGTCGATCCAGAGCTGCCCGTGATCCAGGCCGTCTCGGGCCAGCTCGAGCAGGTCCTGATCAACCTGATCACGAACGCGGTGCATGCGGTGGAGAGCGGCGGCAAGGTCACGGTGCGTGCGCAGACCTCGGGCCCGGCGTCGGTCCTGATCGAGGTCGCAGACTCGGGGCCGGGCGTGCCCGAGGATGACCGTCAGAAGATCTTCGAGCCGTTCTTCACGACCAAGCCGGACGGCAAGGGGACAGGCCTGGGCCTGCCGATCGTCCGCAACATCATCGACCAGCACGGCGGGGAGATCACCGTGAGCCGGAGCGATCTCGGCGGTGCTTCGTTTCGCGTCGTCCTACCGATCCTCTGATCTTCGTTGGGTGATCTCCCCCTCGTCCGGGAATCGGACAGAAAGGTTGCGCTCTGGATCCGAACGGGTAGTGTGGGACCCGTCATGAAGCCAGAAGTACTGCTCGAGCTACTGGAAGGCGCTGCCGACCAGCTCGGGATCAAGGTCAGCTACGACGCCCTCCAGACCAGTGGGCTGTCCTCCTGGCATGGTGGGCTGTGCAAGCTGAAGGGCGAGTACCGGATCATCGTCGACAAGCGCGCGACCTCCGAGGAACGCTGCGCGACCCTCGCCACGGCGCTTGCCACGTTCGACACGTCAGAGCTCGAGCTGTCCCAGAAGGTCCGCGACGTGCTGAAGCTGCACGAGGGATCCATCAAGAACCGCCGCACCGCGGCGTAGTCGATCTCCCCGCCGCGCGCGCTATGCTGTCCCGGTGCGGATGATTTTCCTCTTGCTCGTGGCCGCTGCGGGTCTCGGAGCGTGCAAGAGCAACCCCGCGCGGAACCTGGATCTCGATCAGATCCGGGTGCTCTCCAACGCGACCCTGCGCACCGATCAGGTGAGCGGGGGGCCCGCGACGACCCCACCGAGGCCGTTGCCAGGCTACGAGATCGCCCACGAACCCCAGGATCCGTACGCGACGTCCACGACGTTCGTGCTGGTCGATGCCGAGAACGGAGCGACCGAGAGCGCCTACGTGACGCTCGGCGGCGAGCTGACGGATGACACCGGCGCGATCGTCGGGACGCTCAAGGCGCAGTCGCTGTGGGTCCCTGCGGGCGAGCGCCGCCTGTTCGCCCTCGTCGACAACGAGCGCAAGGAGCGGCCAGCCTCGACGTCCGCGCGGATCGTAGTGCGCGGTGCGCTGATCCCGGACTCGCCGCCCCGAGCCCGGATCGAGCAGCTCCACACGTTCGACGACTACGGCAAGGTCGTGGCGCAGGCGAACCTCGTCAACGACGCCGATCGGATCGGCAAGGTGATCGTGGTGTCCGCGTTCCACGACGCGCGCGGCAAGCCGATGACGCGGCCGTTCCAGATCATCGAGATCGATCGAAAGCAGACCAGGCCCGTGCAGTTCGTGGGCCCCCAGGGCAGCACGACCGGGACGATCTTCGTGGCCGACGTGGCCTACTGATCGTCAGACGCGGTTCGCGAGGCCGCCGAAGTACGGATCGTTCGCCACGAGGTCGGAGAGCAGCTCGCGCAGCTCGGCACGCTCGGCGGCAGACAGGTCCGGGGTGGCGGTCGCCTCGACGAGCTGATCGATCGCCTCGCGCGGCGTCAGCTTGCCCGCGGCGACCTCGGCCGCGAGGCGGTCGATGTCCGCGGTGTTCTCGGCGTGCTCGACGGTCTGGGCGCTGGAGACAGCATCTGCGCCCTCGGCGGCATCGGGCCCGTCGGGGGCATCGGGCCCGGTGGGGCCACCGGGACCCTTGGGGCCACCGATTCCAGAAGGTCCGCCGACGCTCATCCGTTGCTCTCCACAACCATACCAAAGGGGGGGCAGGGGATGGGGATGCGCATGGACGGAGACATGGTTAGCGCGCCTATCGACCGGCGGCACGTTCGGTTGCGTGGAACAATCGTCGGATGAGGTTCGCGCTCCTGGCCGCGGTGGTGGCGCTCGCGGCAAGCTCGTGCGGCTCGGCTCGGACGCCATCGCACTCGGCCCCACCTGCGGCGATCAAGGACTTCCCGGCGACCCGCTGGGTCCCCTCCGATCCGACGTACGTCGTCGCCGCGCCGACCGTGCGCGAGGCACAACGTGCGCTGCGCGACACGATCGATTCGATCGGGATGTTCGGCGGCGTCGACGTCGCCGAGGTGTCGCGCGAACTGTCGCAGCTGCTCTCGATCGATCCGCTGAGCACCGAAGCACTCGCCGGGATGGGGATCGACGTCGAGGGCGCGATGGCGATGTTCTCCGAGGACGTCTCGCCGACGTTCGTCGCGCGACTGTCCGCGCCGGAGCAAACGCAGGCCTTCTTCGATCGCCAGCGCGAGCGCGGGATGGTCACGCAGTCGGTGATGGTCGACGGTGTCGAGGTTTTCACGGCACAGCTGCTCGCGAACGTCCGTGTCAGCTGGGTGATCGCCGACGACTGGTTGTGGGTCCACTTCACGCTGCCGATCGGTGCGGATCCCGGGACCTCGTGGTTCACGAACAGTCGCAAGCCGCAGGGCCCGGGCTGGGGGCGCGACTGGGAGTGGGCGCAGACCGCCGCAAAGGCCCAAAAGCCCGCGCTGACCGGCTTCATCGACGCGCGGCAGCTGATCACGAGCCTGTCACCGAAGATCTCCGACGCGATCGCGTGCACCACGCTCGTCGAGCCAGTGAGCCGGATCGGGATCGCGATCGAGGGAGATGGCTCGCGCGCGACCGGTCGCCTCGCTTTCGATCTCGGGCCGGCGGCGCGGTCCGTCGCCGCGAACATCTTGCCGGTTCCCGAGGGCTTCGCCGCGCAGACCACGGGTGCGCCACTCGCCGCGCAGTGGAACCTCGACATGCTCGTCGTGCGCGCGTGGCTCCAGCCGTGCCTGCGCGCGATCAACGAGGACCTCGGCTGGCTCGACCGCTATGGCGTGCGCGCCGGGCGTGCGGTGCTGCAGGGCTTTGACCCCGACGACAAGAGCGGGGCAGGGGCGTTCGCGTTCGACCTCGCGCACAAGACGTTCTTCGGAAGCCAGCTCGACGAGATCCCGATGCGCTCTGCGCTCGAGCGCAACCGCACGTTCGGGCCCCACAAGGGGCACTCGATCTCGATCCCGTTCGTCGCGACCATCGAGTACGTGCTCACCGACAAGGTGGCGCTCGCTGCCGTCGGCGAGGGACTGCTCGCGAAGGTGGTCGGCACCGGCAAGCTCGTACCCGGCCAGGTCGCCGCGATCGACATCCTGCCGCAGGCGATGTCGGCCGAGGCGTGGAAGACGATCCTCGAGGCAATCGATCGCCGGTCCGCCGAGGGGCTCGTCGAGAGGCTGATGCGATGGCGTGAGGGCCACATCGCCGTGACGATCGAAGGGACGTCGTTGCTCGTGGCCGCGACCGGAGTACGTCGCTGAATCGTGCTAAGACCCGGCCGTGGCTGCCCCTGTCGTACGGCTGCGAGACGTCACCAAGAGCTACGGAACTGGTGCCGCGCGCACCCAGGTCTTGCGCGGGGTGAGCCTCGACGTCCAGGCCGGTGAGCTGGTCGCCCTCGTCGGGCAGTCGGGCTCCGGCAAGTCGACGCTCCTCAACATCGTGGGCGGGCTCGATCAACCCGAGGCCGGCGAGGTCGAGGTGCTCGGCATCGACACGATCAAGGCCGGCGACACCAAGCGGGCCCAGCTCCGCAACCAGTCGATCGGGTTCGTGTTCCAGGCGTTCAACCTGATGGACCACCTGACCTGCCTGGGCAACGTGATCATCCCGGCGTCGTTCTCGAACCAGCCGAAGAAGGACATCGAGGAGCGCGGCCGCGAGGCCATGCGCCGCGTCGGCCTCGCGGACTTCGCGCACCGAAAGCCAGGCGAGCTGTCGGGTGGTCAGAAGCAGCGCGTCGCGATCGCACGCGCCCTGTTCGGCGCACCGACGTTGCTCCTGTGCGACGAGCCGACCGGCAACCTCGACTCCGAGACCGGCCGGGAAGTCATCGACTTCTTCCGCGAGCTCAACGCCAAGGACGGCGTGACGCTCTTGATCGTCACGCACGAGCGCCGCGTGTCGAGCGTCGCCCAGCGGGTGATCGCGATGCGCGACGGCATGATCGTCGAGACCTCGGACGAAGAGCTCGAAGCAGCCCACGCAAAGGCCGGTCCCGCATGATGCCCGCCAAGAACCTCGTACGCATGGTGGTCGCGAACACCCTGCGCAGCCCGCGCCACTTCATCCTGTCCGCGTTCGGCATCGTGATCGGAATCGGCGCCTTCGTGCTGTTCCTCGCGCTCACGCAGCGCGCTGGCAGCGTCCTCGAGAAGGTGTTCCCGCTCGACGAGGTCCAGGTCGTCGCACCACGCGTGTCGCTGCTCGGCAAGGACACGTCGAAGCGCCTCGACATGAGCACGGTCAAGATCATCCAGGCGCGCCCCGAGGTCGGCAGCGCCGTCCCGCGCATGAACCTCGCGTTCCCGGCCGCAGGCCGCGGCTCGTTCGAGGGCGCCGACCTCAAGTTCGAGGTCGGTGGCTTCGCGGACGGCGTCGATCCGAGCTTCGTCCAGGACGACGACCGCATCCGCGATCTGTTCAAGGACTGGGATGCGGTGAAGGACGACAAGCATCGGGTCGCGTGCGTTCCGCCGGCGCCGGATCCCGACGACAACGTGCGCCACTCGCCGCGCGCGGCGAAGAAGCCAGCGCCTCCACCGACGGATACCGGCTGGGGCGATCCGGTCCCGGCTCCGACCGGTTCGGCCGCCAGCGGCAGCGCCGATGGCAGCGGCAGCGCGGTCGGCAGCGGCAGTGCAGCGGGTAGTGGGAGCGCGATCGCGGCAGGTAGTGGTAGCGCCGCCGGCAGCGGCACGGTGGCCACGCCGCCAGCGCTGCCACCGGACTTCGTGAAGTCCGACACGGATCCCGACGGCTATCGCAACCCGTGCCCGGATCCCGATCGCTACTACTGCGACGACACCGAGCGGATCTGCAAGCACCGCGTCCCCGTCGTCCTGTCGGCAACGGTGGTCGAGCTCTACAACAACCAGTTCGCCAAGACGCACGGCATGCCGATGGCCGACAAGGATCTCGTCAACTCGCTGATCCAGATGCGGGGCCTGTCGGCGATGCGCTTCTCGATCGGCCTCGCGAACACGACGATCGCCGGCGGTGGTGGCGTGACGAAGAAGCGACCACGTCGCATCGAGGCCGTCGTCGTCGGTGTCAGCTCGCGCGCGATGCAGGTCGGCGTCACGATGCCCATCCAGTACATCGAGCGGTGGAACCGCGAGTACATGGGCGAGGACGCGGCGGGCGCCTACTCGTCGATCATCGTGAAGCTGAAGGACCGCAACCAGCTCGCGCCGTTCTCGCAGTGGCTCGTCGACGAGCAAGGGCTGCGGCTCGAGGACTCGCTCGGCGAGCGCTTTGCGACCGTGATCTTCGTGATCCGGCTCCTGTTCCTCATCATCTCCGTCGCGATCCTGGTGATCGCGGTGATCAACATCGGCCACAACTTCTTCATCCAGGTCTCCGAGCGCAGGCGGGAGATCGGGATCATGCGAGCGGTCGGGGCGACCCAGACCGACGTCCTCCTGATCGTCCTCGGGGAGGCGGCCGTGATCGGGGTGGTCGGCGGCGGAATGGGCATCAGCCTGGCCAAGGGCATCGCGATGATCTGGAACGCGTTCGCGGCGGCCAAGATCCCGCGGTTCCCGTTCAAGCCCGATTCCTGGTTCGACTTCCAGCCGTGGATCTGGGGCAGCGCGCTCGCGTTCTCCGTCGTGTTCTGCATTCTGGGCGGGTACTTGCCCGCTCGCCGCGCCGCCAAGATGGAGCCAGCCCAGGCCCTCGCGGCGAACTGATCGCCCCGGGTCCAGACCAGGTGCGGTGCCCTGACCGCAATTCATATTTTGGCCTGCCAGCCGATTTCCTTTGATGTGCCGGGATCTTCGAGCTAAGACCTGCGCCCACGGGGGTAGTAAACTGCTTGTGGCCCAAGGAAACGAATTCGGATAGGGTCCCACCTCATAGCGGCATGCCTTTTGAGGCCGCTAAGCGAGAACGCCACGTGAAGAAGCCGGCTCCCTTCGGCAAGTACTACCTGCTCGAGCGGATCAACGTCGGCGGCATGGCCGAGGTGTTCCGGGCCAAAGCCTTTGGCGTCGAGGGCTTCGAGCGTCTCGTCGCGGTGAAGCGCATCCTCCCGAACATCGCGGAGGACAAAGAGTTTATCCGCATGTTCATCGAGGAGGCGAAGCTCGCCGTCCAGCTGAACCACGCGAACATCGCCCAGATCTTCGATCTCGGCGTGGTCGACGGCAGCTACTACATCGCGCTCGAGCACGTGCACGGCCGCGATGTCCGCGGCATCTTCGATCGCTGTCGCCAGGTCGGTGAGGCGATGCCGGTCGCCCAGGCGTGCTTCGTCGTCATGAAGGTCTGCGAGGGCCTCGACTACGCGCACAACAAGCGTGACCAGTCCGGTCGCGAGCTCTCGCTCGTCCACCGCGATGTCTCGCCGCAGAACGTGATCATCTCGTTCGAGGGCGAGGTGAAGCTGATCGACTTCGGAATCGCCAAGGCAGCTGGCAAGGGCAGCAAGACCCAGGCGGGCATCCTCAAGGGCAAGTTCGGCTACATGTCCCCCGAGCAGGTGCGCGGGCTGCCGATCGATCGGCGCAGCGACGTGTTCTCGTGCGGCATCGTCCTCTACGAGCTGCTCACCGGCGAGCGTCTGTTCGTCGGCGAGAGCGACTTCTCGACGCTCGAGAAGGTTCGCAACGTCGAGTTCCTGCCGCCGTCGACCTACAATCGGAAGATCCCCGACGAGCTCGAGCGCATCGTGCTCAAAGCGCTCGCGAAGGACACCGAGGAGCGCTACCAGAACGCGATCGATCTCCACGACGAGCTGCAGGCCTTCGTCTACACCGCCGGCGAGTTCTACTCGCGCAAGGATCTCGCGGGCTGGATGAAGTCGCAGTTCACGCGCGAGATCGAGGAAGAGACGGCGAAGCTCGAGAGCTACCGCCAGCTCCAGGCGCCCGAGCAGCAGAGCGGGC
>JANOPP010000589.1:0-5671 GCA_031421915.1 Myxococcales bacterium | reverse complement strand
CACGGTGACCGAGCTGATCGTTCGCCGCGCGCGCGAGGTCGGTGCCGTCCGCGTTCGGCCGATCGGAGCGATCACGCAGAACCTCGAGGGCAAGATCCTCGCGGACATCGCCGACATGAAGGAGGGCGGCATCGTCGCCATCTCCGATGACGGCCGCCCGGTCATGAACGCGGGCCTGATGCGCCGGGCGTTCGAGTACGCCCGCACGTTCGATCTTCCCGTCGTCCAGCACGCCGAGGACCTCGACCTCAGCGAGGGCGGGGCGATGAACGAAGGCGCTGTTTCGACGCGCATCGGCATCCGCGGCCAGCCCGCATGCGCCGAGAGTGCGATGGTCGCGCGCGACCTCGAGATCGTCGAGTGGACCGGCGCCCGTTACCACATCGCGCATGTCTCGACCGCGCGCACGGTTGCTCTCGTCCGCGATGCCAAGCGCCGCGGCCTGCTGGTGACCTGCGAGGTCACGCCGCACCACCTCGCGCTCACGGACGAGGCGTGCAGCCACTATGACACCCGCACCAAGGTCATGCCGCCGCTGCGCACGGCCGCCGATCAGGAGGCGCTGCTCGAGGGGCTCGCGGATGGGACCATCGATGCGATCGCGACCGACCATGCGCCGCACTCGCCGGTCGAGAAGGACGTCGAGTTCGAGTGCGCCGCGCCCGGCATGCTCGGCCTCGAGACCGCATTGCCGATCATTCTCGACTTCGTCCGCATGGGCACGCTCGACGACAAGCGCGCGATCGCCGCGTTTACCGGCGGTCCGGCGCGCGCGTTCGGTCTGCCGGGTGGCGGGCTCACCGTGGGTGCCGTCGCCGACATCTGCGTGATCGATCCCGAGCGGCCGGTCACGATCAGCTCCGAGGGGCTCGCGAGCAAGTCGAAGAACACGCCGTTCCTCGGGCACGCGATGGCGGGGCGTGCGGTGCTCACCCTGGTCGAGGGCCGCCCGGTGTTCGACCTCGATGGAAGGTTTCGATGAGCGACAGCGAAGCGAAGCAGGGTGGGGACCCTGCCGGCTCTGCCGGTGGAGCGGGGCGCAGCCCCGTGGTGAAGATGACGGTTCGGTGGCCAGTAGCACTCGTGCTCGAGAACGGGGATGTGTTCCGCGGCGAGGGCTTCGGAGCGCGTGTCGAGTCGATCGGCGAGGTCGTGTTCAACACGTCGATCACCGGCTACCAGGAGATCATCTCCGACCCGTCGTACTGCGGTCAGATCGTCGTGATGACTGCGACACAGATCGGCAACGTCGGCGTCAACGCCGCCGACACCGAGGCTCGCAAGGTCGCGTGCGCCGGCTTCACGATTCGCGAGCTGTCCCCGATCGCATCGAGCTGGCGGTCCGAGGACACGCTGCCGCACTGGCTCGAGACCAGCGCCGTCCCCGGCATCGACGGCATCGACACGCGGAAGCTGACGCGCGTGCTCCGCGATCAGGGTGCGATGCGCGGTGCGATCACGCCGAACGTCAACGAGATCGATGCCGTCCTCGCGCGGGTCAAGGGGTCGCCGAAGATGGAGGGGCTCGACCTCGTCCCGCGCGTCACCTGCGAGAAGCGCTACGAGTGGACCGAGCCGACCTGGCGCGCGTTCGACGACGGTCGTGCGATTCCGCCGGCGCCGCTCGCGTATCACGTGGTCGCGTACGACTTCGGTCTCAAGGAGAATATCCTCCGTCAGCTCCGTGACATCGGCTGCCGCGTGACGGTAGTCCCGGCGACGACGCCCGCGCGCGAGGCACTCGCTCTAGGCGCCGACGGCTTCTTCCTCTCGAACGGCCCAGGTGATCCGGCGACCGTGACGTACGGCGTCCAGGCGACCAAGGAGCTGTGCGCGAGCGGCAAGCCGGTATTCGGCATCTGCCTCGGTCACCAGATTCTCGGCCTCGCGCTCGGCGCGCGTACGCTCAAGCTCCCGTTCGGTCACCACGGCGGTAATCACCCGGTACTCGACAAGACGACCGGCAAGGTCGAGATCACGTCGCAGAACCACGGCTTCATCGTCGACGAGACGACGCTGCCGTCGGGCGTGCACGTCACGCACGAGAATCTGTTCGATCACTCGAACGAGGGCATCGCCGTCGCCGGCAAGCCGATCTTCAGCGTGCAGTACCACCCCGAGGCCAGCCCGGGTCCGCACGACGCCAGCTACCTGTTCGCGCGCTTCCGGGACTACCTCGCAAAGGGCCGGTAGTGATCGCTGGCTCGCAGGCCGCGCTGCTCGATCAGGTGATCGAGGATCTGTACACGCGCCATACGGCCGACGCGGAGGCCGCGTCCCTCGCGCGCCGCGAGTACGAGGAGCGCCGCGGCAAGGTCCATCAAGACGACGAGCTGTGGGAGCCGTGGAGCGCGGCGTTCGTCGAGTGGTACGTGATCGAGCGCGTCGTCCCCGGTGGCACCGTGCCGCCCGCCGCACTGTCGGCACGCGAGCTCGCCGCCGATGATCCGCGAGGTGCGGCGATGCGCGCGCTCGTGACGTCGCAGCGCAGCCTGTTCGAGGTTCGCGCGCTCGGCAACGGAACGCGTCGCATCGAGCTGCTCGATCTCCTCGGAGGTGCGGTGTTCCACGTCGACGAGCAGCGCGCGCTGCATGGCGTGGAGGTCGGCGATGTCGCCGAGCTGCGGTTGATCGGGCTCGGCGGCGAGGTCCGGTTCGGGCGCACGTTCATCTATCACCCGGCATCGGCCCGGGCGGCGATCGTCGAGCGCGCCCGCGCCTTGCTCGCCAAGGGCAGCTCGCGCCGCGATGTGATCGACCACGTCGCGCAGCTCCGCGTCCAGGTCACGCGCTACCGGCACATGCCGCCGGCGCGCGTCTACGAGCTCGGCTCGCGGCTGATGGGATGAGGCGCGCGGTCGTCGTCCTCGTGCTGGGGGCCAGCATCGGCATCGCGCATGCCGATGACCCGCGCGACGAGCCCGCCGCGATCGATGTCGATCGCGAGGTCGTGCCGGCGGGGCGCACCGAGCTCGGCTTCGATGGTGGCGCACCGCTCGCCGGCTGGGGTGTGAGCGCCACGTTCGGCTACCTCCGCCGGCCGATCGTGCTCCGCTCGACGATGTTCGAGAGTGCGCCTGTCACGCGGCGCGCGACGCTCGCGATCGGTGGCGCGATCGCGCTCGGCGAGAGTGCACTGCTCGACGCTCGGTTCCCGTTCGCGTGGCAGGAGGGCGACCGCCTGCGGATCGCGGGTGATCCGCGCGACCTCGATCGCTGGGTCCCCGGCGACCTCCGGTTCGGTGGCCGCGTTCGCGTCGTCAACGCGCCGCGCGGTGCGGTGTTCATTCGCGCGGAGCTCTCCCTGCCGACGGGCGATGCGCGCGACTTTGCAGGCGAGGCATCGTGGTCGCTCGCGTGGAGCCTGATCGGCCGCGCGCGGCTGCCGCACGGCATCGTCGTCGCGGGTACCGGTGGAATCCGTCTGCGCGGTGCCGAGGTGCTGCTCGCGGATCGGCTCGTCGGTGACGAGCTCTACGGCGGCCTCGGCCTCGTCGTCCCGATCCCGCCGATTCGGCCACTGTGGTGCATGGCCGAGCAGGTCAAGTTGACCGGCGAGGTCGTCGCGATCCTCGGCGACAACGTCGCAAACAAGTCCGGTCCGTCGCCGGCAGAGATCCGGTTCGGTCTCGTCACGCAGCCTCGCGAGGACATCACGCTCGGCGTTCGCCTCGGAACCGGCCTCGGTGATCAGATCGGTGCACCGCGCTGGCGCGCGACGTTCGAGCTCACGTACCAGGGCCGCGGTCGCTTGATTCCGCCTACCTCGCGCGAGGAACCCGCGGAGGGCGAGCCGCTCGACTCCGGCGAGACGACCGACCTCTGACGGGTGTATGAGCTGGACATGGACCCGATGACCGCCCTGGGCGTTCGCATCCCGATCCCCGCGGAAGCTGTCGTGCCGCTGCTGATCGCGGTGGGCGTGATCCTCATCCTGGTGTTCGCGGGCTCGGGCCTGCAGGCCTGGAAGGCGAAGCACTCGCGTGGCGCGCAGATCGGTGGTGCGATCTTCGCGGTCGCGCTGATGGCCGGTTCGATCTACTTCCTCTCGAAGACGCTGATCGAGACCAACCAGAACGATCCGGTCTACAAGGGCATCATCCTCGTCGGGTTCGTCGAGGGACCGCTCGCCGGTGGGTTCGGCGCGATCGCCGCGATCCTCTGGGGCTTCGCGAATCAGCGCTGGATCGCGCTCGCGACCGGTGTCGGCATCGGGGCTGCGCTGATCGCGAAGCCGCTCGCATGGCCGCTGATGCACGAGAGCTACGACGGCGGGATGCACCAGTGGGGTTTGATGGACCCCGAGCACCTGTCGTTCATGGGGCCTGGCATCGTCTGTCTGATCGTCGGTCTCGTCGTCGGGCTGCGTCGTTCGTCCTAGGCAGTGATACGATCGAGCCGTGGTCGCTCACAGCGAAGCACCGGGGTTCGTTCCTGCGGATCGTCCGAGGGTTGCGATCGCGAGTGACGGCACGCTCGCGGCGATCGCGGACTCGTCGCGCGTGGTGGTCCTCGAGATTCCAGGGGCCGCGCCGTTTGCGGAGATCACGGTCCAGTCGAAGGCCCTCGCGACCGAGCTCGGCTGGGTCGGCGCGCCGCCGCGCCTGGTGATCCTGTCGCGCTACGAGGCATACACGACGGTCCAGCTGATCGATCCGTACGGGCCGCGCACGATCGCGGAGATCCGTCTCGAGTCGCCGATGAAGCTGCTCGCGACCGTCGGAGCCCACGCGCTCGCCGTCAGCTCGACGGCTGCCACGATCCTCACGGCGACCGACACGAACCTGACGCCGTTCCAGTTACCGGCGCGCGCGGTCCCGACGGCCGCGGGCGGCGCCGCCGGCAACTTCGTCGTCGCGCTCGCCGGGGCGATCGAGGAGTGGGATCCGCAGGCGCGGATGCCGAAACGCCGCCTTCGGCTCGCCAGGCCCGCGGTGATCACCGCCGTCGGCGGCAGCGATCGCGTCGTGTGGCTGACGACGCAGCAAGACCCTGCGCGGCTCGACGTCATTCCGCTTGTCGATCGTGGTCAGCCCAAGTCGCACGATCTCCCGGAGCTGATCGCGCACGCGGTCGGTCATCCGCGCAGCGATCTCGTGGTGTGCGTGGGTGCGCAGACGGGCCGGCTGTTCGTCGTCGATACCGACGGTCGCGCGAAGCTCCGCACGGTCACGCTCGAGGGCATCGATCGCAGCGAAGCGGCCGCGCTCGTGATCGGCCGGTTGAACGGCGTGCTCGCGGCCCAGGCGACGCGCCCCGTCGTGCTGGTCGGCCTCGACCCTCCGGCCCCGATCCGGCCCGTGGTCAGCGAGCCGGAGCCCGAGTTGCCTGTCGAGCCGCGCCCGAGCCGCAAGACCATGCCGCCGCCACCGCCGCCGAGCAAGTCGACGCTCGGCGAGCCAGCCGAGATCTTCGGCGGCGAGGTCGCGCCGAGCGAGCCGCGTCCCGTGCGCAAGACTCTGCCGCCACCGCCACCACCGTCGAGCAAGGCGGCAGTCGGCGAGCCAGCCGAGATCTTCGGCGGCGGTGAGGTCGCGCCGAGCGAGCCGCGTCCCGTGCGCAAGACTCTGCCGCCATCGCCACCACCGTCGAGCAAGGCGGCAGTCGGCGACCCGGCTGAGATCTTCGGCGGCGGAGAGGTCGCGCCGAGCGAGCCGCGTCCCGCTCGCAA
>JANOPP010000588.1:0-15147 GCA_031421915.1 Myxococcales bacterium | reverse complement strand
ACTTCGGCGGCGCACTGTCGGGGGCCGAGAAGAAGTTCCTCGCGGCCAACGCGAACGGGCAGTCGGATCCTCTCGCGAACGAGGGCTTCATGGTTCGTCGGCCGAAGACTCGGTAGCCGAAGACTCGGCGAGCAGGTGCGGGCGATCGAGCCCATCGAGCACCGAGCCGACCCGGCCATCGGCGGCGAGCGCGTCGATCAGCTCGCGGGTGCGCTCGCGGTAGGCGTCCGCGGTGAGCTGGCCCTGGAGCAGACGGAACCGCAGGAACAGCAACGCGGTCTGCGCCACGTCGGCGAGGCAGTACTGCTGGATCGAGGCGAGCTGGCCGGCGGCATAGAGGCCCTCGACCTTGGAGCCGTCGACGCCGACCTTGCCGGGCAGGCCGATCAGGCGCGCGATCGAGTCCAGGCTCCCCGAGCGCGTGGCGCCGTGATCGGCGAGCCAGTCGCAGAGATCGAGGTGACCCTGCTCGCTGTAGCGATAGCGAATGCTGCTCTCGCGGTAATACCAGCCGAGCGACACCGCGTGGCACAGCGAGCGCAGCGCGATGACGGGCAGGTCGAAGCTGCGGCCGTTGTAGGTGACGAGCACCGGGCGCGCGCGGCCGACGAACCGCGAGAAGTCCTCCAGCAGGCCCCGCTCGCGCTCGTCCGCGGTTCCCGTCCCGCCGTCCGGATCGCCGATCACGCCGAGGCGCTTGAGCCTGTAACCATGATCCAGCCACAGACATCCAATCACGATGATCCGGTGCGCCCACGTCGGAGGAAACGGCGGCTCGACGCCATGAGGAAGCTCGGGCCGATGCCACCGCTCGACGTCGGGGATCGTCTCGATGTCGAGGATCAAGTACTCGGCGCTCGGCGTCCGTGCCACGCAGGGACGCTAGGCCGCTGGTGTGACATCGGCACCCGTGTGACGCCTGACCCGAGCATCGATCCACCGCGCAGGGTCAGTCGTAGTGAGGAGAATCCCGCTCCGATGAACGTTTTGCGACTTGTCCCCGCCCGTCGGGCAGCAATAATCTGGGGCATGGCCTCAGTTGTCCGGCGGTCCGTGGCGCTCGCTACCGCCGCCTCGATCGCACTGGCCCCCGCGATCGCGGCCGCCGCCAATCCGGGGGAGTGCCACGTCGTCGACGTCGAGTTCCAGCCGCAGGTCCGCACGGACCTGTCGCCGGGCCGCAATCCGTGGCCACAGATCGTCGTGTGGGTCGAGGACACCTCCGGCGTCTACATCGACACGCTGTTCATCACCAAGCAGACGGGCACGCACGGCCTCGGCAATCGCCCCGGTCGCTACGACTTCAACTCGGGCCCCTTGTGGCCGTATGGTCGGCGAATCACGGTGTTCCCGGTGTGGGCCGATCGCAAGCGCGGCACCGATGGGCAGCCGCTGCTCTATGACCAGGTCGTGTTCCAGAACACCGACGAGAACAACCTCTCGCACCCGTTCAACCAGAGCTCGCGCGACATGCACTACTGCCGGCCGATGCAGCCGACGGAGGCGAACTGGGATGCGCTGAGCTGCGCGTCGCCGAACGCATCGTTCACCGACAAGGGCGTGCTCAACCCGCTCGCCCCGAAGAGCAAGTATCCACCGCGCCAGGACGTGCAGCGTTCGGCGGGCATGGACTCTGCGTCGGTCGACACCTACGCCGCGCTCAACACGTTCGATGCGGTCTCGCAGGCGACGCCGCCTCCGGGGGCGCTCGCCGAGGTCAGCTGGCCGATCCCCGTCGGGATGACGGCGGGCTCGTACGTGATGTGGGTCGAGGTCTCGAAGGAGTTCGATCACAACGCGACGTACAGCGCGACCGCGTATCCGTCGCCGACGGGCATTCCGTGGGCGGAGTATGGCGAGGCGTATCGCGGCCAGCCTTCGGTGCTCTACAAGGTGCCGTTCACGATCAGCACGACCACGAGCTCGGCGCTGACGGCCACCTACGAAGGCTACGGCGATCCGGACGGCCAGGACGGCCTGATCAATCCGCCCGACGCGACGATCTCGACGAGCGTCGTCGGCTCGGGATCCGCGCGGTTCGCGCTCGTCTCCGACGGCAATGACAACTTCCGCGTGCGCGTCACGTCGCGGCCGGAGTTCGACGACGCGCTCCCCGGGGCGCCCGCGGCGATCGAGGTCGACACCGCGACGAGCAACAGCGCGCTCGTCTCGTTCCTCGCGCCCGGCGACGACGGCATCACCGGCAAGGTGAAGGGCTACGAGATCCGCTACCGGGTCGGCAGTGCCGTGACCGCGGAGAACTTCGACGATCCCCAGTCGATCGATCCGAAGATCACCATGGAGGTCGCGGAGCCCGGGAGCACCCAGGCCTTCACGATCGAGCGCCTGTTGCCGGAGACCGAGTACTCGGTCGGCATTCGCGCGTTCGACGACTGCCGCAACACGGGCACGCTCGAGGTGAAGAGCTTCAAGACGGCGGAGCGCGCGATCGGCGAGGTCGATGCGTGCTTCGTCGCGACGGCCGCGTACGGCTCGGTGATGGCCGCCGATGTCCAGATGCTACGCCACATGCGCGACTCGGTGCTGCGCAAGACGGTGCTCGGCGAGCTCGCGGTCGAGGCGTACTACACGTTCGGCCCGGCGGTCGCCGGTGTCGTCGGCGAGTCCGAGCTGCTCCGCGCGACGGCGCGCGAGGCGCTCGCGCCGATCGTGCGCTACGTCCGCGCGTTCAAGATCTAATTGTCGCGGAGTGCGACGGCGGCGAGGCCGGTCAGCGTGACCGCGACCGTGTCCATGGTTCCGCCACAGTTCCGCCGCAGCGAGACCGCCGCGTCGAAGTCGATGCCGAAGCCGGCGGGGTCGACGGCGTTGCCGCACACGCCGAGCGCGCCCACAAAGCCGGTCGGTGGGCGCGTCGCGTCGAACGTGAACGTGCAGTTGTTGAACGATCCGGTCAGATCGAAGATCCGGATGTCGGCCATCGAGAGCGACGTACCGATGGTGCGCTGGCCGCTCTCGAGGAGATCCGGACGCGCGATGCAGAACGTGATCAGGCCGGTGCCGTCGGTCTGCGTACCCTCGACGGAGACGCTGACGACGCCCGCGGGCGGATCCACGGCGGGGCAGTCGTTGCCGGCGAGCGCGGTCAGGTTGCCGTAGGTGATCACCACGTCGGCGCTGGAGGCGACGAGACCCGACGGGGCGGCGCCCATCGGGCCGCACTCGTCGTCACCGCAGCCCGCGCAGCCGGCTGCGAGGGTCGCGACGAGGAGGACGCTAGTAGTCGAAGGGAACCGTGAGTGCGACATGAGCGATGATCGCATTACCGAAGCGATTGTGCTGACGAACATACTCGAGGATGCCCTCGAACCGGGCGCCTGCCCAGCGTCCGTCCATGCCGAACGCCTCGCCCAGGATGCCGAGCTTGGCCTCGAACATGTGGCCGGTGAACGCGTCGAGCTTGACGTCGTCGGACAGGTAGCGGTTCACCGCGATGTCCGTCGTCGAGTACCGGTCCTTGTAGAACACCGCCGCGTCCTGGTGGTGATAGCGGTAGCGGATGCCGGCGTCGGCGACGCGGCCGACGGCCTGGATCACGCGGATCTCGGGCGTGTGTGCGTTGATGTCCCAGTTGTCGCGATAGAACCGGTACGCGCCGATGAACGTCGTCTGCGTGGCCGGGTAGTAATAGCGGAGCGAGGCGGCGACAGCCTGGCGGAGCCGCCAGTTCGGGTGGCGCTCGGGGGCGATACCGTCGTCGGCGAGTGCAGTGCGGTACGCGTTCGCCTGAAAACCCTTGATGCCGGTGATGTCGTACGTCAGGCCGGCGACCATGTTCTTCGACAGGATCTGGCTCGCGGACATGAATACAGAGGTCGTGTTGAGATCGCACTCGGCCCGGGACACCCCGGCGACGCACTCGATCATGGGTTGCGCGAGGCCCTGGGCGCTGCCGGCGCTGATCGAGTCGCGGCTGATACCGAAGCCGAAGCCAAGCGTGGCGTTCTTCTGCGCGAGGTCGTACTCGCCGCGGAGGCCACCGAACATCGAGGTGTAGTCGGACTCGGTCGAGTACTTCCCCGAGCCACTGAGGCGCAGGTCGTCGATCTCGTGCGTGTAGCTGAGACCGCCCTCGTAGCGGTTCTCGTCGAACGGCTCGGCGTTGGCGGCGCCCGACGACGCGGAGGCCGACGTGATCGCGTCGACGAGGAAGTGGGCGGTGACGATGCCCTTGGTGCCGACGTCGAACCTGCCATCGAACATTGGCTGGACGACGCGCGTCGCGCGCTCCTTGTAGTAGACGCCGCGGACCGAGACCTCACCGTCGGCGTGCGCGGTGACGGTCATGGCCAGGAGGGCGGACGCGGTGACTAGTTGCAGCCGCATCCGCCGCCCGGCTGTCCCGTGCCACCGTCGGCGCCTTCGCGGGAGCCTGCCGCGTGCTGGCCGAAGCGCGCCTCGGCTGGATCGCGATCGTTGGTCATCGAGCGCTTCGCCAGGTTGCCGCGTTGGTGCGCCTTGACGACGACACATCCGGAAGCCGAGATCGCCATCAACATGGCGAGCGTGGTGAGGTACCGCACGGAGGCGCAGACCATATCACGCGTGCTGCGTGGCGACATCGCGCGGATCCGTTGTACACACGGCGCATGAACAGCCGGTCGTCCCTGTCGTTTCTGCTCGGTGCGCTCGTCGCGTGTGGCGGTGCCCAGACGCCCGACACCACGGGCGGTGGCGGCGGCGGAAGTGGCGGCCCTGCGAAGCCGGCCGCGGCCGGTGACGTTTCGTTCGACATCGCGCCGATCGAGGTGAAGGGCGTGATCTTCGAGCCGCTCGCGCTCGGCCGTCCCGGGATGCCGCTCGTCGACGCGAAGAAGAAGACGACGATCGAGAAGCAGCGTACGACGTTCGCGAACCAGAAGGACCCGGTCCAGAAGGAAGCGCACGCCGCGATCCTCGCGACGCTGCTCTATCAAAAGGCCAAGGAAGACAAGGCGAACGAGGCGGCGCTGTGGACCGAGGCGCGCCAGGCGCTGCGGGATGCAGCCAAGATCTCCGGGGACAAGGTCGACGAGATCACCCTCCGCCTGCTCGGCAGCTACGAGCTGCTGCTCGAGGACTTCGCGAGCGCCGAGAAGGCGTGGTCCGCGCTCGTCAACAAGGACCCGAAGCACAAGGAGACTCCATACAACCGCGCGTGGTGGGCGTTCTCGCTGCTCAAGCAGTTCAAGAACGCGGAGGCGCTCGCCGTCGTCAAGGACGAGACGCTCAGCGACAAGCAGCCCGAGCTCGCGTACGCGACCGCGTGGGCGAAGTGGCGTAACAACGACGACGCGGGCGCGTGGAACGCGATCGTCGTCGCGGCCAAGGGCTGGCAGGGCCTGGGTAAGGAAGCGCTCGACGACGACGTCTACATGTTCGCCGGCCGCAGCAACGTCTCGCTCGCCGAGACCACGCCGCAAATGTTCACGCTGTTCGGCGCGAAGCAGAAGGGCCAGCAGTACGCGGTGCTCGTGAAGCTCGGCCTCAAGTCCTACAACTTCGCCGGCCGCTGGGCGGATGGCATCGCCGCCCTCGACAAGGCGATCGAGGCCAACAAGGACACCGTTCCGGTCAACGACCTGCCGATCATTCGCTACCAGCAGGGCGAGTTCACGGTCCGCCTCGACACGCCGGATGTCGCCGCGAAGTACGCGCTCGAGGCGCTCAAGGCGATTCCGCCGTGCGGCACCAAGTGCAGCGAGCAGGACAAGCAGGATCTCACCTACGGCGTGTTCGGGATGGGCCTCCTGTTCCACGTCCTCTATGCGACGGCGAACGACGTCCGCTATTACCAGCCGGCGCACGACCTCTACACGGCGACCGTCGGCATCCTGATGGACGACGCGAAGCGCGCGGAGGCGAAGAAGAACCTCGGGATCCTCGAGCAGACGCTGAAGAACACGAAGGCCGGTACGGGCACGCACGACAAGGGCGCGATCGCGTCGCTGCTCAACCGCCACAACCAGGAAGTCCAGGCGTGCTACGAGGCGTCGCTCGCGGCGAACCCGAGGCTCGGCGGCAGCCTCGCCGTGAACCTCGAGGCGGACGCGACCGGTGCGGTCAAGGGCGTCGCGACGGAGCCCAAGGCGGGCCTCGCGGATCTGTCGGCGGTCGCGGGCTGCGTGACCGAGATCGCGAAGACCTGGAAGCTGCCCAAGCGCGGGATGCCGGGTACGACGCGCATCAAGCTCGTCTACACGATGTCGCCGCGCAAGTAGCTAGCGGCGAGCGCGCGACTTCTTCGAGGTTGTGCGACGGCGGCGGCGACGCAGGCTGGTGCCCGTGACGCGCGCGGTGCGCTCGAGCTCTGCCATCATGCGCTCGGCGCACGCGACGCGACCGGGCTGCGCCGGGTCCGCGTAGAGGCCCGTCGGGAACGCGCTGGTCGTCACGAACCGGCGCAGCGCGTGAAAGCAGGCGCTCGCGTCGTGGAGCTGGTGCAGCGCGACGGCGAGGTTCCAGTGATGGAGCGGCCAGTCGGGCTCGATCGCGAGCGCGCGCTCGAGTGCCTCGATCGCGGCGGCAGGCTCGTTCTTGCCGAGCAGGATCGCGGCCGTCGCGGCGGCGGCATCGGCGTTGGCGGCGTCGCACTGCGCGAGCAGAGCCTCCGCCTTGCCGACCTCACCATCGGCGAGGTGCTCGAGAGCGCGGGCGAGCGCTGACGACGCCTGGCCCGCGCGATCACCGAGGTGTGCATCCGCGAGGTCGAGCAGGTCGCGGCCGAGATAGTAGGGAGAGGCGAGGGCGCTCGTGCCATCGGGGCGCGGCGTCGTCGCGGTGAGCTTCGCGGCCGACGCCACGACGCGACGCGCATGCTCGAGCGCGGTGCTCGCGACGCGATAGCCATCGGCGCACAGGTTCGCGATCAGCGGTGCGGCATCGCCGTCGTCGCCTCCGTCATCCTCGTGGAGGCAGTCTTCGATCCGACCGCTCGATCCGATCAGCACGGCCCACCGGCGCCACCGCCGCTCGCCGACGACCTTCTTGGTCGCGACCACGACCAGGCGCGCGGACGAATCCACGAGCACGGCGACCTGCGTCGGTCGGACGCTCTTGCGGCGCTCGCCCGGCAGCACGAGATCGCCACCCGAGACGATCGTCGAGCTGATCCGCTCGCGCGCTTCGACCGGGAGATCGAGGCGCCGCGTGAGCTCTGTCGCGAGGCGATGCGCGGCGCTCGGTGCGGCCTCGACCATCACCTCGAGCATCTGCACCATGTCGTCCTCGTCGAGCTGACGGACCATGAGGTCCGCGGCGCTCGCGACGTCCGCCTCGGAGCCGATCTGCTTTGCGAGCGCGACGGCCGAGCGCTGCTGGATCGCGTTGGGATCGGAGAACCGCGCCGCGCCGCGCTCGCCGAGCTCCGCGAGGAGGCCGAGCGCGCACACCTTGATCTCGTCGCCGCCGATCTCGCTCGTCGTGATCGCACGCAGCTCCGCGAGCACGCGCGGGCGGATCACATCGTCGGCGGCGAGATCTGCGAGCGCTGCACGGCTCGCTTCGCGTCGACGACGATCGGCGCTGCGCAGCTCGCGACCGAGCAGTGGGATCGCCGTCGTGCCGAGCTTCTGAACGAGCCTCTCGATCTGGATGGTCGTGCGATGCGGACTCGACGCGAACCAATCCGAGAGCCGTCGCAGGTCACCGAACACGCTGTCGACCGCCATCAATGGCCATACGTTATGTATATGGTCACGCAACAGTCAATGAATTTCCGCGAGGTTAGAGGTACTCCGAGATCGCACCTGCGCAGGTGTTCCGGTGGGGAGGGCCCCAGGATTTCGCTTGCGCTGATCGGCCTCGGTTCGCAATCCTCTGCGCCGATGATGCCCCGCCTGTCGGCGGAGAGGGATGTCCGCATGGCGAAGACTGAATCGACCGCCGTCAACGACCTGATCAAGATCGCGACGACGCAGACCCCGCTCGCCAAGGATCCCTCCGACGACCTGATGTTCTCGATCCCGCCGAAGGGGCGCGATCGCAGCACGAAGATGGTGGCGCCGCTTCCCCCGGCGCGCGTGCCGCACGGAACGCAGGAGCACGCGATCGCGATGCCCGCGATGAAGGCTGGCGGCTCGCCCGCGAAGGGAACCGCGACCGTTCCATCGCTGCCGCAGATCGCGCGTACGAGGACGCCGCTGCCGCCGCCACTGCCGAGCAGCAAGTCGTCGATCCCGGTTCCGCCGATCGCCGCATCGAGGCCGTCGATCCCGGTCCCGCCGATTCCGCCGTCGAGGCCGTCGATGCCGGTGCCACCGATCGCCGTGGCGCCGATCGAGGCGCCCGAGTTCCTCTCGGAGTCGAGCTCCGACGCGCTGGATGCGATCGATACCAACGTCGTGCAACCGGCACTGCCTCCGACGCGCGCGTCACTGCCGCCGCCGTCGCGGCCCGCGCTGCCGTCGGAGTATCCGGTCGTCTCCGCGGTGCACAGCCTGCCGATGGCGCCCGCACCGCAGCCGAAGATCGCCGACGCGGTCGTCACGCCGTGGGCCGATGACGCCAACAGCATCGACATCGATGCGAGCGAGTTCCGCGGCGACAGCACCGCGCAGGTCCCGCGCCCGCGCACGAATCTCGAGTGGGTGATCAAGCTCGCGCCGTGGATGGGCGTGATGGTGGTCATCGGCGTGTTCATCGGCGGCTACATCGTGTTCGACGGGCAGGGCGGGGAGAAGCGCGCCGCGGCTGCTGCGCCCGAGCCCGCATCGTCCGTCGAGGTCAAGGTCGTCGCCGATGTGACGAACGACTCGTCTGCGCCCGCGATCGCCGCCGTGGCCGTCGTCCCGACGGAGTCCGTTGCTGCACCGGCTGCTGTCACGCCGCCGAATCTCGCCACTGCGACCGACGAGCCGAAGGCCGCCGTCGCGCCCGCGATGCAGTCGATCGCCGCGCCTGCGCCGACCGCTGGCGCGATCGCGAAGCGCCCGATGTTCATCGACGTCCGCATCGACTCCAGCCCGACCGGCGCGACCGTCACGCTCGTCGATCGAGGAAAGCAGACGTTCCTCGGTACGACACCGATCAGCACGGCGGTCGATCCGTCGCGCGCCTACGAGATCGTGTTCGCGCACCCGCGTCGGCCGACGCAGACCGTGAACCTCGATCCGAAGACCACGACGCGCCTCGCGGTCACGCTTGGCCGCTCCGGTCGCGCGACGACCGAGCTCGCGCCGCCTGTCGCCGCGGTGAAGCCCGTCGCCGTCGCGAAGCCCGTCGCCATCGCGAAGGTCGCGACGCCCACCGCCGCCGCGCCCGTCACGTCGACGAAGGCTGTCGCACCGAAGACCGTGAAGGTCGCGAAGCCCGCCAAGATCATCGAGCCCACGTGGGGAACCGAGGCTCCGAAGACGGTCGAGAAGGCCGCCGCCCCCGCGCCCGAGAAGGTCGCTGCACCCGCGGCCGAGCAGGCCGTCGGCGGCAACGGCGTGCTCATGATCTCGAGCAAGCCGCCGTGCGAGATTCATATCGACGGCAAAGCGATCGGTCTGATGACGCCGCAGCGCTCGATGCCGCTGCCTGCGGGCAAGCACAAGATCACGCTCGTCAACGCGACCGAGAAGATCAAGAAGACGATCACCGTCGACATCACGGCGAACGAGACCTCGAAGGTCATCCAGAACCTGATGCAGTGACCGCGGGTCTGGCCTGCTGAATCAGGCGAGGACGGTGTTCAGTGCAGGACGCGGCAGTCGGTCGGGGCGGCCGGCTTGCAGACGCCCATGTTGTTGCACGCGACGGGAACGCCGTTGTGGTCGGGGCATGGCACGGCGGCGCTGCACTGCGTGGTGCAGACCTGGAAGCCGTCGCCCATGAAGTTGCGGCACTCGTTCGAGTCGCAGTCGTGCTCCTGGTCGCACTTGTCGTAGAGCGCCTTCGAACAGACGGGGCCATTGCCCTCGTCGACCTCGTCACCGGCACACGCGCCGAGCAGCATGGCGAACAGGATCGAGATCCGCATGAACCGATCCTACATGGACCGGATCGTCTAGGATCGCGGGATGCGCTCCCTTGTGATCGCCCTCGCACTCGTCGGCTGCGAGACGGGTGAGGACACTCCCACGCTGCCGGATGCCGACCTGACCAAGCCGATGTGCACCGGCGTCGTCTACGACTCGTGTACGTCCAACGCGGGTTGCATGTCGATGAACTGCAAGCTGTACGAGGACGTCTCGATCCAGGTCTGCACCCAGACCTGTGACGCCGGGACGCCGTGCCCGATGGATTCCAAGGGGACCGTCGGCAAGTGCAACAACCGCGGCATCTGCAAGCCCACCGCGGCGAACGCCTGCCACCCCTGATTCACAATTCGCGTCGACCGGCGTACCGTCGCCGCCAGGAGGGCACGTGGCTCATATCGACGTCTTCAAGGGGTGGGCGGAGACGATCCGTCCAGACATCGACGCATTCAAGGCATTGCTCGAGTCCGCGGGCGCGGATCGCGATGCGAAGAAGCTCGCCGGTGCGGCGCTCCTGTACATGGTGAGCCGCATGGATCTGATCCCCGACTGGAACGAGGGGATCGGCGTGATCGATGACGTGATGGTGCTCCGCATCTGCGCCCAGCTCTCGCAGGGGCACACCCGCGGCACGCTCTCGAACGCGGCGGATCAGGCCCTCGATCGCATGGCGAACGAGGCGGACAAGATCACCGCATTCCTCGGTGGCTCGCTCTACGACAAGCTGAAGGCGTACTGCGGCAAGCTCGCGGACCAGGCCGTTCGCGGCAAGACCCCGGGTGCGCTCGCCGATGAGCCCGAGCTCCGCAAGGCGCTCTACGTCGAGCTCGACGACGAGGTGAAGAAGACCGTTCCGATCGTGGTGAACGATCCGATCGATGCCGAGCTGCGTCTCAAGGCGTACCTCACCCACAAGCTCCAATGATCCGCGCGGCACTCGCCATGATCATGATCGCCGCGCTCGGTGCGCCGGCGATCGCAGACGACACGTTCGAGCAGAAGGCCGCGGCAGCGCGCCCGGTCTTCAACCTCGACGAGGTCGTGTGGGCCCTCACGGCCGCGTGCGACAAGGGTGACGAGGTGCAGCAGCGGCAGTGCCGGCTCGTGCGCGACGCCCGAGCCAAGACCGAGATCGGCGCGACGCTCCTCGTCGATGCGGATCCCGAGGCGCTCGAGCTCGGCGCGTGGAGCGCTGCGAAGAAGTCGCTGACGATCCAGGTCTCGTCGTGCGTGCGGTGCAAGCCGCTACAGATCGACGGCAAGCCGCTCCACATCACGGGGGCCACTCCACGCAGCGATGGCGGCAAGCTCGCGACTCCGTGGCTCTACGACAACAGCCGTCAGTTCCCCGACGAGGCGGCGGCCAAGGCATGGGTCGCGACGCTCGACGGTTCGCGCGTGCAGATGGTGATCAAGGTGTCCGATCGCAAGCGCTGGCAGGTCGGCGGCAAGGACGGCATGCTCGTCGAGGTTCTCGCGTGGCGCGTGATCACCCCGTGCAACGGTGCGGTCGTGATCGCGAGCCCGGCATCGGGCAATGCAGAGCCCGACAAGAAGTCCTGCACCAAGTGACGTACTGAGCCCTCACGCACGGGGCGATGCTCGGTGTTCGCGCCTTCACGAGGCGCGGTTTGGCTGGCATACCGTGAGGAGTGACACCGCACTCCCTGCTCGACGCACTGTGGAGCGACTTCGTCCAGTCGACGCCGCAGGCTGAGCGCATTCGCGGCCTGCTGACCGAGCGGGGCGAGTGGCTGCAGCACGAGCACGTCGCACTACGGACCTTCGCCGTACCCGGAATCGGTAACGATGCGATCGCGGGGGCGTTCGAGGAGCTCGGCTGGGTCGCGCGCCAGCGCTCTCGGAAGAATCCCGACGGCGTGCGGACCCGGCGCTGGGAGCATCCCGATCCCGAGCTGCCGTGCGTCTCGATCAGCGAGCTCGCGGTGGGCGCGCTATCGACGCGCGCACGCGGCATCGTCGCGGCCCTCGTCGCCCAGCTGCCGCCGGGTTTCGGTGCACGGCGCGAGCTCGCTCGTGCCGGACGGCCATGGCAGGTCACGCACGCGGACTATCGTGCGCTCGCGATGGAGAGCGCACACGCGGCGTGGCTCGCGGCGTACGGGTTCCGCGCGCATCACATGGCGGTCGATGTCACGGCGATGGCGACGTTCCCTGACGTCGTCGTGGTCACGGCGTTTCTCGGCGATCACGGGTTTGGGCTCGACGCCGCGGCGACGACGCTGCCAGACACGATCGAGGTTGCGTTCAGCGACCAGGCCGCGCGTGTGCAGTCGGGGACGTACGGGTTCGCGCTACGCAGTCGTCGCGGGCGTGAGCGAGGAGAAGTAGTCGTTGAGCTCGAGCAGCACATCGACGTCAACGCCGACGAACTGCACGCCCATGCCGCCTACCGTCGACCACCGCACCACGGCCGCTAGCACGAACACCTGCTCGGTGGTCGGTAGCGTCAGCTCGAGGGTCAGCGCACAGCCCACCGGCTGGACGAGAGGTGACACGATGAACGCGCCGCCGACACCGACGTTGCCCGTCTGTGCGCTGACCCATGCGATGTGGGGCGGAGCGTGGAACCTGAGCGGCAGCACACGCCCGGGGCGGGCTCTGCCCCGAAAATGATGCCGGCGTTCGTGCAGCGGGCGGTCCATTTCCGGGTCCGAGAATAGCCGATCTCGGGGGTTTACCCGACGAGGTCTCATGGGTACCTTGCGCGCCGGCGTGAAGATTCACTTGATTGGAATCGGGGGCACCGGGATGGGTGCAGTCGCCGGTCTCCTCGCGGAGGCAGGACACGAGGTCCGTGGATCTGACGCCGCCGTGTATCCGCCGATGAGCGAGCAGCTCGCTGCGCTCCATGTCCCCGTGATGATGCCGTACGGCGAAGCCAACCTGGCGTGGAAGCCCGAGCTCGTCGTGGTCGGTAACGTCCACGGCAAGGATCACGTCGAGGTGCTCGCGGCGCAGGCCCAGGGCGCGACGCTGACGTCGTTCCCCGCGGTGCTGGGTGAGCGCCTCCTCGACGGCAAGCACTCGATCGTCGTGTGTGGGACGCACGGCAAGACGACGACGACCTCGCTGATCGCACACATCCTCCAGGACGCGGGCCGCGATCCTTCGCTGTTCGTGGGTGGCGTACCGGTCGCGCTCGGGCAGGGCTACCGGCTCGGCAAGGGTGAGGACTTCGTCATCGAAGGTGACGAGTACGACACCGCGTTCTTCGACAAGGGACCCAAGTTCCTCCACTACCGGCCGAACACCGCGATCCTCACGTCGGTCGAGCTCGACCACGTCGACATCTTCGCGTCGTTCGACGCGGTCAAGGACACGTTCAAGAAGCTGTCCGCACTGCTGCCGCCCGATGGGCTGCTTGTCGTGGCGGCAGATTCGCCCGACGCGCTCGCGATCGCCAAGCTCGCTGGCTGCAAGGTCGAGCAGTACATCGTGGTCGACGATGCCGACGGCACCCCGCCTGCGGGCGTGACGTGGTGGGCCAGCAACAGCGAGGTAGGTAAGAGCGGCCGCGTCTCGTTCGACGTCCACCACGGCAACGACAAGCTCGAGCGGTTCGAGACGTTGCTCGTCGGCCGTCACAACGTCGCGAACTGCCTCGCGGCGATCGCCGTGTGTCACGCACGCGGTGTCCCGATCCGCGACATCCAGCGCGGGATGTCGAGCTTCGCGGGCGTGCGCCGCCGGCAGGAGCTGCGCGGCATCGCCGGTGGCGTGACCGTGCTCGACGACTACGCGCATCATCCGACTGCGGTGCGCGAGACGCTCAAGGCGCTTCGCAAGCGGTACCCCAAGCGCCGCCTGATCGCGGTGTACGAGCCGCGCTCCGCGACGAGCCGGCGCAAGACGTTCCAGGGCGAGTTCGCCGACGCGTTTGCGTACGCGGACGAGGTTGTCGTCGGTCGCCTCTACGACGCGTCGAAGATCCCTGCCGCAGATCGCTTCGATCCCGAGCGGCTCGCGCTCGATCTGCACCAGCGCGGCACCAAGGCTGCGTACACGCCCGAGGTCGACGCGATCGTCAAGCAGCTGGCCGAGAGCGCGGCCCCCGGCGATGTCGTGTGCGTCTTGTCGTCGGGGAGCTTCGATGGCCTGCACGACAAGCTCCTCGATGCGATCGGCGATGCGATGCGCCCCGCGCACCGCCCCGACTACCCACAGGTCAAGACGCTGCTCGCGTCGGTTGGCCTCGCGGAGCCCGCGCGCGACGAGCAGATGGCAGCGTTCTTCACGCTGCGCAACGAGACCGGACTCGCTGGCGTGGTCGCCCTCGAGGTCCACGGCGACGACGCGATCCTGCACTCGCTCGCGGTCGATCAGCAGTTCCGCGGCGCCGGCTACGGCTGGATGCTCGCCGACATGGCGGTCAGCCAGGCGCGCTGGCGCGGTGTGCGCCGGATCTACTTGCTCACCGAGACGGCGAGCGATTTCTTTGCCGCGAAGTTCGGGTTCCGCGTCGTCGATCGCTCGACCCTCTCCAAGGCTGTGTCGTCGAGCGAGACCTTCATGCACATCGGCGACCCCGAGCGCGGCAAGAGCTCGCAGCTCGTCGCGATGCGCCTCGACCTCTGATGAACCTCCTCTGATGCACCTCGAGCTGCTCGGCGCCGCACAGGTCGCAGCGCGTGCTGCGTCCAAGCTGCTCCAGACCGCGCGGCCCGAGGCGATCCGCGAAAAGGCGAACGTCCGTGATCTCGTGACCGAGTGGGACCTGCGCTCCGAGGAGCTCATCCGCACCGTGCTCGAAGAGCATGCGCCGGGAATCCCCGTGCTCGGCGAGGAGGCGGGCCAAGGAGCAGGGGCCGCGTCGGGCCTACGCTGGCTCGTCGATCCGATCGACGGCACGGTGAACTTCGCGCACGGGCTCCCGATCTGGGCGGTCTCGATCGCGGTGGAGGATCGCGGGACGCTGCTGGCTGGGGTGGTCGCTGCACCGGGACTCGGGTGGTGGTTCGAGGCGTCGCGCACCGGCGGTGCCCACGATGGCACCGGCATGCCGCTTCGCGTGAGCGCGACTGCACGGCTCGATCACGCGTTGCTCGCGAGCGGGTTTCCGTACGATCTCGCGACCTCGCCCGACAACAACTTCGCCGAGTGGGCCCATCTGCAGAGGACTGCCGGAGCTTGCCGGAGGCTCGGCGTGGCATCGCTTGACCTG
>JANOPP010000587.1:0-17327 GCA_031421915.1 Myxococcales bacterium | reverse complement strand
CGCGCTTCGGTGCGGCGCGCTTCGGCACGGCGCGCTTCGGCACGGCGCGCTTCGGTGCGGCGCGCTTCGGTGCGGCGCGCTTCGGCACGGCGCGCATCGGTCCGGCGCGCCTCGTCGTCGGCGCCGACTTCTTCTTCGGTGCTGGGCGCTCGCTCGCGGGCTTCTTCTTCGCGGCGGCGTGCTTCGTCGTCGGGGGCGCCTTCTTGGCCGGCCTCGTCGATGCCAGCTTCGCTTTCGCCTTCGGCTTCGCGACCGGCCTGGTCTTTCTCGCGACCTTCGTCTTCGCCCGCGGCGCGATCCTCGCCCGTGCCGCCGGCTTCCGCTTCGCCATGCAGCACCAACCTACCTTGCTAGCGAGCGAACGAGGCTTGCTGGAAGCGCAACCCGGCGATGATCTGCTCGACGCGCTCGGCGGCGAGCGAGCCGATGCGTTCCCCCAGGCGCGTCTTGTCGATCGACGAGACCTGCGAGACGACCACGACAATCTGCGCGGGTAGGTCGCCTTCGCCCGGGGCGAGCAACACGTTGCCCGGCTCGGTTGCGCGGTGGAGGTTGGTCGTCAGCGCGCACACGATCACGGTTGCGATCCGAGAGAGATTGAAGACGTCGTCCTGCACGACGACGTGTGGGTGGGCGAGAGCGGGCACGTCGTCGCCCGGCTTCTGGATCGCCGCCCAGTAGAGATCGCCCCGGAGGATCGGCCGGTTCATCTCGTCATCCTACGACGCAGGTGATCGTGCGGCCGTCGGTCGGGTGCGCGAACCGCAGCTCGACGGCGCGCAGCGCGATCGCCTGGCTCGCATCCGTCCGGCCGGCGCTGCCGACGGCGTAGATCGTATCGCCCACGATGTTGTGGCCGATGCTCGCGAGGTGAACGCGGATCTGGTGGGTGCGGCCGGTCGCGGGCTCGACGTCGAGCACGGTCGTGCCGTCGGCGCGGCGCTCGATGACGCGGTAGTGCGTGATCGCGGACTGACCGCCGTCGAGGACCGGCAGGATCGCCCGCCGGTAGTCGCACGTGGGATCGCGGCCAACCGGCGCGTCGATCGTGCCGGCATCGAGCGAGAGGTGGCCATGCACCGTGGCGCGATAGCGGCGATGGACCGCGTGCGCCGAGAAGCTCGCGCGCAGTGCTTCGTGGATCGCGGCGCGCTTCGCGATGATCACGAGGCCACTGGTTGCCCGATCGAGGCGATGGGCCGGGTGAGGTCGCCAGGCGGCCCACGGATAGTCCGCCGTCGCGCCGGCATGCGCGAGCAGTGCGTTGATCAGCGTGCCGGTGCGGTACGGGCCCATCGGGTGGACGTGCATCCCGGAGGGCTTGTCGACGACGAGGAGGTCGTCGTCCTCGAAGCAGATCGTCAGGGCGCGCTGCTCGGGCACCAGCGGGAGTGAGGCGGCGTACGGGGCGGGGACGATGGCGAGCACGTCGTCGGGCTCGACGGGCTCGGTCATGAGGCCGATCCGGCCCCCAATCGTGATGCCGCCGGACGCGATCAGAGGGCCGACCGAGCCGACCGGGACGGTGGCCAGATGCGCTTTGGCATAGTCGACGAGCCGCACCGCCACGACCTTACAGCGATGCTGACCGGAAGGGATTCCTGCGCCTTCTGAAGACTTCCATTTCTGGCTCGACCTACTAGAGTCGGTTGGTGACACAGCCGGACCACATTGACGGTGCGCTCAGCGAGCTCATCGGAACGCTCGATGATCCGATGCCGTTGATCGATCAGCGGATCCGCGGTCGCTTCGGCGACGATGCAATCGTCTGGGAAGGCGAAGCGTCGACGTTCCAGGCGGGCGTCAACACGATGAACTTCGAGGTCAAGGGCGATGCCGAGACCGGTCCGAGCGAGGACAAGTTCGGCATGACGCGCCGGGCAGCAGCTCCGCCCAAGCGCTAGTGCCGGTAGACTGACGTGCGATGTCGACCGAGCCGCCCAAGCAGCCCAAGAATCCACTGCACGGGATCACCCTCGAGCACATCGTGACGGAGCTGGTCGCTCACTTCGGGTGGTCAGAGCTCGGGCAGCAAGTGAAGATTCACTGCTTCCAGGAGAACCCGAGCATCCCGTCGAGCCTCAAGTTCCTGCGCAAGACGCCGTGGGCGCGCGAGAAGGTCGAGAGCCTCTACCTGTTCATGCTTCGCGAGAAGAAGCGCGCGGCCAAGGAGTAGATGGCGAACCGCGCCTACCTCTGCTGCTCGACGTTTCGTCGGACGTACCCGAGCTATCAGGATCCGACGTTCAAGCCGGAGCGCGACACCGTGGCGGGCGCGGTCTACACCGTGCCGCTGCTGTGGCTCGCGCTGTTTCGTCCAAGCGACCTGCGCACCGATGTCATCCGCAACGAGGAAGGAGATGATGTCGGCGCGCCGGCGCCCTTCGCATCCAAGCGCGATGCACTCGGTCGCCTCGACGCAGCGGTGAAGCGGATCGAGCGTGCAGTGCCGAGGCTGGGCTCGTTGACCGAGCGCGCCGCGCAGCTCGCCTCAGCCCTGCGCAGCTCCAAGGGTACGTACGTGACGATCGAGCTCGCGGAGATCGCGATGCTCGAGAAGTCGGCGGACCGCTACTATGCGCGCCTCCGCAAGGCGCTCGGCGTCGGAGCCGGTGCTCGCGTGCCGAACGCCGGTAGATTGCTCGCCTCGATCTCCGTGATCGATCCGAAGAAGCCGCTGACGGTGCTGGGTGGCTCGCACATCCGGAAGGTCCCCTGGGAGGTCGAGCCCGCTCCGCGCAAACGGGCCGCGGCGAAGGCGAGCCTCGAGCTGCAGCTCGAGACTGCGCTGGCCAACGGGGATGTGAAGAGAGCACGCGAGGCGCTCGCCGCGGGTGCGGACGTGAACAAGCGCCGGCCTGGCCGCGAGTCTCCGATGCGCTACGTGCTGTGGGGCAAGGTGCCGCGGTCGTTCGCGAAGGAGCTCGTCGTCGCTGGCTACGACCTCACGAAGCGCCACGGTGGTTACACAGCGCTTCACAACGCGCTGTGGCACGACGACGTCGCGATGGTGAAGCTGCTCCTCGCGCTCGGTGCGAGCTCGACGGTGAAGGACGAGTGGGGACGCAGCCCGCTCGCCCTCGCGGCCTATGGCGGGGCGCTGAAGTCTATCGAGGTGCTGCTCGCAACGGGGCTCGGCGCTCGTGACGCCGTGGACGCGATCAAGGTGACGGAGAAGCGGCTCGCCCAGCTCGCGGTGAACCCAGACCGCGCGTTCCCGGAGGCAGCGATGCGCAAGGCGATCGAGCGGCTGCGGCGGGTGACTGCGACAGCGACCGGTGGCGTGGTCGCCGGCCGTGATCGTGTGTGATCGGGCGGAGGCGCGGCGGGGCAGGTGACCCGCTTATCGTCGGGTGATGGCCGGCCGCGCATCCCTCGTCCTGTTCCTCGTTCTGATCGTCGTCGCGGGCACCGCAGCCGCCGAGGAGGAGCCGCCGATCCGCGATGTGCCGGGCGAGGTGATCGTCATCGAGGGCACGGTCGCGCCGGCGACACCGCCGAAGCCCACGAACTTCGTGAAGCAGAAGGCGCCGCCGTACTCGGATCGCGCGATCCTCAGCGATGCATGGACCAAGGCGTGGATGCTGCTCGAGGTCGACGAGGCCGGCGCTGTCACCCGGGTGAAGTTTCTCAACAAGCCGGGCTACGACCTCGAGAAGATCGCGATCGCCGAAGCGTTCAAGCTGACGTTCGCTCCTGCGCTCGATGGAGCGAAGCGCCCGATGCGCTCGAACGTCGTCTGGGAGATCGAGTGGCCGGCCGCGTTCTGGCTGTCGACGTTTGTCGGGACCCGCTCGGCCATGCCGAAGATCGTCGGCTTCCCGCCGCGCCGGCAGGATCACTACGTGCCGTGCCGAGGTTCGGGACCGTGGGCGATGGGATCGATCCGACCGACGTACAAGGACTGCTCGAAGCCGAACCTCGGAAAGATCGCGACCGAGGCGTGGATCGACCGCCCGTAGGGTCGAGGTACGATTCTGCATGCGCGTGGTGATCTCGGAGTGGTCGATGCCATGCCCGGCCTGTCCGTCCGTCATTCAACTGACGTCGATCCGCGAGCCAGTCCGCTGTGGTTCGTGTGCCACGCCGGTGGCCATCGCGAGTGACGCGGTCGCGCCGCTGCTGACGTTCTGTGCCGGGGGAGCGGGAACCGAGCGGACGTTCCGGGACAAGACGGCGCACGGTGTCACCTGTATCGTCGCGGCCGGTGGCCGCGCGTGCCTGGCATGCACGACGGGCTCGCTGGCCGCGGAGGTGGCGGGTGGCCGGTTGACCTGCAACTCCTGCGGCTTTGTCGTCGTGCTCGCCCGGCCGCCGGGGAGCGCCACGTCGAGACACGCGCTCCTTGGCACGTTCACGATCGGCATCGTCTCGTCGGTCACGGCTAGCACGCCTGTCACCGCGTTGGTCTGTCCTCACTGCGGTGGCGGCCTCTCCGCGCCTGGTGCCGGCGGCGTGTGCGTGTGTGCCTTCTGTTCGATGACGAGTCTCGTGACCGCACCGATCGCCGGGCATCTGCCCGCGCCGCGGATCCACCTCGTCTTTGCCGCGTGAGAGCGTCCCCGAGCCGATTTCGGTGACGAATCCCTGGAGTGGTCCCACCAGGGATCTACGTGCTCCGCGTCCTGATCTGCGATGACCTCGAGGACACTCGCGACATGCTCGCGGAGATGCTCGCGCTGAAGGGTCACCGCGTCGAGATCGCGTCGAACGGCGCCGGCGCGGTCCAGCGGATCGCCGCAGGCGATCTCGATGTTGCGGTGATCGACATCGGGCTTCCCGATATGTCCGGGTACGAAGTAGCGCGCGTGATTCGCGAACAGGCGACCCCGATCCGGCTGATCGCGATCACCGGCTTTGCGAGCGGGGCGGATCACGAGGCCGCGACTGCCGCAGGGTTCGATGCGTGGTTCGCAAAGCCCGTGAAGATCGACGTTCTGCTCGCCGCGCTGCGGCCGCTCTGACGCCCGGGTCGATTACTGCACGCAGCCCGGAGGATCCTTGTCGGGGATCCCGGGCCATCGCGTACCGCTGCAGCTGTGCGCCTTGAACTGGTTGTAGATCAGGCACTCGTTGGGCGTGCCGTTGAGCAAGTTCCCGTCATCGTCGTCGACGGCGAGCATGCCGCTGTACCAGCCCGCGCGCGTCTGTACGATCGCGATCGGGAACAGCATCAGTCGCTTGAGACGATCGCCGGTGACGCCGGCGGCCTGGAGGTCGAGGAACACGTCCCACATCACCGAGCCGAGCAGGTGCCCGGCCGCGTGGACCTCGCGCTTCTTGGGGTCGTAGCACTCGTACTTCGGATCCTCGAGATCGCGGACGGCCTTGCCGTCCGTGAGGAAGCCGGGGCCGAGCAACGGACTCTTGGTCTGGACGAACGAGATCAGGTCGCCGATGAACTCGCCGAGCGCGCCATCGATCGCGGCGCCCGGTGCGTTCGAGTCGAAGCCGTGGCCCCACTCGTGGGCGACCACGTCGAAGATTCGTCCGGTGTTGTTGCAGCCGTTGCCGGCCTGGAAGAAGTTGATCGAGCTGCCGTTCCAGTACGCGTTGCACGTGCGCTTGTGATTGACCTTCGCGAGGATCGGTCGGTCGAGCCACGGGATTCCCGTCGGGAACACGGGCGCGACGTAGCGATTGGTGACAGTCGCGCCGCGAAATACGTCGCGCTCCTCGGGCGTCGATCGCGACTCCGTCCACTCCAGCTCGTACGCGGACTCGGGCCGCATCATCCCGAGGAACGTCGCGTTTGGCCCGTCGAGGTTCTGCACGTCGACGTACGCACCGTAGAGGTTCGAACGAACGATCAGCGGACCTGCCTTGCCCGGGAACTTGAAGGCGCCGTTGCCGTCGGTCATCGCGGTGCCGCGCGAGCTGCCGAGGCGCAGGTGCGCGGCAGGTAGCTCGACGACGGCATCACCGACCGTGCGCTCGTCGACGTGGTTGGTCGCGCGTCCAGGGTAGTCGTAGCGATGGGCGTCGTAGCCAGAGATCACGCTGCCCCCGTGCGCATCGACGTAGACGACAGCCTGCTCCTCGCCGCGCCACGCGGTGACCTCCCAGGCGAGCCGATACCGAACCGAGCCGGGGCCGCGCTCGGGGAGAATCACCAGGCGTGCGTTGTCGTGGTCGCCCGTCGCGGCGGTCGCGAGCACGCCGCGGACCGACGCGATCGCACGCGTGAGGTTGATGCGCGGGGTCGTATCGAGATCGCGGATTGGATAGGTCGTGCCGAGGACGAGGAACAGCCGGCCGTTCTTGATCGTGAGCCCGAGGTGGCCCGCGACCACGGGCACGCCGTGGTGACGCTGCGCGAGTGAGATCGTCGACAGCTCCGGCGCGATCACGGCACCGGCGGAGACAAACTCGGCGGTGCCGAACAGGTCCGCATGCTCGCGCACGTAGGCGAGGGCGGCCGCCTCGAGCTCGGGCTCGGAGACGCCGGCCGCGCAGAACGGGATGCCTTCGCCGCGCATGATCCGTGGCGTGCCGAGCGCCGGATCGATGTCGAGCTCCCACGCGCTGCCCTCGAGCTGCGCCAGCCTCGTGCCTCCCGTCGATGGCTCGAACCACTCCGACGGTGGCTGGCCGAGCTCGAGCCTGGAGGCGACCGGTGAGCCACAACCGACGAGGAGGACTGCGAGCGCGCCAAGCCGTTGCATGACGTCGAGCTTAGCCTGCCGAGGGGAGGGATGCCGGGGTGACCTGGCGCACCGTTCGATCCGATGCGCGAAGCGCCTCGTACTGCTAACCTGGACCCGCCGTGAAGCTCCGCCTCGGTGTTCGCACCCTCGTACTCGCCTCCACGCTCCTCCTGTTCACGATGGGCCACGGTGATGGCTGCTGCTCGGGCGAGACCGCGGTGCTCGGACCCAAGACGGGGACGACGTGCCCTCCCATGTCGACGCTGACCTACGCCTCGTTCGGTCAACCGTTCATGGAGAGCTATTGCACGCGGTGCCACTCGTCGACGCTGACCGGCGACGCCCGGATGGGCGCGACCCTGTATCACGACTTCGATAGCCGGCTCGGCGTCCTCCAGGTCGCCGACCACGTCGATCAGGCGGCGGGCTCGGGCCCGGATGCGACCAACGACGCGATGCCGCCTGATGGGGCGACGCCAAGCCTGGCCGAGCGCGAGATGCTCGCCGCGTGGATCGCCTGCGGCGCACCGTGATCGAGAGATCGCGACGCACGTAGAATTGACCCTGCGCGGCGAAGTCGATCGAGGCGACGAACACCTCGCGCGAGACCGCGACGGGATCGGTTAGCGGCCGGCCAGCAGGAGGACGAGGCGAACGATCGACGCGTCCGCATGGAGCTTGCTGACGTACGTGTGGTTGCACGTCACGCTCGGGTCGCGGCCCATGATCGACAGGGCGCACGGCTGCGACGGCACCACGAACGTGACATTGCCATCACGCCGATAGTGGACCGCGGCACCCGGAACGGTGGCCGGGGAGAGATCGAGCATCAGCTCGACGTGGCCCGGGTCGCGACTCCGATCGTGGTGGGCGAGGAGGTAGTCGCCGGGGCCGAGGCGAAGCACGCGGGCCTCCTCCAGCGTGAGCGGACGCTCGGTCACCTCGCTCGCGATCGCGATCAGGGCGGCGAACAGCTCGAGCTCGCTCGGGGCGCGAAGCTCGTCGTAGCTCCCTCGATCGACCAGCGCATAGCGTGTGTAGCCAGTGGTCGCGAACCGCTCACGGAGCTCCGCTGCGCGCCCGGCGCCGATCGCATCGGGGACGATTCTCGCGATCCGGGCGGTCAGCAGGTCGCCGAGATCGATCACGGGTGGAACCAACCCGCGAGGGAGATCCGCAGGCCGCCGAGCACCTCGCGAACCTGGTGGAGCGAGACATCGCTGACGTCGAACACCACGAGGCGATTCGCGCGCGGTTCGATCAACCGGGCGCTGTCCGTCGCCACGATCTCGCCGCCTTCGACCCGGCAGTCGAACAGCTCGAGCTCCCCGCCGACAGGCGGGGTGGGCGAGGGCAGGTAGTACGCGTACGCGAGTGCGCGCGCGAGCCCCACCCGATGGTCGGAGTGCGGAAGAAGATAGTGTCCTGGCCGATACGCATAGGCGCGCAGGTCGACGCGCGTCACGGACTTTCCGGTCACGCGCGACAGCGTAGGTGCCAGCGTTGCGGCGAGCTGGTCTCGCAACGAGCGCAGCTCCGCGGTCGTCGGCTCGGGCGCGGTCGCCTCGAACGCGAAGATGTCGCCCTCGTAGGGCTGCACGGGCTCCTCGTCGAGGATCGCGAGTAGCTCGGCCAGGGACTCGTCGGCAACGAAGTCATCGACCACGAGGTGCGGGAACGGCTGGGCAGCGGCCCATGCAGCCGCAGTGTCCGGCTCCGAGCTCCAGGTGGTGGGCACACGCCACATCGCCATCATCTATACCGCGCATGGCGGCGAGCCGAGGACCTACGCTGCGAGGTCGGCGACCGCAGTCACGATCTCGCGGAGCTTGCTGGGCTTCGGGAGGTGCCTGGCGAAGCCCGCCTCGAGGGCGCGATCGCGCTCGAGCTCGGGATGGCTGCCACTGATCGCGATGACCGGGATGCTCGCGAGCTCGGGGTCGGCGAGGAGCTCGCGAAGGAGCTCGTAGCCATCGACTCCGGGGAGGTGGAGGTCGCAGAGGACGACGTCGGGTCGCTCGTCCGCGATCAGCGTCAGCGCGGCGGCGACACTGTTTGCGCACCGGACGTCCGCACCCGAGGCGCGAAGCGCTTTCTCGTAGAGCTCGCAGGTGTCGAGATCGTCCTCGACGACGAGGATCGAGACGTGATGCAGGGTGTCTGCGAGCAGCATACGACCCGACAGTGCGCGAACCATGCCGTGCGCAGGCGCCGCTGAGAGGCCCGTGTGGCATCCGGGAATCGCGCACTTGGATGCACGCCGAGCGCGGGCGCACAGATCGGCGTGCTATGACGCTCGACGGGCGAATGCGCGCAGCGGGGTGGGCGAGATCGGCGGCAGGCTGGAATCGGCGATCCTCGTCGGGAATCAGGTCGCTCGGTGATCCGCACGTGGCGTTCTCGCACGGTGGCACGGTGCGAGCATTCGTCGTGAGGCGAACATGACCGGATCCATTCTCATCGTTGATGACGACGACGACACCCGATCGCTACTGTGCGATGCCCTCCGGGGCCGCGGCTTTGATGCTCATGCCGTCGAGTCTGCTCATGCGTGCCTCGAGCGCCTGCGCTCGCGCTCGTTCGATGTCGTCGTGACCGATGTGCAGATGCCCGGGATGTCCGGCGTCGATCTCTGTGGCCAGCTTCACGAGCGCCACCCAGATCTGCTGCCGATCGTTCTGACCGGGCTCGGCGCTCTCGACACCGCAGTCGCGGCGATCCGCGCCGGCGCGTACGACTTCATCACCAAGCCGGTCAAGATCGATGCGCTCGAGGTCGCGATCCGCCGCGCCCTCGATCACCTGTCCGTTCGACAAGAGGTCAAGCGCCTCCGCGCCGCTGTCGATCGCGAGCTGCCGATCGCCACGATCGCTGGCACAAGCTCTGCCCTGCGCCAGACCACCGAGCTGATCCGCCAGGTCGCGGACAGCGACGCGACGGTGCTGATCACCGGGGAGAGCGGCACGGGCAAGGAGCTCGTCGCTCGCGCGCTCCACGAGCTCTCGCCGCGCGCGAAGGAGCCCTTCGTCGCGATCAACTGCGGTGCGATGCCCGCACCACTCCTCGAGAGCGAGCTATTCGGTCACGTCCGCGGTGCATTCAGCGATGCGAAGACGTCGCGCCCGGGCCTGTTCCTCCAGGCCGGCAGGGGCACGATCTTCCTCGACGAGGTCGGCGAGATGCCCCTCGAGATGCAGGTCAAGCTGCTGCGCGTCCTCCAGGAGCGCACCGTCCGCCCGGTCGGCGGCGACAACGAGATGCCGTTCGAGGCCCGCGTCGTCACCGCGACGAATCGCGATCTCGAGACCGAGGTCGACGAGAAGCGGTTCCGCGAGGATCTCTTCTACCGGATCAATGTCGTCGCCATCCCGGTGCCGCCGCTGCGCGCCCGTGCCGGCGACGTTCTCGTGCTCGCGCAACACATCCTCACGCGGATCGCCACACGCACCGGCAAGCCCCCGGTCGCGATCGCGCAGGACGCCGCGCGCAAGCTCATGGCCTACGACTGGCCTGGCAACTTGCGTGAGCTCGAGAAATGCATCGAGCGCGCGGTCGCGCTGTGCGACGGCAAGGATATCAACCTGACCACGCTGCCGGTCAAGATCCAGAAGTTCGAGTCGGCGCGCCTCGAGATCCCGACGGACTCGCCTGCCGAGATGATCCCGTTGACCGAGATGGAGCGCCGCTACGTGCGGCAAGTCCTCTCGAGTGTCGGCGGGAACAAGACCCACGCCGCGCGGGTCCTCGGGATCGATCGGCGCTCGCTGTATCGGCGCCTCGAGGACTCCGGATCCAACGGCCCGCGGCCGTAGCGTCGATCAGCGAACGATCGGCGGAATCGAGCCGCACGACGCCGCGCGATCGAGCAGCAGCTTCCGCTCGCGCTCGTTGCGGGTCAGCGACGCGGCGCGTTCGAGCTCGGCGCGGGCCTCGGACAGCCGGCCGAGCCTGGTCAGGAGGTCGCCGCGGACCGCAGGCAACAGGTGGTAGCTCGCGAGTGCCGGTTCGTCGACGAGCCGATCCGCGACCGCGAGTCCGGCCGCCGGACCGTCGGCAAACCCGAGTGCGACGGCGCGATTGAGCTCGACGATCGGCGACGGCATCACCTCGGCGAGGACCGCGTAGAGCGCGGCGATCCGCGGCCAGTCCGTCTCTTCTGCGGTGCGCGCCCGTGCGTGACAGGCGGCGAGGGCGGCCTGCAGAGCGTAGGGACCACGGCTACCCCCGAGCTCCTCGACCCGCGCGAGGCCTGCGAGCCCGCGGCGGATCAGGAGCTGGTCCCACCGCGCCCGGTTCTGCTCGAGCAGCAGCACGGGCTCGCCCGTCGGCCCGATCCGCGCCGCCGATCGCGACGCATGGATCTCCATCAGGGCGACCAGGCCATGAATCTCCGGCTGCTGCGGCATGAGGCCGACGAGGATCCGGCCGAGGCGTAGCGCGTCCTGGCACAGCTCGGGGCGCATCCAGTCGTCGCCCACGGTGGCCGAGTATCCTTCGTTGAACACGAGGTAGATCACCGAGAGTACCGACGCGAGTCGCTCGGTGAGCTCGGGCCCGCGCGGCACCTCGTACGGCACCTGCGCGTCGGCGAGTGCCCGCTTCGCACGCACGATCCGCTGCGCGATCGTCGGCTCGGCGACGAGGAACGCGCGCGCGATCTCCGGTGTTGCCAGTCCGCCGATCAGGCGCAGCGTGAGTGCGACGCGCGCCTCTGGTGCGAGCACCGGGTGACACGCGGTGAACACGAGACGCAGGAGGTCGTCGCCGATGTCGTCGTCGAGCGCAGCGATCAGATCGGGTGGCTCCTGGTTCATCTCGAGGTCCGCGCCGAGCTCCTCGTGCTTGCGATCGACGAGCTTGTGCCGCCGCACCCGATCGATCGCGCGGTTCTTCGCTGTGGTCATCAGCCACGCCGCCGGGTTCTCGGGCATGCCATCCACGGGCCATCGCTCGAGTGCGAGGACCAGGACATCCTGCGCGAGCTCCTCGGCAACGCCGACGTCACGCACGATCCGCGTGAGTCGAGCGATCAACTTCGCCGACTCGATCTTGAACGCCGCCTCGATCGCGCGATGAGTGGCCGACGCAGTCACGCTGCGAGCAGACCACTATCGGGTGATCAGGTGCGAGCGAGGTCGCGCTCGTTCTTCAGGTGAGGCGCGAGGGCCTCCGGGCTGGCGTCCGCGAAGTCGGCGAGCTCGTACAGGGGGCGGATCTCGATCTCCGAGTCGGTGTACATCGGGTTCGGGCAGCGCTTGACCCACTCGACCGCCTCGTCGAGCGACTTGACCTGCCACAGCCAGTACCCAGCGATCAGCTCCTTCGTCTCGGCGAACGGGCCGTCGACGACCGTGCGCAGGGTGCCGCTGAACTGCACCCTGGCGCCGGTGGAGCTGGGTTTCAGGCCGGCACCGTCGAGCATGACGCCGGCCTTCACCAGCTCCTCGTTGTACTTGCCCATGTCGAACAGCAGCTTGTCCGTAGCCTTGGCACCAGCCTCGGAGTCCTTCGTTGCCTTGACGATCACCATGACGCGCATCCGCACTCTCCTTGTCGAGCCGCTGTGTACCGTGGCTCCAACCTCACGACGATCGACGCTCGGTCCGATCGACATAGATCTCGAGATTTCTCGGCGTCGCTGCTAAGTCCCGGATTGCACTATGCTCGCGGCGTGAGCCTCCCCGTCATCGCCGCGACCGTGCTGGTCGTGCTCGCGCTCGGCTACCGGTTCTACGGCCGGCTGATCGCGCGGCAGTACAACCTCGCTTCGAGCACTGACACCCCCGCGCACACCCGCCGCGACGACATCGACTTCGTCCCGACCAAGCCGTTCTACCTGTTCGGTCAGCACTTCAGCGCGATCGCAGCCGCGGGACCGATCGTCGGGCCGATCCTCGCGACGCAACAGTTCGGCTGGCTCCCGGCGATCCTGTGGATCGTGGTCGGCGTCGTGTTCATCGGCGCGGTTCACGACTTCACGACGCTGGTCGCCTCCGTGCGGCACGACGCACGCTCGATCGCCGAGGTCGCGAAGGTCAATCTCGGCAAGCGCGCGTGGCTCGCGATGCTGATGTTCATCTGGCTCGCGCTGATCTACGTGATCGTCGCGTTCGTCGATGTCACCGCGGGCTCGTTCACGACCAAGGCGCAGCCCGGCATCGTGTCGACGTTCGATCAAGGTGGCGCCGTCGCACTCGCGGGCATCCTCTACCTCGCGCTCGCCGTGGTGATGGGCCTCGTCGACCGCTACTTGAAGCCGAAGCTGTGGATCCAGACCGTGATCTTCGTGCCGCTCATCTTCGTCGCGGTGTGGTTCGGGACCGAGCACTCGACATGGCTCGCGGCACGCTGGGAGCTGTGGGTCGTCCTGATCCTCGCGTACTGCTACGTCGCGTCGCTGTCCCCGATGTGGATCCTGCTGCAGCCGCGCGGCTACCTCGGAGGCTTCGTCCTCTATGCTGCGCTCCTGATCGGCACGCTCGGGATCTTTTTCGGCGGGTTCGAGATCAAGCGCCCGGCGTTCGAGGGCTTCGATAGTGGCGGCGGCTTCCTGTTTCCGTTCCTGTTCGTCACGATCGCGTGCGGGGCGTGCTCGGGGTTTCATGGGCTCGTGTGCTCGGGGACGACCTCCAAGCAGATCAATCGCGAGAAGGACTGCCACCCGATCGGCTACGGGGCGATGCTGCTCGAGGCATTCGTCGCCGTGATCGCCGTCGCGACGATCATGATCGTGGCGGCGCCCGCGAACGGCAAGATGATCCCGCCCGACGCCGCCTACGCCAGCGGCATCGGAGCGTTCCTCCACGCGCTGACCGGCATGGATCCGGTGACCGCGACGACGTTCGGCGCGATGGTGCTGTCGACGTTCATCTTCGACACGCTCGACTCGGCGACTCGCCTCGGGCGCTACATCCTCCAGGAGCTGTTCGGCACCACGACCAAACTCTCCGGATACCTCACGACCGCGGCGACGGTGATCGTTCCGCTGGTGTTCTTGCTCCTCGCGGGGCAGGGCAGCTTCCGCAAGTTCTGGGTGCTGTTCGGTACGTCGAATCAACTGCTCGCGGGGCTCTCGCTGCTCGCGATCACCGTGTGGCTGAAGAAGCAGGGCAAGCCGATCTGGTACGTGGTCGCGCCGATGATCCTGGTGATGTCGGTGACCGTGGTCGCGCTCGTGCTGCAGACCCGGATGCTCGTCGAGAAGGCCGTCGGGTCGACGGATTGGATCAACGGCCTGATCTCCGCGGTGCTGCTCGCCCTCGCGGGTCTCTTGCTCGTGTTCGCTAGGCGCGCGTGGTCGACGGCGCCGGAGTAGCGGTCTCCGCGATCTTGATCAGCCGCTCGCTGCCGCGGCCGTGGCGATACGCCTTCTCGGGACCGTCGACGAACTGCGTGCCGTCCCAGATCCGGTTCACGATCGTGATCACGTCGCCGGAGATCGCGAGCCGGTTGTAGCTGTTCGGTTCTCCTCGGTGGCGGCTCGAGATGCAGGTGCCGGCGTTGACGCCTAAGATCGAGTGGTCCTTGTTGCGAAAGCCCGCGGCATCCGCGTCGCGCGCGTAGGACACGTGGAGGTGGCCCGTGAGGATGAGGTCGACGCTGACCTCTTCGAGCCTCTCGATCGCCTCGGCTGCACCATCGACGAGGTGGCGATCGGCGACCTGATTCGGGATCACGAAGGGGTGATGCGCGACCAACACCTTCCACCGCTTCGGGTGGAGTGCGAACTGCGCGCAGACAACCGCGAGCTCGTCGGGGCGGACCCGGCCGTCCTTGAACGTGTGGCCGTGCGCGGTGTTCATGCCGCAGACGACCATCTCGTCGTCCTCGTAGAACGGGGTGGTGTTGCTGCTGACGTGGTGCTTGTAGCGACCCAGCGGATCGAGAAAGCGGCGGAAGACGTCGTAGATCGGGATGTCGTGGTTGCCGGGTACGACGAGATAGGGGGCCGTGAGCTGATCGAGGAACGCGCGCGCCTCCTGGAACTGCGAGCTCCGCGCGCGCTGGGTCAGGTCTCCGCTGATCGCGATCAACGTGGGCCTGTCGGGTCCATTGAGCTCGGCGAGGAGACCCGCACCGACGTCAGGCAGGTCACGGCCGAAGTGCGGATCGGAGATGTGGGCGATGGTCTTCATGCGGCGTCCCCGTTCGAGGTCGCGTCGACCGGCTCCATGGGCACGTCGGTGGCAGCCGCCACCAGGGGTGGTGCGATGACGGCGAGGACGCCCGGCCGGCAGCGGTAGTACAGGGGCGGGTGCATCAACGTCACCTCACCGTCGATGGCGACGCGGAGTCGGCGATGCCCGGTGCGGATGACCGCCTCGCGGACTGTATGGTTCTCGAAGTCCCGCACGGCGTCGAGCCGCTGAAGGATGGCGCGGACCATCACCCAGAACATCTTGAGCCGGCTCGTCGCCCGGATCATGTACAGACTGAGCTGGCCGCGATCGAGGCGCTTGCGCTCTCCGAGCTCGAGCACGTTGACCGTGTACTCGTTGTTACCGATGAACACGAGCGGCGTCTTCGCCCGCAGCGTTCCGGACTCGGTGACGATGCCGACGCGCAGCAGCGGAAACCGGCGCAGCACGCGCAGCGCGGCGAGCAGCATCGCGGTCCACTTGCCGCGGCCGCTCGCCTTCTGATCTGCGTCGCGCTGGATCACGGTCTCCGGATAGAGGCCGATCGACGAGTTGTTGACGAACGTACGGCCGTTGAGCTCGCCGACGTCGACCTTGACTACGCTACCGCTCGCGATCGCCTGGACAGCGTCGGCAAGGCCGAGCGGCATCGCGAGATCCTTCGCGAAGTGATTGAGCGTTCCGAGGGGGAGGACCGCCATCGGGACCGCGCCGCCGGCGAGCGCGGAGGCAACGGCGCTCACGGTGCCATCGCCCCCGGCCGCCACCACAGCGTCGACGCCCGTCGCGGCGAGGCAGCGTGCGGTCTCGGTCAAGCGCGCGCCTTCGCACAGGTGGACCTCGGCGCTGATCCCGGCGGCCTGGAACGCCGCGAGGATCTGGGCCTTCCGCTCGTCGCACTTCGCGCTCCCGACGGAGCCAGCTCCGGCATTCATGACGACAGCGACGTGCATGCCTCGCTATCGAGCAAGCGACGTGCCGCGGCGGTGTGCGCGAGCGCTCGGGCCGTCGTCGGCCTGGCAGCCGGTCGAGCTGCCGCAGGCACCACGCCCTGCGCCGGATCGTAGCTCAGTCGGGGCGCATCTTCTCGCGGGTGAATGCCGCCAGGAACTGACCGGCGCCTCGCAGCAATGCCAGCTTGCTCATCGGGCTCCCCGAGAAGTCCTCGATCGCGACCTGGAACATCGCGGGGAGCTGCGGCATCACGCGCTCGACGGTCTTGCGCCGCGGTCCGTAGAACCAGCGATATGCCGCATGGCGGATCCGCAGCTGGCGCCCGAGGTGATGGCCGTGCACCGTCTGGCGCCAGTCCGAGAACCGCAGGATGTCGTTCGCGAACGCGCGCGCGAGGTAGGGCCCCGCGACCGAGCCGTACTCGATCGCCTGGCCGATGCCCTCGCCGGTGGCGATGTCGATGCCGGCGGCTTCGCCGACAAGCAGCACGCGCGGACTCGCGATCTCCGCCCCCGGCTCCCAGCCGCGTTCGGCGAACTGCTTGTGCCGGTAGCGCTTGGGGTCGAGGCCGCGCTCGCCGAGGTACGTCGCGATCCGCTTGCGTACGTCGTCCGGCCCGAGGTTACGGATCACGTAGGCGCCACGGCAGACCTTCGGCACGCCGTCGACCAGGGTCGGGAAGTCCCACGCGTAGCCATTGAGATCCTGGGTGTCGAAGTCGAACACGACCGTGTCGCGCGGCAGGTCCTGCGCGACGCCCTCGGTGTCGAGCTCGACGACCTGTGCGCGGAGCTCGCCGCGCGCGAACCCCGCCTGCCGGCGTACGATGCCTGCGACGCCGTCGGCGCCGACGATCGCGCGGGCCTGGATCTCCTCACCGCTCTCCGTCGTGACGCGAACGCCGTCCTCAGTCACCGTGATCGTCTCGACTGCACAGCCGTCGCGGACCTCGATCCCGCGCGCGATCGCCTGCTTCGCGAGCGCGTGGTCGAACTCGACCCGGCGCACGACGACGCCAAGGCCCGGCTGGCGGGTCACGATCGCCTCGCCACCGACGCGCAGCGCGATCGCGTCGAGCTTCACCATCGGACAATCGACTCCGATGCCGAGCCTGTCGAGGATCCGGAACGCGCGGGCGCCGATGCCGCCGGCACAGATCTTCTCGCGCGGGTAGCGCTCCTTCTCGAGCACGAGCATCGACAGCGCCGGCGCTGCCGCCTGGACGTGGAGCGCCGTCGAGATCCCCGAGGGACCACCGCCGATGACGAGCAAGTCGACCTGGCGCATGCAGCGAAGGTCGGAGTGTATCCTCGCTGCCATGCACAGAGTGTGGGTGCTCGTGATGTTCGTCGTGGCGTGTCTTCCGCCGCCACCGGTGGAGACGCGGGCCAAGCGCACCGCCGCGGGACCGGCGCGCACCGACAAGCGCGTCATCGTGTCGCAGACCCGGCCTTCGGGGTACCTGACGACGACGGTCGCGGGTGATGGCTCGATCAGCCTCGTGCACCACATGGTGCAGAACGGCCGCGGCCCCCACGTCGAGGCGCGGCACTCGCACGCGCCAGACTGGACGATCGCGTCGTTCACC
>JANOPP010000586.1:0-20751 GCA_031421915.1 Myxococcales bacterium | reverse complement strand
GGTCTCGAGGCGGGCGAGCGGGACGTGCACGACCCCGACCACCGGATTGATCTGGCCTCCGTGCGTATGAGCGCCGAGCACGAGATCGACCTTCTCGAGTCCCGTGGTTAGCACGCAGCCCCCAAAACGCGACAACCGTGTCGCGAATCGTCCGTTCTCTCGCGAATGTGATCGAGGACTTAGGATGGCGCTGGTCTTGCTGAAGCAGAATCCATGAAGAACCTCGCGGCGCTCCTCCTGCTCGTCATCGCGCCCTCGATTCCTCGCCCCTCCGGCGCTTGCTCGCCGGTCGAGGACGACTACGGGCCGCACGAGCGCGACCCCGCGTTCGTCACGGATACGGTGGCGCCGAGCCAGGCAGATGCGACCTACGACATCTACCGCTCGAGCCGTAGCAGCGCGGGCTGCGACAGCTGTGGCGGCGGGTTCAACACGATCCAGCTCTCGATCAACGCGAACGATGACCGCACGCCCGAGGAGCGTATGGGCTATCGCTTCTCGATCGTCGGGGGGCAGCCGCCGCCGAACCTCCTGTTCCCGACCAGCGATCGGATCGCGGGCTACGGCCAGGTCAACTGGCGGTTCGACTCCTCGTTCCACGGGTCGTTCTCGTTCGACGTCGAGATCCGCGCCGTCGATCTGAACGGCAACCTCGGCCCGGCGAGCGTCATCACGATCACCGACTGACACCACGTCACATCGCCGCTTCGAGCACCTTCCGCATCGTGTCCGCCCGACTCGCGACGTCATCGACGTTGGTGAATTGATGGTCGAGGGTGAGAACGCCGGTCGCCTTGTCAAACGCTGCCCACTGAGAGCTGTACGACGACTTGGTGTCCTGGATGACGACCTTCTTTAGGGTCTCCTTGATTGCGTCCTTGCCCATCTGGTCGATGCCGATCTGCTGCAACACGTGGACGAGCGGTGTGAAGTACAGCTTGGGCCAGGCGTCCCGCCACATCGCGACGTACTTCTCCTGCTTCATCATGGTGTCCCACCGGACCTCGATCGGAACGTCGAAGCCGGCTGATGCATCGATCAGCTTCTTCTGCTCGGGGTAGACGGTTGATTCGAACTCGGCTGCTGCGCGCTTCTCTGCAAGGCCCATGTGGATTCTCCGGGGGGTGATTGAAAGCCTCCCCTCAGGAAGACGAAGGTCGTTGCTCGAAGTCGCGCGATGGCAGCAAGTCGGCGTTATCGCGAGCCAGTTCGCTCAGCGAACGACCACGGCGAGGCCCTCGTTGGCCGCCGCGGCGGTGTGAACGAGCTCGCGAAGCGCGGCGAGCTGCGTCTCGATCCACGGAAGGTCGATGCCGTCGCCGGTCGTGATGCCGAGTCGCTCGAGGATCGCGAGCGGCTGAGGAAGGCGCGTGACGGCGTCGGAGGGCACCGCATCGAACAGCGTTGCGTAGGTGCAAACCGCGGATGCGTCGTGCACTGCCGCTGGACCATAGGCACCGCGGAGCGTCTCCGAACGGGAACCGGTGCTCGCCGTCACGAGGCCGACCAGGGCGCCGGTGAGATCCCAGGGGCGCAGTGCCTCGACGAGCACGGACCAGGCGGGACCGATCTCCAGCATCGTGCGCGGCCACTCGGTCATCTCGTTGGTGTGCGGGCACAGGCTCGGACCGCCTTCGTCGATCGCCCAGCTGACCGTCGCGGCACCGACTCGCTCCGGAAGCGGCGTGGCGGTAGCGAGGGCGAGCCACGCCGCGAGATCGTTCGCGGCGAAGCCGAACTGGATGATCGGTGCGACAACGGTGGTGGTGCCACCGACGAACACGATTCCGCAGTCGACATTGCAGGTCCACACCTCGTAGCGGAGTGCGCCAGCGTCGTCGACGACGTCGCAGAGCGCGGGCTCGTACCAACCATGCGCGAAGCGCTCGTCGGGAGTCAGTGGCTCCCCGTCGAGGAGGGGACCGAACGCGATCACCTGGGCGGTGTGGTGCGGAGCGAGCCGCGTGGTGGCGTCGACAGAGCGATGGTTCGTGAACCGCAGCGTGTGGTCAGCGCGAGCCAAGCGCGGCGAGCACGGCGATGTCGACGGCGTCGGCGGCGGCGTAGAGCGTCTCGCCATCGACCGGGGTCGGGTAGGTCGGGATCGTCGTGCCGACTTCCTCGGTCACCGAGCGCGCGAGCGCCGCGAAGGTCGGCTCCGAGCCGACGATCGAGGCAACGATCGCGATGATCGCCGTGACGTCGTCGATCGGCTGCGCATCGGGTACGAGGCCGAGGCCCGCCGCGAGCATCGTCGGTGAGGCACCATCGTCGAGGACGATCGTGCGCGTCGAGATGCCGCCGTGACAGCCGCCGAGCTCGTGGATCGCGGCGGCGCCGCGTGCGAGGCGTTTGAGCATGCGGAGGGTTTCGGTCGGTGGGAGCTGCGGAGGGGCGTCGGCGAACGAGGCGCCGGAGGGCGCTTCGAACACGGCGACGCGGGTCGTGCGATCGAGCGAGAGGCAGCGCTGCACGAACGGGGACTGGACGCGGCCGAGGAGGCGCCCGCGCTCGAGAGCCTTGGTGGCTTCATCGGAGGTGTCGAAGCGCTCGATGACGACGGAGCGATCGAGGACGGTGTCGACGGCACGCGCGAGCTGCGAGAGTGGGGTGGCGCCGAGCGGCGTCTCGAACTGGTAGCGGGGTTTGACCTCGCCTTCCTCGGCGAGCTGGGCGATCGAGTGCGGACGACTGTCGCGGCGCGCGCGTGGGGTGATCGGGGCGCGGGCGCCGAGATCGATCGCTTCCATCTCGCGGCGAAGGTCAGCGAGAGTTGCGGTGCGATCGCGGGGGTTCTTGACGAGGAGGTTCGCGAGGATCGGGTCCCACGCCGCGAGAATGTTCTCGCCCGCCGACGAGGCGAGTGGAGGAATCTCGCCGAGGTGCTGCGCGACGAAGTCGGGACCGAGGAAGGGGAGGCGACCCGTGAGCGCTTCGAAGATCGTGACGCCGAGAGCGTAGAGGTCGGCCGCGATCGAGATCGGGGCGCCCGTGATCTGCTCCGGCGACATGTACGCGAGCGTGCCGATCAGGCCGCCCGTCTGCGTCTGGCCGAGGTCGACGAGGTGTGCGACGCCGAAGTCGCCGAGCTTCGCGGTGCCGCGCGCGTCGAAGAAGATGTTGGCGGGTTTGACGTCGCGGTGGACGACGCCGCGGTGGTGAGCTGCCTCGAGGCCGCCGATCACATCGAGCGCCATGCGGCGCGTCTGGATCGGCGCGAGGCGTTCGCCCGCCGCGAAGCGCTGGGCGAGCGAGCCACCGGGGAGGAACTCCATCACGAGGAAGCCGCGCTCGACGGAGACGTCGTAGACCTCGACGAGCGAGGGGTGGCGTAGCGTGGAGGCGAGGCGCGCCTCGCGCACGAAGCGCTCGTAGGCGGCGCCACCGCGGGCACCGGCGGCGAAGAACATCTTGATCGCGACCTGGCGACCCGCGACCTCGTCCGTGGCGAGGAAGACGCGGCCCGAGGCGCCCGCGCCGAGAAGGCGATCGAGGCGGTAGCGACCGGCGACGAGCTCGCGATCGCGGGTGGCCTTGCGCTCGGTGCCCTCGTCGCGCCACGCGCGGAGGTAGGCGTCGAGATCGGCGGACACGGAGTCGTCGGTGGTGCGCAGCTCGAGGAGCGCATCGCGTGCGCCGTCGCGCAGGCCCATCGCGGCGAGCGTGGCGATCAGGTGGCGCTGCGAGTCGGCGCGGAGAGCGGGGGTCTTGCGCGCTTCCTGGAGGAGGCGCGCGGCTTCAGGATAGGCGCCGCGGCGCGCGAGGATCCGGCCTAGCGCGAGCTGGATCGGGGCGCGCTCGGCAGCAGCGGCGAAGTCGAGTGCCTTCTCGAGCAGCTTGCCAGCGTCGCGATCGCGGCCGACGACCTCGAGGAGCCGCGCGGCGTCGAGGTCCTTGCGGGCGCGGGTGTAGAGGTCGATCGCGCGGTTGGTGTCGCCGAGCTTCTCGGCGAGCGGTGCCGCCTCGGCGTGGCGACGCATCCGGGTGAGAACCTCGAGGGCGGCGCGGGCGCCGTCGTCGTCGGCGGTGAGAGTGGTGAGGAGCTCGGAGCTGGCGGCGGTATCACCGAGCTCGAGAGCGTAGCGCAGGGCGCGCGTGAGGTCGCCGCCGGCACGCGAGGCCGCGAGCGCACCGCGAAAGTCCCAGAGCTTCTCGTAAAGGTCAGCAGCGCGGGCGTGGAGACCCTGGTCGAGGGCGGCACGGGCGGCATCGTCGTGGCGGCCGGCGGCCAGTAGCTCGTCGACGCTCGACGCCGGCATCGGGGGATCGTCTGAATTGATCGCCACGCGCAATCGATGGTACCAGAGCGGCACCCATGCACCAGCGCAGCGCCCATCGCTCCTTGCTCGTCGTCGGTTCCGTCGCCTTCGACGACATCGACGGTCCGTTCGGCCTGCACAAGGATCTGCTCGGCGGGTCGGCGTCGTTCATCACGCGCGCCGCGGCGTACTTCACGAAGAATGTCTCCGCCGTCGGCGTCATCGGCGACGACTTCCCGGCGAAGTACCTCGAGGAGATGGCGGCGCAGGGCATCGACGTCTCGGGCATCGAGCGCGTCAAGGGCGAGACGTTCCACTGGGTCGGCAAGTACGCCGACGATCTGGCGACGCGCGAGACGCTCGACACGCGCCTCGGTGTGTTCGCCGACTTCCAGCCCAAGCTGCACGACGTCCACAAGGACGCTCAGCTCGTGCTGCTCGGCAACATCGATCCGGCGCTGCAGCTCGACGTGCTCAAGCAGGTCCGCGCTCCGGCGCTCGTCGCGACCGACACGATGAACCTGTGGATCAACATCAAGCGCGCCGACCTCGAGAAGGTGCTCGCGAAGACCCACACGCTGATGCTCAATGACGAAGAGGCGCGCCTGCTCGCGGGCGAGCACAACCTCCGCAAGGCGGCAGCGCACGTCCTCAAGATGGGACCGACGTCGGTGATCATCAAGCGCGGCGACGCAGGCGCGTTGCTGTTCCACGGCGGCGGCGTGTTCGCGGCACCGGCGATGCCGCTGACCGACGTCAAGGATCCGACCGGCGCGGGCGACAGCTTCGCCGGTGGTCTGATGGGGTACCTCGCGTACGCCGGCGACCTGTCGCCGACCACGATTCGCACCGCGATGATCATGGGCAGCGTGATGGGCAGCTTTGCCGTCGAGCAGTTCACGGTCGACGGCATCCGCAACCTGACGACCGCCAGGATCCAGCAGCGCTTCGACGAGCTCGCGGAGCTCGCGCACTTCGAGCGCGTTCGCCTCTGAACCGGCGTACCCTGGAGGTACCGCCGCGATGAGTACCGACCGTAAGGACGAGGGAGCCCCGTTGCCGGCCTCCGGCCGACCGGGTTCCGATCGCAACAACGAGACAGTAGGGACTCAGACACCGGCGTCCGGCACGGCGGCAACCGTTCAGGCACGGGCGCGCGACTCGCGACCGTCGCTGCCCGCCGAGCTCGGCCGCTACCGCGTGATCAAGCTGCTCGGCCGCGGTGGCGTCGGCGCCGTCTACGAGGCCGAGGATCCCGAGGTCGGTCGCAAGGTCGCGATCAAGGTGCTGCGCGACGACAAGGAGGGCGACACCGAAGCGCTGCGCGGCGAAGCGCAGGCACTCGGTCGCCTCGTGCATCCGAACGTCGTCACGATCTACGACGTTGGTGTCGCGGGCGACGATGTGTTCCTGGTGATGCAGCTCGTCGACGGCGAGCCGCTCGACCGCTGGCTCGGGTCGCGCGTGGTCTCGCCGAAGGAGATCCTCGCGATGTTCCGGCAGGCCGGGGCAGGGCTCGCGGCCGCACACGCCGCGGGGCTCGTGCACTGCGACTTCAAGCCCGGCAACATCCTCGTCGACAAGCACGGTGTCGTTCGCGTGAGTGACTTCGGGCTCGCTCGCGCGACGAAGGCACACGCGGCGCACGACGCGATCGCGTCGGCGTCGATGATCAGCATCTCGGGAACGCCCGCGTACATGGCGCCGGAGCAGTTCGAGGGCGTCGCGACGGCAGCGACCGACCAGTTCTCGTTCTGCGTCGCGCTGTGGGAGGTGCTCGCCGGCGAGCGTCCGTTCGAGGACTCGTCGATCCACGTCACGGATATCCATGCATCGCGCGGTCCGGTGCGCACGTTGCCGCCGTCGGCGAAGCTTCCGGCGTTCGTGGTCGATGCGCTGACCCGCGGGCTGTCGCCAGTGCCGGAGGATCGGTTCCCGTCGATGGACGCGCTGCTCCTGGCGCTCGCCGAGCCGCCCGCGAAGCGCAACAAGATCATCGTCGCGGGCGCCGTGGTCGGCGTGCTCGCCGGTGTCGGGTTCGCAGTGTACGCGACGAGGCCCGCGCGCCCGACGACGCCGCCCCCGGGGAAGGGCCCCGCTACGCCGGTGGCGTGGGCCGGCGCCGACGTCGCGCACCAGCGCGTCCTGACCACGGCCGGCTGCGACGACTCTCCGGTGATCGACGGTACGACGGTCGTGTTCGGCCGCACCAAGGGCAACCACGAAGTGGACCTCTACTCGATCCCCCTCGCGGGAGGAGCCGAGCGGCAGCTGACCAAGGAGGCGACGTGGGAGTGGCGCCCCAACGTGGGGCGGCGCGCCGGGGAGATCACGCACGTCGTCCACAACGGGCGGACGTCCGACGGCGCGACGATCGCGTTCCTGGATCTCGCGACCGGCACGTCGACGACGGCGGCCGTGGCCTATGCGTGGGACGCGCTCGTCGTCGGCGGTGCGATCGCCTACTCGCCCGACGATCCGAGCAGCATCCGGCGCATCGTCGACAAGCGCGATCTCCCGCTCGTCGATCCACCGGAAGGCGAGGCGTACTTGCTGCTCGCGGCGTCGCCGACGGGTGATCGAGTCGCCACGACGCGGAGCATGTTCAACGGTGGGCCGATCCACGCGTGCACGGTCGATCTCGCGACGCGCGCGCTCGTGTGCTCGAAGACCCACGCGAGTGCCGGCCGTCCCGCGTTTGGCGCAGATGGCCGCACGCTGTACTTCTCCGGTCGAGATGGGCTCCGCCGCCTCGACCTCGCGACCGGTGACGAGTCGATGTTCCTTCCCGACGTGTGGGCCGATGGCGGGGTTGCCATTGCTCCCGATGGGAGCGCACTTGTCTACTCGCTGTGCCGCGGCAACTACACCATCGTCGACATCACGGCGACGCCGCACAAGGTGTGGATCGAAGGGCCGTACGCGCTCGAGATCGCCGTTGCGTCGACCGGCGCCGTCGCGTGGGTGTCCGAGATCAGAGGCATTCAGATCCTCCAGGTCCGCACGGCCGAGGGCCGCGAGATCCAGCTGACCGATGTCGACTTCGGCTCGATCCAGGCGCCGGTGTTCAGTCACGACGGCAAGCAGATCCTGTTCGGTGGGAGCAGCGGGCATCCCGGCCTCTACACGCTGCGGCTGTCGAATCCGGGCGCGCCGTACGTCGTCACGAGCGATCCCCGCGACACCGGGCCGGTATGGACACCTGGCGGCGTGATCGGCTTCACGCGCGCGATCGGCGAGACGAGCTTTGCGTTCGTTGTCGACAAGGAGGGCGTGGCGCGCCAGCTGTCGACGAGAACGAGATTCGTCTACGGCAACCGGGGGGAGGAGCTGCTCGTCGATACAGGCGATCCGGAAGCTGACTCGCTGCGCTGGCTCGACATCACGACGGGAACAGAGCGTCCCGGGCCCACTCGCCCCGAGGGCCACATCAAGGGTGCGGTGACCTCTCCCGACGGTGCGTGGATCGGCTTGCTGATGGGCCTCAACGGACAGGATGTCTGGCGCATCCCCGTCGAGCCGCCGGGGCCGCCCGAGCACGTGCATGTCTTCTCCGGCGGGTTCACGGCGTCGTCGATCGCGATGACCAACGATGGCAAGGTCCTCGTCACCCAGGTCGACTGGGCGGGCGGGCTCCACGTGGTGCCCGCGAAGCGTGGCGCGAAGTTCTAGACAGCACTCGTTGCTGCCGGTTGCAGCGAAACTGCGCCTGGTCTCGCGTGTCTACGCCGCATGGATGCAGTCGAGGTCGTCGCTCGCCTCGGAGGTTCGGTCGTCGCGATCACCCACCTCCGCGATGGCGCGGCGTACCGGATCGGCACGGATCCCGGCGTTGACCTCGCACTGCCCGTCGCGACGACGTTTCCGCTCGTCGAGCGCGGCGTGGTCCGGATCCCGACCGGGATCCTGGCGACGCTGATCGAGGGCGGACGGACGTCGCGTCTGATGGGGAGCGAGCTGTGGCTCGCGGTCGGCCTTCGCATCGAGCTGACGATCGGCCTCGTCACCATCCAGATCGCTCGGATCGAGCTGCCGAAGACGATCCTCGAGAGGTCGCCCACGGACCTGCGGCCGCCTGCATACGCGGCAGCGTCGCTGGCGCTCCATGTGCTGGTGCTGTCCCTCGCGCTGACACTCGCGCCGTTCGACGAGCCGCTGGAGCGGATGATGGATCCGGTCGGGATGCACATCCGCGTCGCCCGGTTCGATGCGCCTCCGCAGTCGCAGCGCGAGCCCACCATGGTCCCGGCGGCGACGACCGCTGTCACCGATCCAGTCGCTGCACCGCCACCAGCGCCCGCGAGTCCCGACATTCGCAGCTCGCGTCGAGGCCGTGCGATCGCACGGGCGCGCGAGGCTGGCATCCTCGGCGCAGAGGGCCTGAGCGATCTGAGCGGGCTCTACGTCCATGGTGATCTGAACGATGCGTTCACCGGCGTCGGCAAGGCGTACAACGAGGACGACGCGACCGCGCAGGGCTTCGGCGGCGGGCGAGGTGGCCCGCGTTTCAACCCCGGGACGATCGCGACCGGCGCGTACGAGACGATCAGCGACGGTCGCGGCGCGGGTGACGACTACCAGCTCCCGGGCGAGGTCGCCGATCAGCGGCACCGTCCGGTCGTCGAGATGTGTACCGGGAGGCCGTGCGCGACGGATGGTCCGATCGCGACCGCCGTCGTCACCAAGCACATCGCCGCGATCTCGCCGACGCTTCTCCGCTGTTATCGCGCGCACGCCGAGGAGCGCTCGCGCGGCACGGTGACGCTCGACTTCGAGATCGATCGCGACGGCACGGTGCTGCGCGCGAGCAGCCGCGGCTTCGGCGCGGTCTCGGCGTGCGTGCAGGCCGTGGTCGAGAAGATCGACTTCCCGATCGCCCCGGGCCAGCCGCAGACAACCGTGCAGTTCTCTCTGGGCTTCCGCTAGCCGACGCGGTGCTTGAGCTCGACGATATCCTTCTCGCAGCGCTCGACGCGGTCACGGAGGTCGAACCGATCCGCGAGCATCTTGTGGAGGTCGCGCGTCGATGCGATCAGGTCAGCGGTCGCCGTGGCCGCGCGGATGTCAAGATCGACGAGCCGGTGCTCGACGCGATCGACGCGGTCACCAAGTGCGTCAATTCGAGTACCCAGTCCATCGATTCGAACGCCCAGCCCCGTCTCTACGTTGTCGATACGGGTGGCGAGGTTGTCGATTCGCGCGCCAAGCCCGGTCTCGACGCGATCGAGTCGCTTATTGGTCGAGTCCAGGCGCTGGTTCGTTGCGCGGATCTCGTCGCGAATCTCGATCAGGATGCGGACGGTCAGATCGTCGTCGTTCATGGACTACGCGCGCCGGATCCGTAACGTGACCGCGGTGCCGATCCTCCTCACGGGCGGCATGCGCAGCCGCGGCGTGATGGACGCTGCGCTCGCGTCGGGCGCGGTCGACGTGGCCCCGAGCGTCCAGGTCCGGAGCCGGCGCGGCGCGCGGCTCGAGGCTAGTCGGTCGCGGGGAACTCGCCGGAGTTCGAGGTCGACGCGGGCGCGGGCACCGCATCGGCATAGAACTCGGCGATCAGCTGGTCGTCGAACTGGTCGGCGAACCGACCGACGCCCGCGACCAGCGTCGCGAACTCCTGACCATCGATCCCCTTCAGCGCGCGACCCGCGTGGAGCACGACCCAGCCGTCGGGCTGGAGCGCGAACGACGCCATGCCGCCCATGTGGGCGTTGTGCTCGAGGAGCTTCTTGAAGAACGCGAGCTCCTTGCCGCGCGGCACCTCGCGAAACAGCGGCGCGATCGCGACGACAGCGGAGCCCGAGATCCCCGCGATCACGAACGCCGAGCCCCACTGCATCCGCACCAGGTGCTCGTCGAGGCGAACCGCCTTGTCCGCGAGACCACTCCCTTGCAACAGCTCGTCGATCGTCATCGTCAGCTCCTCAGAACAACTTGCCGAGGGGACCGGGGAGCTTGTCCTTCAGGCCCGAGCTCTGGATGTACTTGACCGCGTCATCGGCGTGATCCTTGAGGAACTCGATCACCTTCTCTGCCGTGGCCTTGTCGATTCCGACCTTCTCGACCATTTTTGCGACGAAGTCTTCCATTGGGCTCTCTCCTGCGAAGGCGGCCGACGATACGATGCGGCCGTGACGGACCATACGCGGGAGCGCAGCGTCTGGGCGTGGGGCTGGCGCTCCAAATTTCCCGATGAGGCGGCCCGTACAGGGCTCGCACAGCTCGGGCGCGCGCTCGTTCCCGCGGCGCAGCCGGCACTCCGGCCGCTGCCCTCCGACGAGCTGACGGTCGCGCCTCCGGCGGTCGTGGTCCCGCCCGCGCTCGCGGCCTTCGCCTCGCAGGAGCCGCGTGATCGCGCCATGCGAACCCGCGGTCGCGCGTTCCCGGATCTCGTCGCGGGCTTCGCGGGCGACTACACCGGCGCTCCCGATCTCGTCGTGCGTCCGCGCGATGCGGCCGAGGTGGCGCGCGTCCTCGAGGTCAGCGCGGATCACGGCTGGGCCGTCGTGCCGTTCGGGGGCGGGACGTCCGTCGTCGGTGGCGTCGATGCGGCGCTCGCGCGCGGCGATCGCGCCGCGGTGGTCAGTCTCGATCTCGGCGGGCTGTCCGGAGTGCGCGAGGTCGATCCGGTCAGCCGGCTGGCGCGCATCGGAGCGGGCACGCTCGGGCCGGCGCTCGAGGACGAGCTCGCGAGCCACGGCGTCACGCTGCGGCACTACCTCCAGTCATTCGAGTTCTCGACGCTCGGCGGCTGGCTCGCGACCCGCGCCGGTGGTCACTACGCGACCGGCCCCACGCGGATCGACGAGCACGCGCACGCGATCACCATGATCACACCGCGCGGCACGCTCGCGACGCACGGCCATCCAGGATCCGGGGCAGGCCCCGAAGCCGCGCGCCTCGTGCTCGGCTCCGAGGGCGCGCTCGGTGTGATCACCGAGGCGTGGATGCGTGTCGTCCCCAGGCCGCGGTGGCGCGCGACCGCGAGCATCGCGTTCAAGGACTTCACGGCTGCGGTCGCCGCGACGCGTGCACTCGCGCAGTCGGGCCTCCAGCCGAGCAACGCACGCCTGCTCGACGCGAACGAGGCGCGGCTCCACCGCGTACGGTTCGACGGTACGAGCGTCTTGCTGATCGGTTTCGAGTCCGCTGATCACCCGCTCGGTGCGTGGCTCGCACGCGCGGTCGAGCTCGCGAAGGATCACGGCGGCGAGGTCGTCGCAGGACCGAGCGAGGCCGATGACTCGACGCGCACGGGAGCCGCGGGCGCATGGCGGCAGGCGTTCTTCGACGCGCCTTATCTACAGTCCGCGATGCTCTCGATCGGCGTGCTCAGCGACACGTTCGAGACCGCGTGCTCGTGGACGCAGTTCCCCGAGCTCCACGCGCGGGTGACGACAGCGGTGTCGCACGCGCTCGACGAGGTCTGCGGCGGCGGCATCGTGTCGTGCCGGTTCACGCACGTGTATCCGGACGGTCCCGCGCCATACTACACGTTCGTCGGTGGGCTGCGCCCCGGCAGCGAGCTCGCGCAGTGGCGCACGCTCAAGGCCGCGGCATCGGATGCGCTCACATCGGCGGGCGGCACGATCACGCACCATCACGCCGTCGGGCGCACGCATCGCCCCTGGTACGACCGCGAGCGCCCGGCGCTGTTCGGCGCCGTGCTCGCCGCCGCCAAGCGCGAGCTCGATCCTCGCGGGATCCTGAATCCTGGCGTCCTGGTCGATTAGTCGGTCGCTTCGGCCTTCGCCTCGACGCGGCGGGGCGGTAGCGAGCGCGTTCGACCGAGCTCGACCTGTCCTGCCATCACGCCGACGTGGATCGCCATGCGCAGGAGCGCGACGCCCTGGCGCGCGACGAACAGCGTGACCGCGCCCTCGGCGCCGTACATCGAGTGACCCTGCGCGAGGTACGCGTACGCGGCCGTGACGAGGAGGAAGAACACCCAGCCGAGGCTCGCGTGCACGAGCGTCAGCGGCCGCTTCAGCACGTAGACGAACGAGCGCAGGTACGTCGCCAGCACGCCTGGGTCGTGCGTCGTGCTGCGCAGCGTCAGCTCGACGCGCGCGTACTCCGACACCGTCCAGAAGAAGTGGAGCAGCGCGAGGGCAGGGACGAACGAGAACGCGAGTGGGCCGATCAGATCAGAGATCGCGAGCGCGGTGTCGAACCGCGGCGCGACCATCCCGAGGCACGCGCCGAACACGGTGAGGACGAGTGCCCAGCCCGGCAGCGAGCACACCGCGAGGCGCGCATACGCGAGGTAGGTCGACGCACCGCTCGCGCCGAAGCAGCGCGCCGTGTCGCCGCGCGACTCGGGCCGCTCCGCGAGCACGCCGTAGAGACCGCCGACGAGGAACCACGAGGCGAGTTGCCAGAGGAGGAGCGCCGCGAACACGATGCCGCCGACCGCGACGAACGTGCTGCGCGCGTGGCGCAGGATCCAGATCAGCGCGACGAGCTGGCCGTCGACCGCTTCGTCGAACATCGGCAGGTGGGAGAACGCCTGCGCCAGGACAATCGTCACGCCGACCATGCACGCCGCGGCGATCAGACTCTGGACGAGGAACACCGCGAACAGCGTGCCCGTGTAGCGCGACACGCCGCGCAGGCCGGCGCCGATCATGTCGCCGAGTCCGCCGAGCCCGCGATACATCATCGCCATCAGGGCCCCACGATCTGCATCAGCGTCTGCGCAATGCTCGAGACCCACGCACCGGCGCGCAGCGCCGCAGCGCCGTCACCCTCGATCCGATGGCGATGTGTCACCGGCTGCGCGAGCGCGAGCTTGTTCTCGGGATCGAGCCAGACCTCGACGAGCGGCGTCGAGCGCTCGATGAGGAAGCGCTCCCACGTGCCGCGACCCTTGTCGTCCCAGCGCACGCGCTGCGTCGAGCCGTCCGCGAACTCGAGCGCGATGTCGACCGGTACATGCACGTTGCCGGTGTTGGTGACGATGACCTCGCAGACGTAGCCGCCGGCCTCGGGCGCGTCGGTCTCGGTGACCGTCTTCCTCGCGCTGCCCTCGCCGAAAATACCGCGTGGCGGATGGCCGAGCCGGCACGCCGCCGTGCGGATCGCGAGCTCGATCCCGCCGACCTCCTGGAACACGGGCTGGAAGAACCAGGTCAGATCCTCGCCGAGCTCGCGTGACAGCACGTCGAACAGGTCGCGCCCGGTCGGGTGCTTGAACGCCCACTCGCGCGCGTACACCTTCATCGCGGCGGCGAACTTCTTGGGCCCCACGGTCTGCTCGAGGGTCGCGAGCGCGCGCGCTGTCTTCTCGTAGGTCGCGGCCGCGTAGGCGTCGTCGTCGACGAACGCGTAGGCGGCCGCAGCGATCGGAACGGGAATCGAGGCTGGGTCCGTACCCACGGCGCGGCGCAGCGCACCGACCTCTGCCTGCCAGCCCATCCAGTCGATGCCGCTCGCGCTCGCACCGTAGGTGTCGGCCATCACCCTGGCGTCGGCCCACTCGTTGACGCCCTCGTCGAGCCACGCCTCGACGGCCTCGTTCGACGCGAGGATGCCCTGGAACCAGTTGTGCCCGACCTCGTGCACGGTGACGTACTCGGGGAGGCGCAGGCCCGGGCGCGCGAACACGGTGTCACCCCCGGTGGTGACGAACGTCGGATACTCCATGCCGCCCGCGCCCATCGCCGCATCGATCGGTGGATCGACGATCGTCATGATCGGCCACGGGTATGGCAGGAACCACGCGGAGAACTTCTGGATCGCCCCGATGCCGGCCTCGAGGTGACGGCGGGCGAACTCCTTCTGCTCGGGGCGATAGAACACGCGCACCTCGACGATGCCGTCCTCGACGGTCGCGTGGCCTGACATCACGTCGAGGTAGGGGTCCGCCGCGAACGCGAAGTCGTGGACGTCCTCGGCGTGATAGGTGAACGTCCGCGTCCCGCCGGGGGACTCGGTCGCGCTCGCGAGCACGCCGGTCGCGGCCACGACGTACGTGTTCGGTACGGTGATCGCGACATCGTAGACGCCGAAGTCGGCGAAGAACTCGGTGTTGATGTGGAAGGGCTGTGCCTCCCAGCGCTCCAGACCCGGTGCGCCCGTGCGCACCGCGATCTTCGGGAACCACTGACCGACGAGGTGGAACTCGCCCTTGTAGCCCGTGCGCGCGAATACCTCGGGGAGCTGCGCGGTGAACGTGAAGGCGACGTCGATCGTCGCGCCGGGCGCGATCGGGGCGGGCAGGGGCAGCGTCGCGACGGTCTCGTCGCCGTTCGCGTACGTCAGCGTGCTCGCGAGCTCGGCGCCGGCGATCTGCACCGACTCGACGCGGATCCAGCCCCAGCCGCTCGCGCTCGCGGCCTCGCCGCGCATCGTGCCGCGGCTCGAGCGCATGAACACGGTCGACTCGTTCTTGAACCCGTTGAGGTAGAGGTGGAACGGCAGCGAGGTCACGGCGCTCGTACCGGTGTTGGTCCAGGTCAGCGTCTGCGTCGCCGTGATCTCGTGGCGATCGACGTCGAGCCGCGCGTCGATCTTGTAGTTCGCGATCCGCGGTGAGCGAGCGGGCCCGCCGCCGCGCAGGGCTGGGCTCCCGTCCTTGGCCGGCAGGGGACGGACGCGCGGCGCGCTGTGGTCGCGGCCGCACGCGAGCACAGCGCTGGCGACGGCGATCGCGACGACGACAGCGGTGCGAACCACGCCCGTCTATACCACCCACGCCGGTGCTAGTGTCGACGCCATGGAAGAGGCGGTCGACCACAACGCACGCGTCGCGAAGTTCCTCGAGCAGTTCGGGCGGGAGCGCAACCTCACGCTGCCCCCGCTGTCGGCGGAGGGCGTCGGCTCGATCCAGCGCGGCTCGGCGGTCGTCACGATCCACGTGATGGCGGATCGCGGTGTTCTGCTGCTCCTCTCGAAGGTCGCTGCCGCACCACAGCTCGACGCGGCGAAGGCGACCCGTCTGTTGACGGCTTCCTTCGTCGAGACCGGTGACGCGGCGTTCGCGCTCCACCCGCAGAGTGGCGACCTCTACCTGCGGATCCTGCGTGGTCTCGAGGGCCTCGACTACGCCGAGTTCGAGGACCTCGTGCACTCGATCGCGAAGACAGCAGACACGTGGGACGACAAGTTGAAGACCGAGCTGGCCTAGGGACCATGCGGCTCGCCGATGCCGATGCGACGACGCGCGCGGGCGCGCAGCTCGCGACGCGTGTCGAGGGCGGCGACGCGATCGCGCTGATCGGCGATCTCGGCGCGGGCAAGACGACGTTCGTCGCGGGTCTGGTCGCTGCGCTCGGAGGCGGCGCCGCGTCGAGCCCGACGTTCTCGCTCGTCAACGAGTATCCACGCGGCCGGCTCCGCGTGTGGCACGTCGATCTCTACCGGCTCGAGAGAGCGGCCGAGCTCCCCGAGCTCGGGCTCGACGACGTGATCGGCGATCGCCGCGGCATCGTGATCGTCGAGTGGGCAGACAAGTTCGACGTGATGCCGCCGGATCACCTTCGGCTCGAGCTGAGCCACACCGGCGAGACCCGCCAGCTCGTCGCGACCGGCACCGGTCCACGCGGCCGGGCGCTCGCCGAGGTGCTAGCTTCCCCGTGATGCGCGCCCTGCTCGTCCTCGTCATGCTCGCGACGTCGGCGCACGCGCAGGGCAAGCTCAGCTTCGATGCCGCGACGATCTACAAGGTGCCGCGCGGAGCCTCGCCGGCGGACGGTCCCGAGACCGCACCCGTCACGATCGTCGCCTGGAGCGACTTCGCGTGCGGCTACTGCTACCGCGTGCAGACGACGCTCGACACGCTGAACAAGCTGTTTCCCGGCCAGCTCCGGTGGGTCCACCGCACGCTGCCGCTCGACGACGATCAGACGACCTCGGCCGAGGCCGCCCTCGCCGCGCGCGCGCAGGGCGCGTTCCGCCCGATGAGCGATCGCCTGTACGCGATGGGTGGACGGGTCGATCGCGCCGGCGTCGAGCTGATCGCGCGCGAGCTCGGCCTCGACATGGTGCGGTTCCGCGCCGACCTCGACACCGCCGTGTATCGCCCGCAGATCGTCGCCGACGAGCTCGACGCGCGTCGGCTCGGCGTCACGGGCACACCTGCGTTCTTCATCAATGGCCGCCCGGTGCACGGCAACCAGCCGTTGCGCGTGTTCGCCGAGGTCGTGGATCAGGAGCTCGCGCGCGCGGCGACCACGAGCGCGGACTACGACTCGCTCGTCGCCGCCGGCAAGCTGACCGCCGACTCCGCCGTCGAGATCGACCACGGTGATCGCGAGCTCGACACGAACACCATCTACCGGATCGGTCTCGGCCTGCCGGGCCACCAGCTCGGACCCGACACGGCGCCGGTCACGATCGTCGTGTGGAGCGACTTCCAGTGCCCGTTCTGCGCGAAGGCGGTCCCCGTGCTCCACCAGCTCCGCAGCAAGTTCGGCGACGACGTGCGGATCGTGTTCCGCCACCTCGCGATGGCCTATCACCGCAAGGCCGGGCTCGCCGCCGAGGCCGCGGTCGCCGCCGCAGAGCAGGGCAAGTTCTGGGCGTTCCACGACGTGTTGTTCGGTCAGTTCGGCTCGCTGGATCGCTCCGACCTCGAGCGGTTCGGCGTGGCCGCGGGGCTCGACATGGCGAAGCTCAGAGCCGCGCTCGACGATCGTCGCTACCGCGATGCCGTGGTCGCCGAGGGAGCAAGTGCGACGGCGCTCGGCGTCGATGGCACGCCGACGCTGTTCGTCAACGGGCAGCCGATCAGCGGCGCGCGCGACTTCGCGACCATGGAGCGGATCGTCGATGCGCACCTCCAGCGCGGTCGTGCGGCGGTCGCCGCCGGGATTCCCGCGCGCGACCTCTACGGCCTCTTGATGAGCGACGCGATCGGGGTCGAGCGCGCGGATCCGTCGCGGTTCCCCGAGACATCCGGAATCAAGATCGCGATGCGCGCGGACGATCGCAGCCGCGCCGTGACAGCGGCGTGTCGCCGTCGCGACGGCGCGCGCGCGATTTCGCTCGCGAGCGGGTTGGTCGCGGATGCGCGACGGCGCGCGGCCGCGGTGTGCTTCGCCGCGGGCATCGATCTTCCCGCCAACTGACAACGCGCGAGCACGTCATCGGGTTTGCTGGAAGGCGGTGACAGACCCTGACGTCCAGCGACCGTGCATCTCAGCGACGGACTTGTCGCGACGTCACCACACGATCCGTATCAGTTTTCCACGGGTGTTCGACACCTGCACAGCAGGGTGCTCCCGCAATCTCGGGAGCCTAGGCCGTGCGGCGGGAGCTGACCTACCAATCCGCAGCGTGGCATCGACGATGCACCGAGGTTCCCCATGCGCCCCGACCAGACGATCCCGATGGCAATCGCCGATGGCCAGATCGTCCCACTGGCGCGGCCCGCCCGGCGCAAGCAGCTCGGCCGGTTCGGCGAGCTCGAGGTCCTGACCCCACTGGCACGAGGTGGCATGGGCGGCGTCTACCTCGCCGCACATCGCGAGACCGGGGAGCGCGTCGCCCTCAAGGTGCTCGATCCGCAGTTTGCCGCCTATCCGGAGATCGTGTCGCGGCTGTTCGCGGAGCACATGGTCGCCTCGAGCGTCGAGCACCCGGGTCTGGTCAACATCAGCGATGCGCGCCGCACCGATGACGGCGTCCCGTATCTCGTCATGGAGTACCTCGATGGCGAGACGCTCGGCGCGATGCACGATCGCGGTCCGATCGAGCTCGCGACGATCATCGCTGTCACCGCGCAGGTCTCGTCCGCGCTCGCGGCGATGCACGCGGCGGGCTACGTCCACTGCGACGTCAAGCACGAGAACGTGCTCGTCCTCGACGAGACGGTCGCGGGCTGGCCCCGCGCCAAGGTGATCGACTTCGGCGTCTCCCGCGCGGTCGACGAGCCGCCGCTGCCGGACGCGGCGATCGCGGGTACACCGTGGTGCATGGCGCCCGAGCAGTGGAGCGGGGCGCCGACCCAGAAGTCGGACGTCTACGCGCTCGGCTGCATGCTCTACGATCTGACGACGGGCGCGCCCCCGTTCGACGGCTCGCTGCCCGAGCTCATGATCGCGCACCTGGAGCAGCGCCCGGCGCGGCCGTCGTGGCTGCGCGCGATGCCGATCGAGCTCGAGCGGATCATCCTGCGCGCGCTCGCGAAGGATCCCGATGCACGGCCGGAGATGAGCGAGATCGCGCTCGCCCTCGCGGAGCTGATGGATCTGTACTCGCCGCTCGAGCTGCGTCGCGCCGGCTAAGCGCCAATCACGGCCGTAACCACACGTGGCTCGTGGAGTGGGCGGTCGGGCGAGATCGATTCCGGATGGGGACGCGCCATATGCCCGAGACTATGGGCTTTATTTCTTACGTTCCCGGTGCCGAAACCAGGCCCCATTCCCAGGTCCTGCTATACTGAACATCAGACCAGTGAAGTAGGACCATGAGTATGCGCATCGCTTGTGTCCACATTCCGCAGTTCGCGCTCCAGTCCCTGACCCGGATCGATCCATCGCTGCGTGGTGCGGCGGTCGCGGTGGTGGGGAGTGGGATCGAGGGCGCGCGTCCTTCGCTGTATGGCCCGATCGTTCAGGCGTGCTCGCGCGCCGCCTGGTCGCTCGGCATCCGGATCGGGATGACCGCAACCGCGGCGAACCAGCTCGCGCCGGGTCAGCTCCGCGTGGTCTCGGGCGACACGGCGCTCGAGCGCGAGACCGTCCGCGCGATCGCGGATGGACTGCTCGGTGCGTCCTCGGTCGTCGATGTCGGCGGTCGCGTCGGCGCCGGTGGTGCGCATCTCGCGATCTACTGCGAGGTCCCGGTCAAGACGCGCGGTGCGGCGTATGGCGATCGCCTGCTCGAGGTGATCGATGCGCTCGGCCTGACCGCGCGGATCGGCATCGCTGACGATCGGTTCACGGCGTGGGTCGCGGCCGCGCACGGTGGCACCCCGACCGACGAGTCCGGCGTCATCTCCGTCCCGCGCGGTGGCTCGGCGGCGTTCCTGTCGCCGCGCCCGCTGTCCCTGCTCGCGATCACGCCCGAAGTGCAGCACATGCTCGAGGCGCTCGGCGTTCGTACACTCGGCGAGTTCGCCGCGCTGCCCGCACCGTCGGTGCATCGCCCGCTCGAGGCCGACTACCAGGCGCTCGCGCGCGGCGAGAGCGGCCCATCCCTGCGCCCGTACACCCCGGAGGCACCGATCCGCGAGGAGACGGTCATCAGCACCCTGCAGTCGGGAGCCGCGGCCGTCGCGGTGCTCGCGGAGCGGATCGCGCTGCGGCTCGCGGGCCGTGGTCGCGGTGCCGCACGCCTCGAGGTCACCGTCGCCAACGAGGCCGGCGAGACCGTCGTTCCGATCACGCCGCTGATGGCGCCGATGTCCGGGCTCACCGGCTCGGGCGGCTCCGCGCGCGGTCGTGTGCTCGAAGAGTCCGAGGAGCTGGCCGAGGCGCTCGGTCGCGCGCTCGGTGACGAGCTGTCGATGGCATGGCGGCTGCGCGTCACCGTGACGGGCGAGGCCGTCGCCGGCGACGCGGTCGAGGTGGCAACACCTGCCGCGACGGCGGCGTCGACGATCGATGCGCTGACGGTCGCGCTATCGTCCACTGGATCCGGGTCGTGGCGTCTCACCTCGGCGACGTCTGCACCGCCGTCGGCGACGCTGCGGGACGAACGCAGGGATGCCCACCGGCGGACCCGCCGCGGCAAGGACGATCGCAAGCTCGGACGGCGCCTGCGTGGGGGCGAGCTTCCCGTACAGCCGTCGCTGTTCGCGGAGCGCAAGTAGTGGCGGGCGTGCCCAACGGTCCGGTCGGTGAGGGCGAGCTGAAGCCGCGACTTCGCGACCTCGACGTCTGGATCCCCGCGGTGGCCACGCATTCGATCCTGCCGGCGCCGCCGGTGCCGCCGGCGACGCGGACCTCGCGGACGACTCGCGCGTAGGGCGTCCCCGATCACGAGATCTGTTGGCGGCTGCCGTGCTACACGCAGAGGATGTCGAGCACCCTCGAAGCCACGCTGCGCGAGCAGCTCACGGCGTCGCTCAAGGCGAAGGACCTCAAGACGGCGAACCTGATCCGCATGATCAACACCAAGATCATGGAGCGCCGCACGGCGAAGGGCTTCACGGGCGAGGTCGACGATGCGCTGGTCCTCGACGTGATCGGCACGTACAAGAAGTCGATGGAGAAGGCGCGCGTGGACTACGTGAACGCCGGTGAGCGCGGCAAGGAGCAAGTCGCCGAGCTCGACTTCGAGATCGCCTGGTGCAGCACGTTCCTGCCCAAACAGATCAGCGAGGCCGAGCTGCGCGAGGCCGTCACCAAGGCGGTGTCCGAGCTGCCGGCGAAGGATCCCAAGATGGCGGGCAAGATCATCGGCGCGATGAAGAAGCTGTACGGCGATCGTGCCGACGCGCAGCTCGTGAAGAAGCTCGCGGACGAGCTCCTGTCGGCGTAGGCCGCGTGCGCGCGGACCCGGGTCATCCTGCCGTAGCTACCAGCTGTCGTCGGGATTGTTCGAC
>JANOPP010000585.1:0-14074 GCA_031421915.1 Myxococcales bacterium | reverse complement strand
CGAACGCGAGCGCCGACACATCCGCAAAGCGGTTGTTCTTGTCCTTCTCGAGGCACTTCAGGATCACCTTGTCGGCCTGCGGCGGCAGGGATGCCTTCGCGAGCGCGACGGACGGTGCTTGTGGCGTCTGCTTGAGCTGCGCGGTGATCAGACCCGCGGGCCCCTTCGCATCGGGGAACGGAAGTCGGCCCGTGATCATCTCGTAGGCGACGACGCCGAGCGCGTAGACATCGCTGCGACCGTCGAGCGGCTTGCCCATCAGCTGCTCGGGCGACATGTACTCGAGCGTGCCGAGCGTCTGGCCGGTCGCGGTGAGCTGCGGCGACTGCGGATCGATCGTGTCTCCACGCATCACCTTGGCGATGCCGAAGTCGAGGATCTTCACGAACTCGGGGTTGCCCGGGCGCGACTCGAGATAGATGTTCTCGGGCTTCAGGTCGCGATGGACGATGCCCTGCGAGTGCGCCTCTGCGAGCGAGCTGCACATCTCGGTGAGGATCTTGAACACGCGCTTCCACTCGAGCGGCGCCTGCTCGTGGAAGACCTGGTGGAGGCTCTTTCCCTCGAGCAGCTCCATCGCGATGTAGAGCGTGCCGTCGGGTGTCTGGTCGAAGTCGTACGTCGTGATCGTGTGCGCGTCGCGCAGGTTGCACAGCACCATGCCCTCGCGGCGAAAGCGCGCGACGAGGTTCTCGTCCTTGGTCATCTCCGGGTGCAGGAGCTTGAGTGCGACCTTGCGACCCGTCGCGAGCTGCGTGCCGCGATAGACGGCACCGAACCCACCCTCGCCGATCTTCGACTCGACCTTGAACCGGTTGTTCAGCGTCTCGCCGACGTAGATCTCGTCACCGATCTTGGGGCGCGGCTTGGGCTTGGGCTTGGGCTGCGCCTGTGCCCCCCCGGCGGCTGCGAGGCGCGGCGTGCCATCGTTGGGCGTCGCGGCGCGAAGGCGATCGGGAGCACTGGCCGCGCGCGGCGCGCCTGCAGCGGGAGCTGGGTTCGCAGCGGGCGGCGGTGCATTTGCGCGGCCCGGCTGCAGCCGATACCCGCATACGCCGCAGAAACGAGCGTTTGGCTCGAGCTGCGTGTTGCATGACGGGCAGTTCATCCCAGGCGAATTTTCGCAGAAGTTTCCGCACTCCGCACGCAAGTTTCCCCGAAATCGGGGCTAGCAGCGCAGGAGTAGAAGGACGATCACCCCGACGAAGATCGTCGCCGTGGCCGGCAGGACCCATGCGACGCGCCTGGCCTCGATGGGGGCCGGGGGCAGCGCCTCGATCGCCGCATCGTCGCCCACGAACAGCCGCACGCGGGGGCCGCCAGGCCCGAACTCGATCGTGACCGGCAATGCCTGCGCCACGGCTGTCTCGGTGATTCGCTGACCCTCCACGTAGGTACGTTCGAGCTGCCGAGATCGACGAGGACCCAGCCGGCCGCCACCGCGCGCAGCTCGGCGTGCCGGGAGCTGGCGTCGATGTCGCGGTGCGGATCGAACGAGACCTCGCACTCCGGGTGACGGCCGAACCGCACCCGGCTACCAGCGGCGAACTCCTGCCGCTGTCCGCGCCGACTGCCGGCGACGTGGTCGATGACGACCCGCACGCCCGCATCGTATCACCGGCCGCCGAGCCACCACGCAATCAGGCACGCGGCCACGGCGATCGCGACATACAGCCACCACCTGCGCGGCTCGCGCAGCCGCTGGCGCGCGGGCCCGTCGAGCTCGACCGGGAGCGAGGCCGCCGGCAGGCGGATCCCGATCGACGACCGCATGATCGCGTGCTGGCCGGTCACCGGGATCGTCGGCGGGATCGAGTTGGAGCTCTGGATCCCGATCCGCGCGGCCAGGCGGCGCGCGACGTACGACGTCGAGGTCAGCGCGGGGTCGCCTTCCTTCTGCGGATCGAACTCGAGGAACGTCGGGAGATCCTCGTCGTCGATCGGTGCCAGGAACCGCTCCCCGCGAACCTCGCACACGATCGCCGTGATGTTGTCGGTCCCGCCGGCGGCGCGCGCTGCGGACACGAGCAGCTTGACCGCGTGCTCGACCGAGTGGGGTTCGGACAGGAGGAGCGCGATCGCCGGATCGCCGACGAGCCCGTGCAGCCCGTCGCTACACAGCAGGATCCGATCGCCCTTGCGCATCTCGATGATCGACAGCGACGGCTCGACGTCGGGACCGACACCGAGCGCCTGCAGGATCGCGCCACCCGCACTCGCAGCCTCGTTCGGGCTGTGGCCAGCAGCGAGCAGCGCGGACGACAGCGATTGATCGCGCGTGACCTGGACGAGCACACCAGCACGCAGCACGTAGGCACGCGAATCTCCGACGGTGGCGAGGATCAGCCGGTGACCGATCACACCCGCTGCGGACAGCGTGGTGCCCATCCCGCGCAGACCTGGCTCGCGCTTCGCCATCGCGTGCACATCGTGGCTGGCGACGCGAACCGCGCGGCGCACGAGGCGCGCGAAGACCTCCGGATCGCGCGTCGCAGACGTGGTCTTGAGCTCGCGCCACACGACCTGCGCCGCGAGCTCCGACGCGATCTCACCGCCCTCGACGCCGCCCATCCCGTCGCACACGACGAGGAACGGGCCGCGATCCGCGGTGCTGGCGACCCACACGTTTGTGGTGTCGAGGAGCTCGCGCGCATCGAGGTTGCCGACGAGGAAGTGATCCTCGTTGTGCTCGCGAACCTGACCGATGTCGCTCGCGGCCGCGACCGTCACCTCGAGCGGAGGTCGCGGCTCGCTCCCAGGGTCCGGGGTGGCGGCCAGCGCGTCGTCGGTCACGTCACTTGCCGAGCTCGATGCGGAGGAGCTGATCGCCCATGCGCACGTGATCGCCGTGCTTGATCAACGTGGAACCGGTGACGCGAACGAACGTTCCGTTCGAGCTACCGAGGTCGGTGATCTGCGCCTTCTTGCCGTCCCATGTCACCGCGGCGTGCTTGCGCGACATGAACGCGTCGTCGCGGAACACGATGTCGCCCTCCTCGCGGCCGAGCACGATCTCCTCGCCGGCGAGGTGGCGCACGTCGCGATAGCCACCCGACGGCACGATCGCTATGAAGCGTCCCCACGGCTCGCGCGGAGGCGAGCCGAACAGCGCGACCCCGTGCCGGATCAGTGGGTGGACCTTGGTCTCCTCCGCATCGACCCTCTCGTAGCGCAGCACCTCGCGCCCGACGAGGATCGTCATGCCGTCGTGCAGATCGATGGGTGCGTCTGCCTTGCGGAACACGCCGTTCAGCGTATCGAGCGGATGGATGCGCACGTTGCCATCACCGCCTCGCTCGAACCGCGCGTGCTGGCGCGCGAGGAAGCGATCGTCCTCGAACGCGATATCCGCGCCCGCGCGACCGACGACGGCGTACTCGCCGGAGAGCGGAAACCGCTGACCATCGGAGCCGTCGCGATTGACGAGGATCGCGGTGCCCCACGCGGGTCCCGTAGCAGCCGCCGGATTCGGCATCGCGACCGCGGACGCGCGGCCCGACGGCGGCTGGATCGATCCTGCCCGCACACCGTCGGACGCGAGCGTGGCGCCCTGCGGATCGATCGGCGCGTTGAGGTTGTGCCCCTGCGGACCGATCGGTCGCGCGTTCGGAGAGGTGACCGCCGGTGCGCCGCTGCCCGACGCAGTGCTCATCGCGGGCGTCGACGGTGCACGCGGGCGGGCGTTCGCACCCGGATCCGTCGGCTGCAGCGCCTGCATGTGAAGGCCGCACTGCTGGCAGTACGCGAAGCCGAGCGGCGTCGCGGTTCCGCAGCGCGGACAGGTGATCATGCCGGTGGCCGGAGCCGCCGGAGCCGTCGCCGGAGCCGGAGCCGCGCGCGACGATCCGACCGCACCAGGTCCCACCGGCGGTAACACCCCTGGCGCCGTCGACGGCATCACGCCGACCATCCCCGGCGGAGGGCCCGACGGCTGCGTGATCGGCTGGACCGGGATTGGCGTTGGTACGGCGGACGGAGGCGCCATCGCGGGCAAGGCCATCGCGGTCGCGGCCATTGGCATCGCGCTCATCGGCGGTGGCGCCATCGGTGGTGGTGCCATGCCGGGTGCACCGTACGCGGGCGGCGGAGGTCCCATCCCGGGCGCTCCGTACGCGGGTCCCGTGCCGGGCGCGCCGTACCCGGGCGGAGCCATCGGCGGCGGCACTAGCCCCGGCGACGACATGCCGAGTGCGCCGCCGCAGCTGCGACAGAACTTCATGCCGGGAGGATTCTCACCCCGGCACGCGCCACAGATCGTGGGCAACCCCGGACCTGGAGCGGGAGTCTGGGCAAAGGCCTGCGGTGGCGACGCGGCGGGCGCGAGAGAGCTGCCGCAGTTGAGGCAGAACGACGAGCCGGCTGGACTGTCGTGGCCACACATCGAACAACGCATCGGACCCCTATCGTTGAACCCGCTCCGAGTGTCTCAATAACACTCGAGCTCGGGAATGGCCTCGGGCCGGTTTGCAACGCACCAAGCATCTTGCTAAGACCGGCCGGCTTGACGCGCAACACTGCACATCGGCTTGTGTTCCTGGCCGTGCTGGTGGGCGCCATCGCGTCCGCGGCGTGCGTCGACTCCGCGGTCCGCACCGCACCATTCCGGGTGCGCCCCGATGCGCCGGATCCAGGTGCGCTCGGTGGCCCTTTCACGGGGCGCGTCGTGGATGCGACGACCCACGCACCCGTCGCGGGCGCGCTGGTCTATGGAGCGTGGACGCTCGAGCGCGGCACGGCCCTGCCCGAGCCCGCCGGTGCGCGCGAGTTCGTTGGTTCGACCGATGCGAGCGGCGCATACCGGGTTCCCGCGATGCCCGCCGTTCCGCGTGGCCTGCGCGTCACCGAGTTCACGCTGCTCGTCTACAAGCGCGGCTACATCGCTTATCGCAGTGATCGCCGGTTTCACGATCTCGGACCGCGCATGGACTTCGCGCAGGGCGAGAACCAGGTGCTCCTCGAGCGTTGGCGCAGCGACCTCTCTCACGCGCGACACCTGCGGTTCGTCGGTGGCGGTACTGCCGTCGCCGCGCTCACGCAGTGGGAGCTCGCCGATGCGAGCGCGGAGCTCGACGGCACGCGCAGCGGCGAGGATCTTCGCCCGGGTCGCGGCGAGGGTCAGTACATCGTCGCGGCGCAGCTCTTGACCGAGACCGACATCAAGGCGCGCACGCGCTACGACGGCGCGTTCGAGACAGGACCACTCTCCGACGAGCCCGACACGGCCGTGTACTCGTCGCAGCACTTCAAGGCGCTCGGCCGTCCCGAGACGTGGGACGTCGCGATCCGCCTCTGGCGACTCGATCCAGGCAAGGCGCAGGAGCGCTACGAGGAGCTGCTGACGCAGCTGCCCGGCATTGCCGAGAAGGACGACATCGCGAACCGCTCGTTCGCCGCGACCGAGGGCGACATCCGCGGCATCGGCTTCCTCGACGGTCAGCGCGGCATGGTCGTGCTGCTCACCTGTGGTTCCAATCAGTGCACGACGATCGAGGACGCTGCGTCGCTCGCCGGAACCGCGTATGCGCGGATCAAGTCGCTGCTCCCCAATCCGACGACGGTGGTCAAGTGAAGCGCCTGTCCGCTGCCCTCGCGATCGCGTGCATCGCTCTCGCATCGAACCCCGCCGCCGCGTGGGAGCCCGAGACCACGCACGCCGGCCTCGCCGAGCAAGCAGCACTCGCTAGCAAGCTGCACAAGCGCCTCGTCAGCCTCGGCTTCACCGGTGGCCTGTTCGAGCCGATGACGATCCCGCCGGCGGATGCGCCGACGCTGTTCGCTGCCGTCAAGCTGCTCTCGCCGACCCACGGCGCCGTTCCCGATGCGCGTGGCCGCCAGGTCGCGCTCGCTTGGATCGCGGCGGGCGCGGCGCTCGCCGATCTCCCGGCGGAACACGGCGCGAATCACTTCTTCGATCCTCAGTCCCAGCAGGGCTGGAGTGCGCCGGATCGCTCGATCCTCGAGGGTGTCTCCGACAAGGTTCGCGAAGCGATCGGCCGCGCGGATCTGCCCGACCGCGGGGTGCCGGCACCGGACTGGGTCACGGCGAAGAACAACCCGTTCAACCTCGGCTCGTTCCTCCAGCAGTACGGAAAGGCGATCACGGCGAAGACGCCGGGCGAGCGTTCGCGCCACATGGCGGCGGCGCTGGTCGCGGCCGGCGCGATCCTCCACACGCTCGGCGATCTCGGCGCACCGTCTCGCGTGCGCTCCGACGAGGCCGCACACCTGACGCCGATGGGCGCCGGTCCCGATGATCTCGGCTCGCGGTTCGAGAGGATCGCGGCACTCGCCCACGGCCGCCTCGGGGTGCCAGGACCGTCACGGACGATCACCCGGACGCACCTCCGCGACTACTTCTCGTCCAAGGACGGCGGCGGTCTCGCCGACGTGGTCTCGCGCTCGTACTTCTCGCCCAACACGCTGCCGGCCTCGAGCCGGATCGGCGGAGAGGCGCGCCCATCCCTCGCCCGCCCGCTGCCCGCGCTGCCGACGCGCCTGAACCTGATGGCCGCCAGCCGCGATGACGGCACCACGCTGCGGGACACCGCCGGCACTTGCCTCGCACGCTACAAGGTCGAACACGGCGTCCTCGAGTTCTGGCTCGACGACGACTGCATGCTCGAGCAGATCGCGAACATCCTCCCCGACGTCGCCGCCTACGAGACGGGCCTCCTCGACTTCCTGCTCCGCGGGGAGCTGACGATCACGCTCGGCGACCAGGTCACGATCAGCGGCAAGGGCCTCGGCCCAGGCACCGTCGAGATCCTCGTCGAGGACGAGCGTGGCGTCCGCACGTCGATCGGCTCCGCGCAGACCACGGGCGAGAAGCTCGCGTCCGTCGCGATGCCCGCGGCCGGGACCCGCATCGTCGCCATCTATCGTGGCGCCGACTCCGCCGGCGAGCCGATCGTCGCGGTCGGCGCGATGCCTCTCGCGGCCCGCTGAGATCGCGCGATGGCGAAGAAGCGGCGAGATGACGAGGTCTCCGGGCTCGATCGCGTGCTCGTGCTGATGGATCAGGCGCCCGCGGGTCTGCACGACGTCGAGCCGCCGAGTCCGTCGCTACCGAAGGGTCTCCCCGAGCCCCTGATCGAGCTCTACGCGCGCTGCGACGGGATGCGGATGTTCCTCGACACCGTCGAGATCGTTCCTCCGCGCGAGGTGACCATGCCGGTTCCCGGTCGGTGGCTGTTCGCCACCGTCGACGGCGATCCGATCTCGATCGACGGACGCGGACGAATCTGGCGCACCGACGCCTCGATCGACGACGAGGTCTGCGACGGCACCCGACTCGAGCGCTGGGTCGCCGGTCTGTTCGACTCGATCGGCGTCATGTACGATAGCGAAGGTGAATTTGCGGACGACATCTTCGATGACGAAGGTGAGCTGCTCCCCGAGATCCGCGAGCGCATGCTCCGCGCACACCTCAAGCGCGACGTCGGTTCGCCGGGCATCCGCTGGCGCCTGGGCCATGCGCTCCTCGAGCAGGGCATCACCGAGGACGCGCGCAACGAGCTCGAGCAAGTCGTCGCCGATGACCCCGCCTTCGTCTGGGGCTGGCTCGATCTCGCGCGGATCTCCGAGACGCTCGGCGATCTGACCAACGCCGTCGACGAGGTCCGTATGGCCGCCGAGACCGCCGAGGGCACGCAACACCCCCAGGCTGGCTACTTCTGGGCGCAGCTCGCTCGCCTCGGTGCGCGCACCGGCGACGAGGTCCTCCGCGCACAGGCCGCGACCAAGTGCTCGCTCCTCGCGCCCTCGCTCAAGAAGGATCAGCTCGAGGGCGCGCGCGCCGTGCTCGCGACTGGCGATACAGATTCTGCGAAGGGCCTGCTCGAGTTGTTGAAGGCCGTGTGGCCGCGCGACCTCGAGGTCCTCGAGCTCGCGACCCGCATCGCGAACGCGCCGATCGTCGATAACTGACGAAATACCTCTCTGCGGTCCGGCCTCTGCGGGTAACGTTCGGGCCACGAACCGCGTGGGCACGCAGCCCGTTAGGCGCAGCCCCGATCGTCGCAGCCCCGTCGGGCGAAGCCGGCCGCTAGCGGAAGACGGCCTGGTCGGCCGGAATCCCGCGCGCCTCGAGCTCCGAGTAGAACCGCGGCACAGTCCCCGTGGGGGTAAACGCCCCGTTCTGAAACTGGAACAGCACGTGGGTATCGAACGAGCTCTCGGCGAAGCCGATCACCTCTTCGATCGCGTTCACCCGGATCGAGCCATCAGACGTCCGCGTCACGTGGACCACGATCTCGAAGGCCTGCGCGACGAGCTCGCGAACGGCGGCATCGGCGCCACCCGCTGCGCGGGCCAGCGTTGCGAGCCGGGTCATCGCGGTGTTGGCGCCCTCGCCCGTCATCGCGACCACCGCACCATCGATCGATGCGTTGAGCGCGTGGATCAGGGTCAGTGCTTCGCGGCCGCGCACCTCGCCAACAACCAGGCGGTCGGGCTGGAGGCGAATCGCGGTCTCGACCAGCGTCGCGAGATCGACCTCGGCATTCTTGCCGACGCCGACGCGACTCTCGAGCTGGATCCACTCGTCGCGTGCGATCGCGAGCTCCGCGACTTCTTCGACGGAGATCACGCGCTCACCCTGTGGTGAGGAAGCGGCCAGCGCTGCGACAACGGAGGTCTTGCCCGAGCCGGGACCACCACAGACCAGGATGTTGCGGCGTGCGGTCACGCAGGTCGCGAGGAAGTCGGCCATGCCCGGGCTCATCGTGCCCGACGAGCCGAGGTCCGCGAGCTGCGGCATCGGGCTCGGGACCTTCTTGAGCACGAGGCACGCGCCGCGCGAGGCGACGGGAGCGATGGCCGCGGTCAGGCGCGTGCCGTCCCGCATGCGGAGGTCGACGATCGGCGTCGCGTCATCGATCCGCGCACCGGCCTCGGCGACCAGACGCTTCACCACACGCTCGAACACGTCGTCGGACGAGAACGCCTTGCCCGAGCCGCGAAGCACGCCGTCCTTGCCGACGACCACGCGATCGCGGCGATCGATGATGATCTCGTCGATCTTCTCGTCGGCGAGGAGATCCTCGAGCGGTCCGAGCGCCAGAGCCTCGGACAGCGTCTCCTTGATCAGCGTGTCCTGGTCGATGTACTTCGGTAGCTCGCCGGAGGTCTCGAGGGTCTCGACGAGATCGATTGTGGCGCGCTCGGCGCGCTGCCACAGGTCCTCCTCGTGGAGACGCTCCATCGGGATCTTGTCGAGATCGAGCTTCGCGCGCAGCCGCTCGAGGATGTTCGACTGGAGGTCGAGCATCTTCACGACCTTGGGGTCGAGTGGATCGATCCGAACGCCGCGGCGGTTCGGCATCGAGACGGAGCGCTGAACGGTGCGCTTGGCGCCAGCACCGACGAGGTTGCGGTTCTTGGTCTTGTCGGCCGGGAGCGGCACGACGTTCGCCTGCGCTCCATTCGGAGCCGCTTCGCGCAACGGTGCGGGCGCCATCGACGCGGGCATCGGTGCCGCCATCGGCGCGGGCATCGGTGCCGGCATCGGCGCGGCCATCGGTGGCGCCATTGCCATCGGCGGAGGCATCGCGTCCATCTGCTGCTGCGGAGGGGGCGACATTTGCGGCGGCGGGATCGGTGCCATCGGCGGCGGCATCGTTCCGCCCGGACGACCGCCGAGCGGCGGCCGCGTACGCTGTGGGGCTTCGATCGGTGCCGCGATCGGCGGCATCGCGCGCGGCTCGGGCGGCTCGCGCGGCGTCATCGGACTCGCGGGCTCGCGCGACGGCATATCGCGCGGATTCGGTCCGGGTGCGGGACGCGGAGGACCGGGACGAACCGGCGCGGCGACGGGCGCCGGCTGGATCGGATCCGGGTTGTTCATTGGAATCGGCAGCGAGGCCATCGGCTGCGCTTCGGTCGGACGCGGCGGACGCATGTCGGGCGGCGGGCCGGCGTTGGCTTGCGCACGTTCCGAGTTCGGCGGCGATGTCGTCGTCTCCGACGGCCCATCGCCTTCGGCACCGGACGCGGCTTCATCGACACCGACGATGAAATCGCCGATGTAGATCTTGTCCGAGTCCTTTACGACGAGTGGGCTCGTGATCTTCCGACCGTTGACGTACGTGCCGTTCGTACTCTTGAGGTCGACAATGATGAACTTGCCGTCCTTGAGCACGATGCGCGCGTGGCGCTTCGAGACGTTGCCCTTCGGAAGGACGATGTCATTGCCCTGGACACGGCCGATCGTGACCTCGGGCTTGTTGAACACCATGCGGCGCTGCTCGCCGCCCTTTTCCTGAATGAGTATGGTGAACATTGCCCTCCGTGGAACGGTACTAACCAACCGCAATCACGGTCAAGTTTCGACAAGCAATGCTACCAGAGATCGGGAGCGTACTTGCTCATGTCTGCCCACTCGCCGTCGGGACGGGGTCCACCGCCGACCCATCGCCTGGGCCGAGGTTCAGGGCGGCTCGTACATCGTCCCACCACAGCGCCCAGACACCGACTGCAAGGAGCCCGACGATCGCCACCACGATCATCGCATCGTGCCACCGCGGCCGGACCATGAATCCAACGCTAGCATGCGCCGTCTCACGGAAAAACCGTGACTACTATGCGCCCCATGACCCGCGTCCTGACCCTCCTCGCCCTGCTCGCCCTGGTCACGACTGCCCAGGCGGCGCCCAAGGTGAAGAAGTACCACTTCGTGCTCGCCGACGTGACAGCCAAGCCCGAGGTCAAAGCCGAGGACGCCCAGTCGTCTGTTCCCCGGGTCGAGGCGGTCATCAAGAAGACATTCGAGACCCACCCGCAGCTGGTCGCGAAGATCGACGGCGCACCGGACCCGATCGCCAAGGCCGACGCCTACCGGAAGTTCCTGACCAAGAAGGGCGTCTCGGCCGCGTTCCTGGTCACCGTCGAGGTCACCGAGGCCTCGATCGAGATCGAGCCGATGGAGTCCAAGCCGAACACGCAGCGCATCGTCGTCCGCGTCGGCGTCCACCTCCTCGGCGAGACGATCCCGGGCCGTACGATGGGCTTCACGGGAGATGGTCAGGCGACGATCAAGGTCGAGGTCGGCAAGAAGATCCGCGACAAGGACAAGGAGTTCACCTGGGACGAGGCCTCGAAGGCCGCGGTCGACGACGCGATGAAGACCGTGTTCAAGCAACTCGCGATCCCAGCGAAGAAGCAGTAACGCGTCATGCGCTGCACGAGAGCTGGCGACCTTCGAGGCGCGCGCAGCCGGTGCACCCGGAGCACAGGCTCGTCACGCACGGCGGGCAATCGTAGCCGCTGCAGTCCGTGACGGCACAATCATCGGGCGCCGCGCAGCTGCTGACCGGAAGGTTCTCCTCGGGCGGCGCCGCATCGACGCCCGGGTACCACGTGACGCAGACCTGGCCGCTACCGCAGGTGTTCGTTCCGCAGTCGATCGAGCCGTCGAGGGACGTGCCGCCGGTGCACGCAGTGATGACGACCAGGACAGTGAGGACGACCGATTTCATGGCGCGACGATAGTGGCGGGTGTCGTCGACTGTCCGGCGCCGGTGATGGCACTGGATCGCAGGTCACCGGCGGTGAGTGTCCGCTTCGTGCACACTCAGTCGACGAAGTCGCCGATACGGTTCCAGCGCATTCCAGCGAAGTCGAAGATGCCGTCGCGAACCGAGAGCCAGATGAACAGCGCCTTGCCCTTGATGTTCTCGTGCGGGACCGAGCCCCAGAACCGCGAGTCGTTCGAGTTCGCGCGGTTGTCGCCCATCACGAACACGTGATCCTTCGGCACGACGTAGTGCAGGCGGAGATCGCAGCCGACCGCATCGGCCTTGGTCTCGACGACCGTGCCGACGGCCTGGTTGGCCGCGGGCGCCCCGCCCGGGTCGGAGGCACAGCTCACCGGCGGATCGCCCGGCGACGGGAAGTCCTTGCTGTCGGGCTGCGGCGGCTGCTCCGGGCGCAGCGCGTGGTGATAGGTGTCGTAGGTCTCGCCGTCGACGGTCTCGCGGTAGCGGCTGCACTGCGCGTGGCGCCACTCGCCGCTCTGGTTGTCCTCGTACCCGCACTCGCCCTCGACGAGCTGTGACGGCACCGCGATGCCGTTGACGTGGACGACGTTGCAGCGCACTTCGACCGTGTCGCCCGCGGTCGCGACGACGCGCTTGATGTAGTCGCGATCCGGATCGCACGGCATCATGAACACGATGACTTCGCCCCGCTTCGGGCTGCGGAGCTCGAGGAACTTCGTGTTCGTCCACGGGATGCGCAGGCCGTAGATGAACTTGTTGACGAAGATGTGATCGCCGATCTCGAGCGTCGGATACATCGAGCTCGACGGGATCTTGAACGCCTCGACGACGAACGCACGGAGGAGTAACGCGAGCAGGACCGCGGCGACCAGCGACTCGACGCGCTCGCCCATCCCGGACTTGGTCGCGCGCTTGACCAGCTCGTCGACCAGCGAGTCGAGGATCGGTAGGTGCTGACGCACGCGCGCCAGATCGCCCTCGGTGAGCGCGCGCTCCATCTCCTTGCTGACTGGACCGAGCTCGCCCGCCTTGCCCTTGAGATCGGGCTTGTGGAGGAGCGCAGCGCGCGCCTCGCGGAGCAGCGCAGTGGCTTCCTTGCGGACGCGGCGATCGAGGCGTGTGGCGCGCATATCAGTCGACGCAATTCCTGATGCGATCGAAGCGTGTGCCGTGGTTGTCAGTGGACATAGTTTCCGATGCGATCGAAGCGGATGCCGGACCAGTCGGTGACGGCCCAGTGACTGTACGAGAGCCAGATGAAGAGTGCCTTACCCTTGATGTTCTCGATCGGGACCGATCCCCATACGCGGGAGTCGTTCGAGTTTGCGCGGTTGTCGCCCATCACGAACACGTGGCGGTTCGGCACGACGTAGTGGAGCTGCTTCTCGCAGACGGCGCCGACGTACCCGGGCTTGTCCTCCTCGAGGCGACCGGGTAGCTGGTTCGGAGCCGCGAGCGGCTCACCATCGGGGTTGGTCGTGCAGCTCGGTGGCAGGCGGACGCCATCGAGGCGCGGAAAGTCGCGGTCGTCGCCGTGGAGCAACGTATTGGTGGCGAGCCGCTCGTCGCGCAGCGGGCGATCGACGTCGTGGAACGTCTCGTAGGCGACGCCCTCGACGGTCTCGCGATAGCGGCTGCACAGCCGCGTGAACCACTTCTTGTTGATGTCGTCGTAGTCGTCGTAGCGGCAGGTCTCCGCCTCGCGCAGCTCGTTGGGAATCGCCACGCCGTTGACGTAGACGACGTTGCAGCGGACCTCGACGGTATCGCCCGCGAGCGCGACCACACGCTTGATGTAATCGCGCTCCGGCTCGCATGGCTGCATGAACACGATGACCTCGCCGCGCTTCGGCTCGCGGAGCTGGAAGAACTTGGTCGTGGTCCATGGGATGCGCACGCCGTAGATGAACTTGTTGACGAAGATGTGATCCCCGATCTCGAGCGTCGGATACATCGAGCTCGACGGGATCTTGAACGCCTCGATCACACACGCGCGCAGTGCGAGCGCGATCAGGATCGCGGCGCCGATCGATTCGATGTAGTCGCGTGTCGTCGACTTGGCCGGCGCCTTGACCAACTCGTCGACCAGCGCGTCGAGCACGGGGAGCACGCGCCGCACGCGCTGGAGATCGCCGTCCGCGAGGCCCTGGTCGACATCGTCGGCGGCGGCGGTGAGGTCGCCGGCCTTGCCCGTCAGTCCGGGCCGCACCACGAGCGCCGCCCTCGCCTCGCGCACCAACAGCCGCGCTTCCTTGCGAACCCTCCGATCGAGCGTTGCGGCGCGCATCGCAGATCGACGTCAGTCGACCTTGAGGATGGTCAGGAAGGCTTCCTGCGGTAGCTCGACGGAGCCGACCGACTTCATGCGCTTCTTGCCCTCCTTCTGCTTGTCGAGGAGCTTCTTCTTGCGCGAGATGTCGCCGCCGTAGCACTTCGCCGTGACGTCCTTGCGGATCGCCTTGACCGTGGTCCGGGAGATCACGCGGCTGCCGATCGCTGCCTGGATCGCGACGTCGAACATCTGCCGCGGCACGACGTCCTTCATCTTCGTGCACAGCTCGACGCCGCGGTGATAGGCG
>JANOPP010000584.1:0-18923 GCA_031421915.1 Myxococcales bacterium | reverse complement strand
GCGGTCACGGCCGAAACGATGGGTGCACACGTGATCCGAGGTGAGCACCACCTGCACGGTGTGCCGCCGCGCGCGTCAGTTCGCGGTCGCGACGGCTTCGAACGCGCGGATCACGGTGACCTTGATCTGCCCCGGGAACGTTCGCGAAGAAGCGCACCAACTCCATGGAGGCGCGTGAGGCCTTGCCGTGGTCGCAACTCCGCAAGGACGACGACCGCGACCGCCACCGCCACGTGTGACAGCTACGAGAAAGATCTCGTTGATCGTCCGCGGCACGTGCAGGCCGATGCTACCCGACGTGATCAGTAGCTCGCGAGCCAGCCAGCGGCGTATGCGATCTGGGCGACCACATGGGGACCCGCGTCGTGGCGCTCGGCCCACGCCGCGATCGCATCGGCGTCCCCTCCGGTCGCGAGCGCGACCCGGAAGGCTTCCGCGAACTGCTCGTGCGGATGCGACGCCGCGTAGAGCGAGACGACCCGGCGATAGCGTGGGTTCGCGAGGCCACCATGCCGGCGGATCCGCTTGGTGATCTCGTCGACCACCGTGCCGACGCGGTACTTGGTGCGGACGTCGCCGAACAGGCGTCGGAACGCGGGCGTCCGCGAGGCGCGCGGCCGACAGAACAGGAGGGCGTGGCCGAGCTCGTGGCGGATCGTCGCGCGCAGGGTCAGCGCCGCATAGCGCTCCGAGATCGCGACGACGGCGGATGGGGCACGCTCGGCCATCAGCATCGTCCGGTGGATATGGATGACATCGCGAGTCTCCTCCTCCACGCCTGACCCCTCGACCGACCACGAACCGGACGGCCGGCTTGACCCCGAACCGCACGAGCTCGCCGAGCACCGCATCGATCAGAGGGTGCTGTGCAGGCGTCCCCGCGAGGTGACGTTCTCGTTCCGCGACCGGGCCGCGCGTATCGCGCAGCCAGCGCAGTAGCTGGCGGACCTGGGGCTCGATACGCTGGACCCTAGCACCCGGATGTGATCACGGACTTAGGGCAGGCTCTGGCACCTAACGTAAACGTGAGGGTTGGTCTTGACAGCTGACAGCCAAGCTCCCATAGTCGCGACAGACGAACCAAACCTTACGTATGCGTGAGGGTTAGGTCAACACCCATGGCGGACACCCAGGACAAGCTGATGCGCGTTGGAGAGCTCGCGAAGGCCGTCGGCAAGACGGTCCGCGCGATGCACCTCTACGAGGAGCTCGGTCTGCTCGAGCCGCGGTCGCGGTCCGAGGGTGGATTTCGGATGTACGGCTCCGAAGCGATCGATCGCATTCACTGGATCGTGAAGCTCCAGGCGATCGGCTTCACGCTCGCGGAGATCCAGGGCTTCGTGAAGGACTTCCAGGGCGCGGGTTCCGGCCGCGAGGCGACCGCGCGCGTGCGTGCGCTGTTCACCGAGAAGCAGGCCCAGATCCGCACGCAGATCACGCAGCTCGCCGTGATCGAGAACGACCTGAACGAGGCCGTCGCCTACCTCGATTCCTGCCAGACCTGCACCGATGACTACGCGCCGGCGGCCTGTGGAACCTGCGATCACCACGGCCACCACAAGGGCGACGCGCCTCCGCTGTTCGCCGGCCTCTCGCGCCGCACCGACGAGCCTGCAGCCGCCAAAGACAAAGCATTCGATGTGCCCGTGACCGTTCTGTACCGCGAAGGAAACAACTGATGTCCGCAGCCAAGTCACCGATCGAGGTCATCGTGCCGGAGGGCCTGCAGCTTCCGATCTTCATGGACAACCACTCCACGACGGCCGTGGACCTGCGCGTTGTCCAGGCGATGTTGCCGTTCTTCACGACCCACTACGGCAACGCGGCGAGCCGCAACCACTCGTTCGGCTGGACGGCCGAGGCGGCGGTCGATAACGCGCGTGCTCAGATCGCGGCGCTGATCGGCGGCGATGCCAAGGAGATCGTCTTCACGTCCGGCGCGACCGAGGCGAACAACCTCGCGATCAAGGGCGCGGCCAGCTTCCTCAAGAAGCAGGGCAATCACATCGTCACCGTCGAGACCGAGCACAAGTGCGTGCTCGACACCTGCAAGCGCCTCCAGCGCGAGGGCTTCGAGGTCACGTATCTGCCGGTAGCGAAGGACGGCCTCGTCACGCCCGCGCAGGTCGTCGCGGCGATGACCGACAAGACGATCCTCGTGAGCGTCATGCTCGCGAATAACGAGGTCGGCGTCGTGCAGCCGATCGAGGCCATCGGCGCCGCGATCAAGGCGCGCAACCCGAAGTGTCTGTTCCATACCGACGCGGTGCAGGGCGCCGGCAAGATCCCGTTCGATGTCGAGACGGCCAAGGTCGATCTCGCGTCGCTCACCGCTCACAAGATGTACGGCCCCAAGGGCATCGGTGCGTTGTGGGTCCGTCGCAAGCCGCGCGTCCGCATCGACCCGATCATCGACGGTGGCGGTCACGAGCGTGGCATGCGCTCGGGCACGCTACCGGTCCCGCTGATCGTTGGCTTTGGCAAGGCGGCCGAGATCGCCAAGGCGGAGATGGCCGACGAGGCCGTGCGCATCGAGAAGCTGCGCACGCGCCTACACAAGGGCATCACGGCCAAGCTGACCGAGACCTACGTCAACGGCTCGATGGAGCACCGCCTCCCGGGCAACCTCAACATCTCGTTCGCGTTCGTCGAGGGCGAGTCGCTCCTGATGGCGCTCAAGGATGTCGCCGTGTCGTCGGGCTCGGCATGCACCTCCGCCTCGCTCGAGCCGAGCTACGTGCTCCGCGCGCTCGGCGTCGGCGAGGAGCTCGCGCACACCTCGATCCGGTTCGGTCTCGGCAGGTTCAACACCGAGACCGAGGTCGACTACGTGATCGACCTCGTGTCGAAGAGCGTCGAGCGGCTGCGCACCCTGTCTCCTCTGTGGGAGATGCACCAGGACGGGATCGACCTGTCGACTATCCAGTGGACCCCTCACTGAGCTCGCGGAAAGAAGCAACACCATGGCGTATTCAGAAAAAGTCCTCGACCACTACGACAACCCCCGCAACGTCGGGACGTTCAAGACCGAGAACGTCGACAACTCCGAAGTCGGCACTGGCCTGGTCGGCGCCCCCGCGTGCGGCGACGTCATGCGCCTTGAGATCCGCGTCAAGGATGGCCTGATCGCGGACGCGAAGTTCAAGACGTTCGGCTGCGGCTCGGCGATCGCGTCGTCGTCGCTCGCGACCGAGATGATCAAGGGCATGACCCTCGAGCAGGCCGCCCAGATCTCGAACACCACGATCGTCGAGGAGCTCAACCTCCCGCCGGTCAAGATCCACTGCTCCGTCCTCGCGGAAGACGCCATCAAGGCGGCGATCGAGGACTACAAGAAGAAGCAGACGAAGTGAACGCGATGACCGCCGTCACCAACCCTGCACCTGCAGCCCCCGCTCCGACCGTGTCGAAGCGCGAGGTCGAGGTCACCGCGGCTGCGGCCGAGGAGATCGCGAAGCAGAAGGCGAAGCGTGGGACGCCCGATGCGATGATTCGCATCGGCGTGCGCGGCGGTGGCTGCACGGGCTTCACCTACGTCTTCGAGTGGGCCGAGTCCGTCCGTCCGACCGACAAGCAGTTCTACGGTCCCGAGGGCACGAAGGTCTCGATCGTCGTCGATCCGAAGAGCCTCGTGTACCTCGGCGGGATGCAGCTCGACTTCGTGAAGGGGATGATGGGGCACGGGTTCAAGTTCAATAACCCCAACGCGAAGGGCGCGTGCGGTTGTGGCGAGTCCGTCAATTTCTGATCGTCCGACGAGCGCGAGGCCGCAGCAGGCGGACGCGTTCGCGCTGCTGGGTCTCGAGCCGACGTTCGACGTCGACGTGACCGCGCTCGAGAAGGCCTTCTTCGAGCGGAGCAAGGAGCTCCACCCGGACCGGTTCGCGAACGCTCCGGCTGCGGAGCGCGTCGTGGCGCTCTCCAGGTCGCGTGCGCTGAACGACGCGTACCAGCTCCTCAAGAAGCCGGTCTCTCGCGCGGAGTATCTGATGTCGCAGCGCGGCGTCACGATCGGCGACAACGAGCGCCTCGATCCAGCCGCGCTGATGCCGATCCTCGAGGAGCGCGAGCTGCTCGCCGAGGCGATCCAGGGCAAGCGCCTCGCCGAGGTCGAGAAGATGCAGACCGCGATGCAGGCGCAGCGCGCAGAGCTGCTCGAGCGCGTCCGCGATGGGTTCACGCGCGGCGACCTCGCGGCGGTCAAGCAGGCGTTGATCCTCATGCGCTATGTCGAGCGCTACCTCGAGGCGTGCGATGGCGCGCTCGACGAGGAATAGGTCGGTCCCTGATGTTGCTCCAGATCGCAGAGCCCGGTGAGTCGAAGCTCAAAGAGGCGTGCAAGGCGCGCGTCGTCGGCATCGATCTCGGCACGACGAACAGCCTGGTCGCGCATGTCGCCGACGAGGCGCCCGCCGTGATCTCCGGGGAGGGCGGCCCGCTCGTCCCATCGGTCGTCCATTACCAGGCCGACGGTGGCGTGATCGTCGGGCGCGGTGCGCAGGCGAGGGCGCTCGAGGCGCCGCGCGACACGCTGGCCTCCGTCAAGCGGCTGATCGGCCGCGGCGCCAAGGACCTCGCGAGCGTGCGGGCTCTCTTGCCGTACGAGCTCGAGGGCGACGATCGCGCCGTGAGGATGCGCGTCGCCGGCGGCCGCATGGTCTCGCCGATCGAGGTCTCCGCCGAGGTGCTGCGCGAGCTCAAGGCGCGCGCCGAGAAGCAGCTCGGAGGTCCGATCGAGGGCGCCGTGATCACGGTCCCTGCGTACTTCGACGATGCGCAGCGCCAGGCCACGCGCGATGCGGGCCGGCTCGCCGGGCTGGAAGTCATGCGCTTGCTCGCGGAGCCCACGGCAGCTGCGCTCGCGTATGGCCTCGACCGCGGAACGGCCGGGACCTACGCCGTGTTCGATCTCGGCGGCGGCACGTTCGATATCTCGATCCTCAAGCTCGTCGACGGTGTGTTCGAGGTCAAGGCGACCGGCGGCGACTCCGCGCTCGGTGGCGACGATCTCGATCGCGCGGTCGCGACCGCGATCCTTGCCGAGGCTGGCATCGCGCTCGCCGCGACGGACTCGCCGGATGTTGCGCTCGCGGCGGCCCAGCGGCGGCTGATCGCGTCGGCGGTCGCCGAGGCGCGCCGCACCAAGGAAGCGCTGACCGACGCGGCCGAGACCACGTTCGCGCTCGCCGCGGATCTCACCGGCGGCGCGACGATCGCCCGGAAGGTCACCCGCACCGAGCTCGCGGCCTGGGCGCAGCCGCTGCTCGACCGCACCGGCAAGGCGTGCCGCCGCGTCCTCAACGATGCGGAGCTGACGAAGGAAGCGCTCGATGGCGTGATCCTCGTAGGTGGCTCGACCCGCTCGCCCGTCGTGCGCGACTACGTCGCCGAGCTGTTCGGGAAGGTGCCGCTCGCGGATCTCGATCCGGAGCAGGTCGTCGCGCTCGGCGCCGCGGTGCAGGCCGACGTCCTCGCGAGCGGTCGCCAGGACGTCACGCTGCTCGACGTCGTGCCGCTGTCGCTGGGCATCGAGATGATGGGTGGCGTCGTCGAGAAGCTGATCCATCGCCAGACGACGATTCCGACCGGCGCGACGCAGACGTTCACCACGTACGCGGACAACCAGACCGGCTTTGACATCCACGTCCTCCAGGGCGAGCGGGAGACCGCGGATTCGTGCCGTTCGCTCGCGCGGTTCACGCTCAAGGGTGTGCCTCCGATGATCGCCGGCATGGGCCGCGTCGAGATCACGTTCCTCGTCGACGCCGATGGCCTCCTCAAGGTGATGGCGAAGGAGCTGACGACCGGCAAGGAGGCCTCGATCGAGGTCAAACCGAGCTACGGCCTCACCGATGAAGAGGTCGAGAAGATGCTGATCGACTCGTTCGAGTACGCCGAGGAGGATCTTGTCCGGCGTAACCTCGCGGTCGAGCGCATCGAGGCCGATCGGATCCTCGCGGCGACCAAGCAAGCGTTCGCGACGGACACGGAGCTTCTGGATGCCGACGTCCGCACCGCGGGCGAGCAGGCGATCGCGACGCTCGAGGCCGCGGTCTGTGGCGACGACTACCTCGCGATTCGTCACGCGATCGAGGGTCTCGACCTCGCCACCAAGCCTTTCGCGCAGCGCCGGATGAACCGCGCCATTGCGGCTCAGTTCCAGGGTGTTGCCCTCGAGGAGGCCGCCCGCAAAGTGGGCGCGTAACAGTCATGCCGAAGATCACGTTCAAGAATCCGCAGGGACCGACGTCGCTGCCGATCGTCGTCGAGTGCAAGAAGGGGATGTCGATCCTCGATGTGGCCGAGGAGTGTCACGCCCGCGTTGGTCACGCTTGCGGTGGCAACCTCGCGTGCTCGACCTGCCACGTCTACGTCGAGGAGGGTCTCGACTCGCTCGGCGAAATCCACGACAAGGAGAACGACATCATGGACCGGGCGTTCGACGTCCGTTCGGAGTCGCGCCTTGGGTGCCAGGCCAAGATCGGGAACCAAGATCTCGTCGTCGAGATCACGCAGGAGAGCCTGCAGGCCTGGCTCGACGAGAATCCCGACGAGCGGAAGAAGCTCGCGCAGCAGAAGGCCGCCGAGAAGGCGCCGCCGCCGGCGCCGTCGCGGTCCTGAGTCACGCGACACAGACGCGACCGGATCGTCCACGGTCGGCCTGCTAGACTCGTTGCTGGTGCGTCTCGCAACGGTTCTCCTCGCGTTGGTTCTGGCTCCCGGGTGGCTCGGGTGCACGGCGCGGTCCGAGCCCACGCCGCGTCCGGCGCCGGGGTCAGGCTCGACTACCGGGTCGACTTCGACGACGACGGCGCCCGAGGCCGTGCTCGAGCCGTGGTCCGACGCGTGGATGATGCGCGAGGGCAGGAGGTTCATCGACGACACCCCATATCGCCGCGCGGCCCTCGAGCACGCGCTCACGAACCACGACAACGTCTACTCGCGCGTGCGACTCAACTCGTACGGCCACGGCGAGCGCGGCTGGGACAAGCTGCCGGTGTGGACGCCGCGCACGCGGCCGGTGACCGGAGATCTCGCCGCCCAGCTCGCGAAGGGCGAGATGCCCGTCGTCGCCAAGGACCAGGCGCCGATGTGGGACGGCGTCGAGCCGACGACGATGGAGGGCTGGGTCGCGCTCGGTCGCCGCGTGTTCTTCGAGTTCCCGATGCGCGCCGAGGTGTTCATGGAGTGGGGCCTGACGAAGCCGGCGATCGCCGACGCCGTCGGGATCCAGCGCACGACGAGCGGTGACGTGCCCGGGCTGGTCGTGTTCGCGAATGTCGATGGCAACACGCGGGTCGGCATCACCTGCGCGATCTGCCACTCGACGGTGAAGGACGGCGCCACGCTTGCGGGCTCGTCGCGTCGTGCGTTCGACTACGGCCGGCTTCGCCTCGAGTACTTCAAGGACACCAAGGAGTACGTCGATCCACAGCTCGCGAAGAGGATGGCGAGCTGGGGCCCGGGGCGCGCCGATGTGACCGAGGACGACGACGAGGATCCGGTGACGATTCCGGATCTGTGGGGCCTGCGCTCGCAGACGTGGTTGACGCAGGCGGGGACGATCCGTCACGACAGTCCGCTCGCGCTGGCGATCCGGCAGGAGACACAGCTGACGGATTCAAACCATGCGCTCGTGCGGCCGCCGCGCGCGCTCGCGTGGGCGCTCGCGATGTACGTGTATTCGCTGACGCCGCCGGCCGAGACGATCGCGTCGACGCCGCAGCTCGAGCGCGGCAAGACGCTGTTCGTCGAGAACTGCAAGAACTGCCATGCGAACGCGGCGTATGGCGGCAAGGCGCTCGCCGTCGCTGCGATCGGGACGAATCCATCGCTCGCGACGGGGCGTGGGCGCGGCACCGGCAGCTACCGTGTGCCGCCGCTCGTGCGCGTGCGCGACGGTGCGCCGTTCCTTCACGATGGATCGGTCGCGTCGCTCGACGAGCTGCTGTCGCCCGAGCGCCTCGCGGCGAGCTACACGAAGGGGAAGCTCGGGCCAGGACCGATTCCGGGCCATCGCGCGGGCACCGAGCTGGCGGCCGCGGATCGCAGCGCGCTGATCGCGTTCCTCGGAACGCTCTAGGTGTCGACCATCGCTGGCAGCGGAGCCGGCGCGTCGACGCGGACGTCGCGCTGCACGGAGCGATCGGACGAGCCGATGGTCAGCACGGCCTTGAGCGTGTAGTTGCGATCGTAGCGCTTGCCGGCCTTGCGCCAGTCCGGCGCGCTCAGCGCATAGCTGACCGACAGCGCCTGCGCAGGGGCGACCATCTGATCCCACGGGCCGTACGTGCCGGTGGGCGCCCACACCGTCGGATTGCGCGAGGTGAGCTCGCCGATCAGCGTGCCCTTGTCGTCGTAGAGCTCGACCTTCTTCACGCTGAGCTTGGTGGGATCGCCCGTCGGTGCACCGGTGACCGCGAGCTGCATCGAGGTCTGCTCGCACGGTTGCTGCCAGTCGTCGCTGGCGTCGTGGTCCGCACCGGGACCTCGCTTGCGATCCATCTCCGCGGCGGGTGCGCCGAGGCTGCCGCAGTCATCGCCGAGCGTGACGGCGGTGATCTGAACCGTGAGCGAGGGCGCAGCGGGTGGAGGCTTCGCGCCGGGCGACGGGTTCGCGATCGGCTCGGAGGAGGGGCCGGCCTTCGTGCAGGCGACGAGACCGAGCAGGAGCAGTGCGGATCGTGTGCGCATGGGGATTCCTCAGGTCTCGACGTCAGGTGGCAACGCAGCAGGCGCGTCGGCGCGAACCTCGCGCTGGACCGAGCGGTCCGCGCCACCGACGGTGAGCACCGCCTTGACCGTGAAGCTGTGGCCGTAGCGATCGACGACCTTGCTCCAGTCGGGTGCGCTCAGCTGGAAGCTGACAGAGAGTGCTTGCGACGCGGCGACGGTCTGATCCCACGCGCTGTAGGTTCCGTCCTGCGACCACACCGTCGCGTTGCGCCAGGCGAGCTCGCCGATCAGCGTACCCTTCTCGTCGAACAGCTCGACCTTCTTCACGCTGACGGTCTGCGGCGATCCGCTCGGTGCGCCGGTGATCGCGAGCTGCATCGACGAATGCTTGCACGCTCGCTTGGCGCTCTCGCCCATGTCGGCCTGGCGCTCGGCACCCGGTGCTCGCTTACGCTCCGACTGGCCAGCGGGCGCAGCCGGGGCGGGCGCGGCGACGAAGCCGCAGTCCTCGCCGAGCGTCACGGCGGTGATCTGCAACGTCACCGGGGCCACGGCGGGAGGCGGCTTGGCCCCCGGCGGAGAGTTGGTGATCGGGTCGGACGACGGCCCGGCCTTCGTGCAGCCGAGGAGTCCGAGCATCAGGAGTGTGGAGGCGACACGCATGCGTCCACGTTACCACGCACCACCCGCACGAACGGTCTAGTGCCGCTGTGGTTCCGTACTGGGCGCAGTGGGTGGTCCCACGCGGTTCGGAAGACATCGACGTCGCTCGTTAGTCAGCGGTCCAGATTGCGCCCGTGTCGTCGAGTTGGGAGCCTCCCCACACCAAGAGCGAGCGAGCGCTGGTGGCGTACGCGAAACGCTGTCGCCGGCTCGGAGCGTTGGTCGATGTGATCGGCGACCACTGGTCCGCGGTGGGGTCGTAGAGGAAGCCATCCGTAAACCCAGAGGATCCCCAGATCACCAGCTTGTCGCTCATCCACCCGGAGGCACAACCCACGCGCGCACCCGGTGCGTTCGTCGTCGACAGCGGTCGCCACGTGTCCGTCGCCGGGTCGTAGCGTCCACCGTCGCCAATCGGAGATCCGAGGTCCATCGTCGTCGCTCCCATGAACACGATCATTTCGGAACCACTCCATGCGGCCACCTGATCGGCCCGAGCGGCAGGGGCGTTGATTCCTGACATCACTCTCCAGGTGTTGGTGGTGGGGTTGTAGATCCCACCATCCCCTCGCATCCCCGGGCACGCACCCATCGGGCCATCGCAGCCCCCCCACACGATCACCTCGGTGCCCGTCCATACGCCGTGCGCGAAGCTCCGGCCGCTGGGGGCGCCCACCGTCGACAGCGGCGTCCAGGTGTCGGTCGCTGGATCGTACAACCCGCCGTCATCGCGCTGCCCAGCGCCGTATCCACCCCACACGAACCACCGCGTACCGATCCAGACCCCGACTCCGTAGACGCGCGGGCTCGGTTTGTTGACGGCGCTGATCGGCGCCCATGTATCAGTCGACGGATCGTAGCGCCCTGCTTCGTCGGTCGACAAGAACTGCTGAGCACCCCCGAATACGAGCAGCTCTCGCCCACTCCATGCCAGCAGCTGGGTATGCGCATTGGGCGCTCCGGCCGTGGACATCGCGCGCCACGTTTGTGCGGCGGGATCGAACCGGGCGCCCGTGGGGGTCTGATTGTATGCGGGGATGTCGAGTGCGCCTCCCATGACGATGTACTCGACACCCGTCCACACCGCACTCGTCCACAGGCGGGGAGCGAGCGGACTCGGTGGGGTCGGCGCCCAGCTACCCGGTCCGAGGACCGGGCGTGGTGCATCGACGGTGGCATCGATGGCGAGTCGAGCATCGGCAGCTGCGTCGGAGCTCGGGTCGAAAGAGATGCGACCGCAACCGCCTACGACGATCAGCAGAACCACCCGACGCACCCGAGCATTGTAGTCGATCGAGAGTGACGTCGTGGGCCATCCGGTCTCGACATCGCCGGGATCGAGGTACGCGCGTGATCAGGTCTTGACGTTCGGCGGCAGGAACGTCGGCGCTTCGATGTGTACCTCGTGCTGCACGGCCTGGTCGGTGCCACCGACCGTGACGACCGCCTTGAGCACGTAGGTCCGGTTCCACCGCTCGGTGACGGTGCCCCACGGCGGCTGGCTCAGCGCGTAGCTGACCGACAGCTCCGTTCCGGGTGCGACTCTCTGATCCCACGCGTTGTACGAGCTGCCATCGGGCGCCCATACGCCCGGATCGCGCGGCGTCAGCTCGCCGAGGAGCTTGCCCTGGTCGTCGAACAGCTCGACCTTCTTCACGGCAAGCGTCGCAGCCCCACCGCTCGCGTCGGACTTGACGGAGAGCTGCATCGAGCTCTGCTCGCACGAGCGCTTCCTCTGCCTCTGCGATTTGCGGTTGGTGTCGGCCGTGTCGGCCTTCGCCGCCTGCTCGTCCTTGGCCCACGTCGCGCCCTTCGCCTTGGCGGGCGGTGGCGTGCCGCAATCGTCGGCGAGCGTGGCAGACGTCATGAGGATCGTCACCTTGGTGGCAGCCGTCATCGGCGGCGTGCCCGTCGACGGTGGCGGCAGCTTCGCGCCAGGTGGCTGTGCGAACTGCTGCTGCTCGTCGGGCGGCTCGGAAGGATCCTGGCTCGCTCCCACCTTCGTGCAGCCGACGAGCCCGACGAATACCCAGACGACTGCTGATCGCATCCCACCATCGTAACACGGCGATCCGAGGCGTCGAATACGAGGGCTACCAGGCGACGACGTGGAGCTGGTTGTCCGGTTCCCAGCACGCGTCGTCGCCGCGATATCCGATCGACAGCACGACGAGCTTCGCGCTCGGAGCCGCGTGCGCCGCGTCGACGTAGGCAGCGTTCGTGCAGCCGCCGCGTCGCGGCCTCGCGAGCCACGTCGGTTCGTCGCGCTCGAGCACGACGAGTCCGTTGCTCGTGATCTTCAAGTGCCCCGCGATCGACCACTCGATCGCGAGGTTCTCGCCGGTCACGTGCGTGATGTCCGCGGGCGCGATGCGGTTCGCGTCCGTCTGGAGCCCGAACAGCGGGACGAGCGTGTGCGTGGTGTGCAGTGCGGCGAGCAGCTTGTTCGCGGCTTCGAGCCGCGTGCGCAGCGCCGGCGTCGCCTGCATCTCCGCATCGAGGAGCTCCTGCTCGTCAACGGTCATCACGACCATGCTCTCGAGCTCGGCGTCGCTGCGATCCTTGATCACGAGTCGCAGGTTTCGGTGGCCGCGCGCGCCGTCGGCATCGAGCTGCGCGAGCACGACGCGCTGGCCATCGCGCTGGATCGCGGGCAGACCGATCGCCTGGAAGCCGGTCGCATCGTGGCGAACCTCGGGTGCCGCGGTCGATGTGATCGTCGTGGGCGCGGCGACGTTCGCCGGAGTGGTCGTCGGCGTCGTCGTACCCCAGCACGCCCCGAGCAGGGCGAGTAGCAGGGCGAGCCGGCTCACTACTCGACGAGCTTGAGGTGGTTCGTGCGCTTGCGGGGCTCGTCGTCCTTGGACGCCGTCATCGGTCCCGCGGGCGGCAACGTCGAAACGATTGAAGACTCGCCGCCGCCGGTGAGAACATCCTCGGGGACGTCCTCGGGCCACACCGTACCGCGCTGCTCGCCCTCGACCATCGCGGCGTAGACCGCGGTCCACGGCAGGATGCAGCGGAACGGCTGGCCCGCGAACGTCAGCGTGCCGGCGATCGCGTCCTCGTCGACGGTGAGGTCACCGATCGCGGGGTTCAGGTTGTAGCCAAAGCGGAGCACGAGGCTCGCGTCGGCGCGGAACCGCGGCGGGACAGAGACCTCGGAGCGGCGTGCGTCGACGTGGACGAGCACCGGGCCGCGCGCGAGCAGCTGCTCGAGGGTGCGGCGCTTGTCCGGCGCGCTCGCGTCGTCCTCGTCCTCGAGGGCATGGATCGAGGCGACGTCGGCCGGCTGCTTGCCGACCAGCTTGTAGAACTCGTCGGTGTCCATCAGGCCGGCATCGACGGCGTCGCGGAGGATGCCCTCGGGGCGATCGCCGGCGGCCGCGGTCACGCGCTCGACCGTGCGCTCGCAGCGGGCGGCGTGACGGAGCACGGCGCCGTGCGCGGCGAGAGCGGAGTGGGTGCCGTCGCGCCAGTGGGACAAGGCCCGCTCGACGTCCACGAGGGACGTCGACACGCGGTGCTCGATCAACGCCGTGACAACAGCCTGCAGCCGGGACAGGGTCTTGGGGTCGCGCTCGAGCATGAGCAGCTGACTTAATACGAGGTGCCGCGGGGGTAAAGCCCCGAATGAGTTTCTTGGGTCGTGGGCTCAGGGCTCGACGAGGTCGGCGAGCAGACTCACCACACGTTCAGGTACGGGGATCGCGACGAACTTCGCCAGATCGACGACAGCGCAGACGACCGTCCCCTCGGCGCACAGGGTCCGCTCGCGTCCCTCGTCGGGAGCACGCGACACGCGGTAGCGAAACGTGATCGACTTCGCACCCAGCTTTCCGACCGTGACGTCGATCTCGGCCGTGTCGCCGAACTTGAGCGGGCCCTTGAAGTCGCATTCCGCGCGTACGGCAGGGAACCCGATGCGGTCGCGATCGATCAGCTCGGAGTAGGCGCGAGGTCCGATCCGCGTGCGCCACAGCTCCTCGAACGCGAGGTGGAACAGGTGGAAGAACCGCGGGTAGTACATGATGCCCGCGTGATCGACGTCCGCGAACCGCACGGGCGTGGCGAACTGGAAGCTCACGCGCTCACCGCCGGCAGCACGATGCGAACGCCGCACGCCGCGGGAACACCCGGGCAGGGCGGAGCGAGCTTCTCGAGCTCGATCGCGACGACCGCGCGCGGGTAGAGCTCCTGGATCTTGGCGCCGATCGCACCGGCCAGCGCCTCGAGCAGCTTGAACGTCGACTTCGTGCCGAGCGCGACGACGATCTCGGACACCTTCCAGTAGTCGACGGTGTCCGCGAGCTTGTCGGACGAGGCGGCGGCCTTGAGCGGAAGCTCGAGGGTCAGGTTGACCCGGAACCGGCGCGTGCCGCGACGCTCGGCCGCGGAATAGCCGTGGTTTCCTTCGAACTCCAGACCGCGAACAAAGACGCTGTCGATCACGCGGGCAGGCTACTACAATCCAACCATGTCGAATCTGCCCCTGGTGGCACTCGCAATGGTGGTCCTCGGCTGTGGAGGCGGCACGCCCGCTCCGACCAAGCCGATCTCGAACACCACGCACGCTGCGAAATCGAGCGCGCTCCTCACGATCAACGTCGACTCGCTCGGGCCGATCAACGGCAAGACACCGGCGAACCTGACGGCGCTTCGTGACCTCCTCGGCAAGGATGGCCTCGAGGTCAAGCCGGTCCAGAACAGCGGCATGGAGTACCACGTGTTCCTGAAGGACGAGCTGTTGTTCTACGTCATCCCCAATGACGACGGCACGCTGTTCAACGTCCACGTCGTCAGCGGCAAGGTCGAGATCGCGCAGCACCCGCAGTGGAAGATCGGTGCGGCGTTCGCGGGCGACGAGGTCCTCACGGAGTGCGAGTGCTGGGGCGAGCACCCGGTATGCTTCAAGAAAGGCGACCACGTCGCGGTCGCGTTCAAGCGTGCGTGTGACGGGCTCGACGACGCGCGCATGCGCAAGGTTCTCGCAGGCGTCAACGTGCAGCGCGCCGTGTGGAGCCCACAGCCGTTCGGCTACGACGACGATGACTCGGGCAGCAGCACGCCCAGCGTGATTCCGACTCCCGATCCGTGTGGCGGGAACCCGTGCGGCGGTAATCCGTGCGGCGGCAATCCCTGCGGTCCGTGATCGCAGATCTCAGGCGCCGGCGTCGTCGCCGTCCGCGCCTTTGATCTTCATCATCTTCTTCTTGATCATCGTCCGCTTGAGCGGCCCGACGTAGTCGACGAGCAGCTTGCCGGTGAGGTGATCGTTCTCGTGGAGGATGCAGCGCGCGAGCAGCGCCTCGCCCTCGACCTCGAACAGCGTGCCGTCGAGACCCATCGCGCGGACCTTGCAGCGCAGCGGGCGCTTCACCTTGATGTAGACGTCGGGGAACGAGAGGCAGCCCTCTTCGCTGTCCTGCTGCTCCTCGGACACCCACGTGATCTCGGGGTTGAGGAACGCGACGGGGGCCTCTGTCTCGGGGCGACCCGCGAGCTTGGGCTCGACGATGAACATCCTGCGCGGATCGCCGAGCTGGAGCGCCGCGATGCCGAGGCCGTTCTCCGCGTACATCGAGTCGACGAGGTCCTGATACAGCTCACGGACGGAGTCGTCGACGGTGGTGATCGCGACGGAGACCTGCCGGAGGCGGTCATCTGGCCACACGACGACGGGACGAACTGCCATTGGAAGGTGACCTTAGCATGCAGGTTCGCCCCGCTCGCCAGCGTCCGCTGGCTCGCTCCATCTCGGGCGGACGTCCCGCGGATTGACAAGGGCGGCTCCCCCAGCCATACACGCCCATCCCCATGATTACGCGGTACTCCGAGTCCCGGCTGCCAACCCCGAACGGTGAGTTCCGGGTGGTGGTGTACCGGACGGGAGACCTCGCAGGGACAGGAGGGACAGCGCTCGGCACAGGTCCCGAGGAGCACGTCGCGATGGTGCTCGGCGACGTCAGGGGAGCCGAGGTCCTGACCCGCGTGCACTCGTCGTGCTTCACCGGCGAGGTGATGGGCAGCCTGCGCTGCGATTGTCGCGCGCAGCTCGATGGCGCGCTCGCGAAGATCGGCGACGTCGGGCGCGGCGTGCTCGTCTATCTCGTCCAGGAGGGGCGCGGCATTGGCCTCGGAAACAAGGTCAAGGCGTACGCGCTGCAGGACGACGGTGCGGATACTGTCGATGCGAACCTCGCACTCGGGTTCGACGCCGATCATCGATCGTACGAGATCGCGGCCGGAATCCTCGCGGACCTCGGCGTCACCAGCGTCCGGCTGATGACGAACAACCCGCAGAAGATCGCCGGTCTCGAGAGCGCGGGCGTCGTCGTCGGCGCGCACGAGTCGCACTGGGTCGGATCGAACACGCACAGCGAGAGCTACCTCGCGACCAAGAAGTCCAAGCTCGGGCACCTGGCCTGAACGGAGCCACATGAACGAAGCAAGCGTCAGAGAAGCCCTCGCGAAGGTCATCGACCCACTGCTCAAGGCTGACATCATCACGTACCGGATGGTGCGGAACGTCGAGGTCCAGGGTGACGACGTGCTTGTCAAGATCGACATCCCGACGCACGCGTACCCCATGGGTGCGCGCCGCGAGCTGCAGCTGATGATCGAGAAGGACCTCACGGCTCTCGGCGCCAAGCGCGTCAGCGTCGTGATGAACGTCGAGACCGCGTTCCAGCCGGCGCCGAGTGACAAGGCCGTCCTCAAGGGGCCGAAGAACGTCATCGCGGTCGCGGCAGGCAAGGGCGGCGTCGGCAAGTCGACACTCGCCGTCAACCTCGCGCTCGCACTGCAGCGCCACGGCGCGCGCGTTGGCCTCCTCGACGCCGACGTGTTCGGTCCGTCGATCCCCACGATGCTCGGCACACCCGAGGTGCCCGCCGCGGCGAGCAAGGACAGCCGGATCGTCCCGGCCATCCACATGGGCCTCAAGGTCATCTCGGTCGGCTTCTTCGTCGACAAGGACGAGGCCGTCGTCTGGCGCGGTCCGATGGTGCATCGCTTGCTCCAGCAGTTCCTCGGCGATGTCGACTGGGGCGAGCTCGACTACCTCGTGTGCGATCTCCCGCCGGGCACCGGCGATGTGCAGCTCTCGCTGTCGCAGCTGATCCCGATCGCGGGTTCGGTGATGGTGACCACGCCGCAGGAGGTCTCGATCGTCGATGTCGTGAAGGGCATCGCGATGTTCGAGAAGGTCGAGATTCCGATCCTCGGGATCGTCGAGAACATGAGCTACTACAAGTGCCCCGCGTGCGGGCACCACGACGAGATCTTCAGCCACGGTGGCGGCAAGCGCCTCGCGCAGGAGGTCGGCTGCGACTTCTTCGGCGAGATTCCGATCGACACGCGGATCCGGTTCGGCGGTGATGCCGGCGTGCCGATCATCGCGTCGAGCCCGGACTCGGAGAATGCGATGCGGTTCATGGATATCGCGACCAAGACCGCGATCAAGATCGCGAGCAACGTGCTGAGCAAGCCGAAGCGCTCGCCGCGTCTCGCCGTGATTAAATAGGGAGCGGCGAGACGACCGCGCCGGGGGGGATGGGCACCGGCTCGACGTAGAACCGGATCGCACCACCACCACCACCACCACCGCCGCCGCTCGCGTTGTTCCCCGACGCGCTCATGCCCGGGGCTCCTCCTCCGCTCGCCATCGAGCCCGCTCCGCCCGCACCGTTGGAACCCAGCCGCACGCCTCCCAGCGCGGCCATGAACGGCGCGGAGAGCGCCGGTGTCTTTCCAGGGGCGCCGGCGACCGTGTCCGAGCTTCCCGCGCCGCCGCCGCCGCCTTGCGCGAGCAAGAAGGTGGTGGGCGCCAAGCTGACGGGGTTGCCCTCGAGGCCGATGAAGCCGCCGCTTCCACCGCCTCCGCCGCCAGCGCTGGCATTGACAATCGCCCCGCCGCCGCCGCCGCCGCCGCCTCCGCCGGACGCGTTGATCGACCCGGTGATCGTGATGCTGCTCGGCGACAGCAGATAGACCGCGCCACCGGCGATTCCCCGGAGACCTGGGCCTTTGTTCGAGCCCGGGTAGCCAGCACCGCCGGCGCCACCGTTACAGCCGCTACGGATGGCCGAGATCAGAGTGCTCGGCTGGTTGGGCAGCGCATTTACGATCGGCGTGAACGCGCTCCCACCGAGGCCGCCGCTGCTGGTGAACGAACCACCGGCACCGCCACCCGCAGACCCTCCCATCGCAGGTTGCTGTGAGCCACTCGCCGAGGCGCACGTCGTCGTCGAGGTCCCCGCACCACCGTCCGAAACGTCGACCAACCCTGTGACCACGATCGACGAGAGCCCAAACAGCACGAGAGGGCGCCGACCCCTGGCGCGCAGGATGCCCTGGATGTCGATCGCGTTCGCGGCGATCACGCAGACCTCGACGCCGCCGCGGGCCTGGATGACGGTGCACGGTGCCCCGGCAGAATCGGTGTCGACGGCTTGCGGCGCGCCGGTCAGGACGACGTAGGTCGGTTGCAGCACGTTCGGACAGAACTCGACGAGGTGGTCGCCGTAGCAGGTCTTGCCGTCGACGACGATCGGCGCATCGACGCCGCCATCGGAGAGCTGGTCGCACTGCGTGCCCGCATGGCACCGGTTGTCGGTGCCGCACGCCAGGCCGTTCGGGCAGCTCTCGTTGCTCGCGAAGTCGCAGCGGATCGCGCACGCCTCGTTGCCGGGGACGCGATAGCAGCCCATCGCGACGGTCACGACGCCGATCAACAACCCTCGCAGCACGTCCCCAGTATGCCAGAGTCGGTGGGGAGTCATGGCCGACGAACCAGCTGGCAAGACGCTCGCCGAGGGTGCGGAAGTCACGGTCCAGGGTTCGAGCAGCACGTACACCCTGTCGCGGAGCGGCGCGGTCACCATGTGCTCGTGTCCCGCGTGGCGCAACCAGGGCGCCGCGATCGACCGACGCACGTGCAAGCACCTGCGCGCCTACCTCGGTGATGCCGTCGAGACCGCACGGGTCGGTGCGGCGGCGCCGAAGCGAGCGGCAGCCTCGGGCGGCCGCGCGCAGGCGGTCAAGAAGGACTCCGCTCCGCCGATCCTACTCGCGCACAAGTGGGAGCTGACGCACGACCCGTCCGGGTGGTGGATGAGCGAGAAGCTCGACGGCGTCCGCGCGTACTGGGACGGTACGAGGTTCCTCTCGCGCCTCGGCAACACGTTCGTCGCGCCGGCGTGGTTCACCGAGCAGCTGCCGTCGGAGGTCCTCGACGGCGAGCTGTGGGCTGGCCGCAAGCTATTCGGTAAGACGAACGGTATCGTCCGGTCGGGCGCCGGCAGCGACGACTGGAAGGGCGTGAGCTTCGTCGTGTTCGATGCACCGAACGCAACGGGCGGCTTCGAGGATCGGATCGCGCACGCACGGCTGCTGCTCGTGACCCACGCGACGCACGCACGCGTCCTCGATCACGAGGTGTGCTCGGGCGTCGATCATCTGCGTGCGGAGCTCGCGCGTGTCGAGGGTCTCGGCGGTGAGGGCCTGATGCTGCGCAAGCCGGGTTCGCCGTACGCGGTGGGCCGCTCGACAACGCTGCTCAAGGTCAAGACGTTCCACGACGC
>JANOPP010000583.1:0-18413 GCA_031421915.1 Myxococcales bacterium | reverse complement strand
ATCGCCGCGCGTGCCCGACTCGTCGGTCTTCTTCGACGCCTGGTCCTCGCGCCCTCCGCCTTTCCCCTTCGTCGACTTGATCGTCACGGCGCCCGTTCTAGCACGCGCGCGCTACCCGAGAAATCCCTCGACGCTGGAAGGCGCTTTGTTAGTGTGATCAGCATGGGGAAAGATGCGCACGAGGATGCGTGCTGCCAAACCTGCGAGCTGTTTGGCGATACCGAGCCGCCGCTCGTGGTCGTCGACACGCCCGCTCTCGAGGTGACCGAGCCAAAGCGGCTGAAGATCCTCGTCCGGGATCGCGGCGGAGCCGAGCGGGAGTACGTTCCGACGTCGACGGAGATCACCGTCGGGAGAGTCACGGGCAACGACATCATCCTGCCGCACGGCACGATCTCGAAGCGGCAGGCGCGGTTCGTTCTCCAGGATGGCAAGGTGATCGTGGTCGACCTCAAGAGCGGCTGCGGGACCTACGTCAACGGCCGCAAGATCACGTCACCGGTCGTGCTCCGCGAGGACGCGACCGTGCACATGGGAGACTTCATGCTGCGCGTGGTCACCGAATAGTTCGACGTTCGCTTACGATGTGACGCATGTCGTCGGACGATCAACCACCGGGCGGAAAGCCACCCGGTGATCGCGGTAGCCGGCGGACGCTGCCGCCGCCGCACGCACGACCACCGGGCGCCGTGCAGCCGCCCGCGACGCAGCCGCCCACGGCGCAGCCGCCGTTCTCGCAACCGCCGATCGCGCAGCCGCCCGCACCGGCTCCCGTCGCGCCCGCTCCCGCGCCCGCGATGTCGCCGCAAGGGACGATGCTGTTTCCGCCGGCGCCGGCAGTAGCGCCCGCGCAACCGTCCTCGGGTCCAGTCCCTCACCCGACATCGGGTCCAGTCCCTCACCCGGGATCGGGTCCTGTTCCGTATCCGTCGCAGGAGTCCGGACCGACGCAACCGAATACGGGCGTGCCGCCGTACGCGCCGTCGGGTCCGGTGCCGTCGCACGTTCCGTCGGGGCCGGTGCCGTATCCGCACCAGCCATCGGGTCCGACGCAGCCATATCCCGAGGGCCTCGTTCCGCAACCTGGCGCTCCGCAGCAGGGTGCGCCGGCTCCCTACGGTGGAACGCAGTCCGGACCGAGCTTCGGGCAGCCCGCGTTCGGCGCCTCGGGACCGACCGCGCAGGATCCAGCGTTCGCAGAGCTGCCGCAGGCGAGTGTCGTCCAGCGCGGCGAGTATCAGGATCAGGATCCGTTCGTCGGCGACTCGCTCGACGAGATTCCGGGCTCGCAGTTCGTCAAGTTCCTCAAGATCTCGGCGAAGCGTGCGTTCCGGCTCCGCATCGCGCCGAGCGAGGTGTTGCCGTCGGAGCGCCGGTCGCTGTTGCGCGCGTCTCCGCCGATCACGGATCTGAATCTCCAGTCGTTCCTCGCGTGGCGGCGCTCGGTGCTGTTCCTCGTCGCATGCGCGCTCGTACCGCTGACGGTGATCGGTCTGATCGACGCGGTGACGAGCACAAAGTACAAGGCGATCTTCTTCGTCAAGTTCTTGCCCGCGTTCGCCGAGGCCGTGTTTCTCGTGGTGTGCTGGACGCAGCTCAAGCGGTGGTCGCACTGGCGCACGCAGCGGCGAAAGCTGTTCTACGGCTGGCTGCTGTTCATGCTGACGCCGTTCATCGTCTTCATCTATCCGCTGAACACGGTCTACATCGAGCTCCGCAAGCAGATCGGCTCCGCCAACGCCCTCGCGGAGATCGGGATCGACGGTGTCTACAAGCAGGCCGTCCTGCCATTCGTGTTCTCGATGCTCGCGATGCTGCAGCTCGCGCCCAAGGCGATCTCGCTGATGCCCGGCCTGATCCGGTCATCGATGGTGATCAAGCTGCTGTTCCCCGGTTCATCGGCACCGGGCTGGCTGATCGTGATCGCCTCGCCGATGTACGCGCTCCTCGCGTACGTGATCCTCATCATCCCGTACCAGTTCACCGGCAGTGGCTGGTTCATCGCTGGCATCCTCGGTGTGGTGGCGGCGCAGAGCGTGCTCGCGCATTCGGGCTTCCAGCTCGCGAAGCCGCAGTCCGAGGAGGAGGTGCTGATCCAGATCAAGAAGGTCCGGCGCTACTACGTCACGGTGATGCTCGTCTCGGCGGTGCTGATCGTGATCGCGCTCGGCAGCCTGGTGTGGAAGCTCAATCTGCGCTGGACCGACGTGATCATGGCGGTGCTCAAGTTCCAGACCAACGTGCTGATCCTGACGATGATCGGTGCGGACCTGGTCGTCACGAACCTCGACAAGGCTCGCCACTACACGGCGGGGCGTGATCACGTCGAGGATGCGACGGAGAACAAGATCGCCGCGTTCGTCAGCTTCGAGGCGCCGCCACCGCCGCCGCCCGGACCCGCGCAGTAGCCCGGGACACGCGGCGTCGGCGCAGGCGGAGTCAGCGCAGGCGGTCGACGAGATCGAGCCATAGTGGCTTCATCTCGGCCTTCGTGAACATCTCGAAGTGATCCGGGTCCATCGCGTCGCCGAACATCGTGCCGACCACGCGGAGCGGCGCCGCGCACGCGAGGTGACCTGCGAACCCGGCGGCATCGCGCGCTGTACACATCCAGTCGCGCGCGCCGACGAACGGCAGCACCGGCGTCGTGATCGAGTGCATCGCAGCCTGATAGTCGATGCCGCCGAGGCTGGTCCACCGTGCCGCGAGCGTCCAGCCCGTGAGCTGGCGGACGTACGTCGCCGCTTCGTCGGCGGTGCCGGCCCGCAGCGCGCGGATCGGAGCGCGCCCGAACAGCGCCGTGACGTTGCGATAGATCGACATGAGCGCGCGACGCCGTCGCGAGCCTTGCGGACCGGTCAGCCAGACCGCCGTCGATCCCAGCATCAACAGGCGGGGGGAGGGGATCCGCGCGGTGCCGAGCGCCGCCGTGGCGACCAGTCCGCCGAGCGAGTGACCGAGGAGGACGAGCTCGTCGGCGCCGCAGGCGGAGTGGTGTGCGGCGGCCGTCACGATCGCCGGTAGATCGAGCTCGACGAGATCGTCGAAGCTCCAGTCGTCGGGACCCGCCGTTGGCGGGCGCGATCGACCATGCCCGCGGAAGTCCGGCACGAGGACGTCGTAGCCACTGGCCGCGAGCGTCGCGACGAACGAGCCCTCGCGACGAGCACCGAAGTAGCGACCGTCGGTCATCATCGCGTGCAGGCAGAGGACGACGCCGCGGCGCTCGCCCGTCGCGCGCACCCGCTCGATGTGCAGCGTCACACCGTCGGCGGTGTGCGCACCGAGCTGGTCGCGGACTCCGGCCATCAGAAGTAGTAACGGGCGCCGGCCGCTGCGTTGAACGACAGGCCGAAGCCGCCATCGTTGTCGGCGAACCCGAACTCGATCACGCCAGCGATCTCGACGAACGCGTCGAGCGGCACCGTCTTGAAGTCGAACAGCAGGCCGCCGACGGCACGGATGCCGAGGGTGAACACGTGATTGTCGCGGCCCTTCTCGTAGTTGATGATGCGCACGCCCGGCCCGACGTAGACCGGCAGCACGAAGCTGTCACGCGTCTGCAGGATCAGGGGATGGAGGACGTAGTCCGCGTGCGCGTGCAGGCCGTCGCCGATGAACGCGAAGCCAACGCCCGCCTGCACGGCGGTGTCGTCGCTGAGGTAGAGCCGCGCACTGATCCCGGTGGGCTCGCCGAGGATGATGCCGATGCCGAACGTGCCCTTGTCGGCGGCGCGCACACTGTCATCGGACCCGATCTCGCCCTCCGCCCGCGCGGACGTGGCCAGCAGCGCGAGCACGATGGTGACGAGAGCGACCCTCATGCCTGCACGCTAGCGCGCGGATGCCGCCGGGCGCAAATCCCGGGATCCCTACGTCCGGCGTGGCCTAGCTGCGGAGCAGGCGCGCGAGCTTGTTGCGCGAGATGCCGAGCGCGCGGGCGGCGGCGGACTGGTTGCCGCCCTCGCGATCGAGGACGGCCTTCGCGTAGCGGCGCTCGGCCTCCTCGAGCGGGAGGTTCGCGGGCAGCGCGATCGACTCGCTGTCGGTGACGGTCGGGATCAGGATCGCCGTACTCGACGAGAACGCGCTCGCGTCGCCGGGCGTGAGAACCGTGCTGCGCAGGCCGAGGTCCTTGATCCCGATCGACATGCTGTCCGAGAGCACGACAGCGCGCTCGATCGTGTGCTCGAGCTCGCGGACGTTGCCTGGCCACGCGTACGCCATGAGCGCCGGCTTCGCCGCGTCGGCGAGGCGGATCGGGCCCTTGCGGTAGCGGCGCGTGAACTGATCGACGAAGTGCGTCGCGAGGTCTGTGATGTCCTCGCCTCCGCGTGCGCGTAGCGGCGGGATCTCGATCTCGACGACGCGCAGGCGGAAGTAGAGGTCGGAGCGGAACTGGCCCGCGTTTGACATCGCCGCGAGATCGCGGTTGGTCGCCGTGACGATCCGGACGTCGGCGGTGTGCGTCTCGCGTCCGCCGATGCGCTCGAACTTGCGCTCCTGGACGAAGCGCAACAGCTTGCCCTGGAGCGCCAGCGGCAGCTCGCCGATCTCGTCGAGGAACAGCGTGCCGCCGTCGGCTGCCTCGACCTTGCCGATCACGCGGCTGTCCGCGCCGGTGTAGGCACCGCGCTCGTGACCGAACAGCTCGCTCTCGACGAGCGCGGCGGGGAGCGTCGTGCAGTCGACGTGAACGAACGGCGATTCTCCTCGCGCTCCACCCCGGCGCACGCTGTTGACGTGGATCGCACGCGCGAGCAGGCCCTTGCCCGTGCCGGTCTCACCGTGGAGGAGCACGGTCGCGTCCGTCTGCGCGGCCTTCACGATCATCTCGTAGACCGCCGCCATCGCGGGCGACGTCCCGATCACGTGGTTGAAGCGGCCACGCAGCGAGAGACCGCGCTGCGTGTCGTCGCCGCGCAGCGTCGTGTAGTCGATCGCGCGACCGATCTGCTCGGCGAGCATGCGGACGAACTCTTCGTCACGCTCGGTGAACGTGCCCTCGCGCTTGTTGAGCACCTGGAGCACGCCGCGGATCTGCTCGCGCCGCACGATCGGTGCGGTCAGCATCGACGTGGTGCGATAGCCGATCTTCTGCGCGATCTCCTGGGACCACCGCGGATCGGAGGGCACGTCGCGGATGTTGACGAGCTCGCCCGTCTTGGCGACGTGGCCGACGACGCCGTAGCCCTGCGGCACGCGCAGCTCGGACAGCTCCGGCAACGTCGCGACGCGCGAGCGGATCTCGTCGGTCGCGCCGTCGATCAGCCACAGCGTGGCGCGGTCCGCACCGAGCGCGCGCGCGACCCTCGTCGCGAAGGTCGCGAGAAGATCATCGAGCTCGACCTCGCCCGCGATCATCGCGCCGAGGTCGGCCAGGAGCTCGAAGCGCTGCTCGTGCTCGGACATGCGCGGTTTGAGCATCGCATACATGCTCATGCCGCGGCGGCACGCTCCGCATCGCGTGCATGCAGGACCATGCCTTCGCGAGCCGCAACCGTGCCGGGCAGTTCCTTCGCCGCCTCGGCCTCGATCGCCGCGAGCTGCGCGTCAGTCCGATTCGGGTCGTGGTGGAACAACACGAGCTGCGGGACCCCGGCCGCGCGCGCGAGCTCTGCGCCCGCGAGCCACGTCGAGTGACCCCAGCCGACCTTGGACGGATACTCCTCGGGCGTGTACTGCGAGTCATAGATCAGGATGTCCGCGCCGGCCGCGAGCTTCTTGAGCGTCGGATCGACGCACGCGAAGTGCTCGGTGTCCGTCGCATAGACGATCGACTGCCCCCCGTGCTCGAGGCGAAAGCCGTAGACCGGATCGGGGTGGTTTAGCTTGGCCATGGTTACGGTGATGTCGCCGATCGTGAACTTGTCGTTCGGGCGCAGCTCGCGCGTCGAGATCTGATCCGAGAGCTGCGCGAAGTCGACGGGGAAGAACGGCGCGCGGAACAGCGACTTGATCGCGTCGTCATGGGACATCACGCCATTCGGGCCGGATGCGATCTCGACGCGGTGACCCGGAACGTAGATCGGCGTGAAGAACGGCAAGCCCGCGACGTGATCCCAGTGCAGGTGGGAGAGCAGGATCGTCGAGTGGCGGGGACCCTTCGCCGCCATGCGCTCGTCGCCGAGCGTTCGGAGACCCGTGCCCGCATCGAGAATGATCCGGGTGTCGCCGGCGGTGACCTCGACACATGCGGTGTTGCCGCCTGCGGTCTTCTCCGCGCCCGGAGTCGCGATCGAGCCGCGAACGCCAAGAAATCGAACGCTGAGATCGTGGGTGGACATCGCTAGCCTCCTTCGCTTTCTTGGAGGGAGGTATGAGCACCTTCGGTGCCAGCCCCAAGTCCATGAAATCTCGAAGAAGGCTGCTCCACCACGAAGCGACCTGCTCCAGATCGGAGCACCAGGTGGTTGCCTGTGGGCACTACTTCTTGAGCGCGCGCCGGAGGAGCGAGAGCAGATCCGCGGCGGTCTCGCGCGCGATCAGCAGCACGGCGGCGACGTACGCCAGCCCGCCAACGAGGATCTCGACCGACAGCAGGATCGCCGGGTGGTCGAGCCCGATGCCGATCAGGAGACGGCCTGTCGCGAACACCGCCGCACCCATCACCGCGCAGGCGAGCAGCGGCCGCACGAAGCCGAGGAACAGCCGACCGGGCGAGACGCCCTCGCGGATGACGACGGCGATGCCGGTGATCGCCGTGAACCCGAACGCGATGCCGACCGCGGCGGCTGCGGCACGCAAGCCGTACGGCGACAGCAGCCAGATGCCTCCGAGCAGGATTCCGATCTTCGCGATCTCGAGGAGCATGAGCCGATTCGTCTTCGCCTCGGCTTCGAGGTACGCGGAGAGGACCCACGTGATCGGGCGGAACACCGACAGCGAGGTGAGCACCGCGAGCAGTGGGGCGACCTCTTGCCACTGGTTGTCGGGCAGCAAGAGCGAGATCAGCGGGTACGCGATGAGGCCAAGGCCGATCGCGAGCGGAAAGATGATCATCGAGAGCAGGGCGCTCGATCGCTCGAGGGCAGCGGGCCGTCGCTCGCGTGGGAGCTCGGCCATCGACGGCATCAACACGAGTGCGATCTGCTCACCGACCTGGATCGCCGGAATGTCGGCGAGGTTGTAGGCCATGTTGTAGGTACCGACGGCACCGGTACCGAAGAAGTGCGAGATCGCGAGCTTGTCCCAGTAGCGCGACGCCTGGTTCGCGATGCCCTGCACGCCGAGCGGGACGCCGTACGAGAGCATGTCCTTGAACCGCGACCAGCGCAGCTTCGTCGGAGACGCCCAGCTCCGCAGGCCGGCGGCGCGAACGAGGATCGCGAGCATCACGATCGACTGCACGATGTTCGCGTAGACGATCGCCATGCCGCCAAGGCCGTAGGCGGCGAGCGAGAGTGCGCTCGCGGTGTACGCCATCTCGCCGAGCGCGAGCGCCATGCCCGATGCGCGGAACATCATCTGTCTCGTCAGCACGCGCTCGGGCATCGCGCTGAGGCGCCGGATGAAGATCGCGAGCGCCATCCCAGGCACGAACTCGGCCGCGAGGGGCGCGTTGAGCAACGGCGTCAGGCGTCCGCCGAGGAGCCCGATCGTGCCGAGTGCGAGCACGCCGAGAACCACGTACGCGACGGTCGCGTGATACGTGACCTCCTGTGCGTCGGCGCCGCGGCCTTTGACAACGGCGTACTGACCGAAGCCCCAGATGGTCAGCCAGTTGGCCGTCATGCAGATGATCGTCGCGTTGGCGACCTCGCCGATCGTCTCCGGGGCGAGAAACCGCGTCATGATGAGCGTGCCGAGCACACCCACCGCACGCCCGCCCATGCTCGACACGACCGTCCAGAGCGCACCGCGAGTCGCTTTGTTCGCCAGAGACATCGTCGAACAGGTGCTGTGCAGGCCGCATGCCGCCAGCGCGGGAAACTCGGAGTGTGGCGTCAGCGCACGGCGCCAGGGAGTCCGGACCGCCTACAGGAAGCGACGGAGCCGGTAGGAAAGCCAGGCGAGCGCCTTCTTCCAGAACGGCAGCCGGTTCCAGGTCGCCTGATCATACGGCTCGCAGTTCGCGACCGACTGCTCGAACTGGCGGACGAGCTCCTTGCCGACATCGTGGTCGAGAATCTCGACGGTGACCTCGAGGTTCGAGAACCTGCTCTGCGCGTCGAAGTTGTAGCTACCGATCGCCGACCAGGTCTCGTCGATCGTCGCGGTCTTCGCGTGCATCATCGGTCCGCGCCACTGGAGGATCTTGACGCCGAAGCGCGACAGGCCGCGGAGCACGTAGAGGCTCGCCCACTGGATCACGCGGACATCGGAGCTCCCCGGCACGATCACGCGGACATCGACGCCGCGCTTCGCGGCTCGAGTCAGCGCACGGCGGAGGCCACGGTCCGGGAGGAAGTACGCGTTCTGGATCAGCACGGCTTTTCGCGCCGTGCGGATCACGTGGAGGTACGCGCGGCGCGTGTTCCCGCGCTGGCGCCGCAGCGTGTTGTCGAGCAAGCGCACGAACGCGCCACCTTCACCGGGCGGTGCCGCCTGCGCGGCCCCGATCGTCGGGAACTGGGTGCCACCGCAGCGCAGCCACGTTCGCCGGAACATCCTCGCGAGATCGAGGACGATCGGGCCGGTGACGCGGCAATGCATGTCATGCCAGCCGACGCCGCCGTCCTCGACGGGTGCGTAGTCGTTCGAGATGTTGAGTCCCCCCGTGAAGGCGACCACGTTGTCGACGACGAGCACCTTGCGGTGGTTGCGGTGGCTGAGCCGGAACCGTCGCCGCCATGGCGCGATCGGATTGAAGTCGATCACCTCGACGCCGGCGATCCGAAGCTCGTCGACCCAGGCGCTGGACAGGCCGAACGAGCCGACCGCGTCGTAGATCATGCGGACCTTGACACCCGCGCGAACGCGCTCGATCAGCGCGGCCTTGAACCTGTCGCCCGTGCTGTCGGCCGCGAGGATGTACGTCTCGAACGAGATCGACTCCTGCGCGGACGCGATCGCCGCGAGCATCGCTGGGAACGTCTCGCCGCCAGCGCGTAGCACGTCGACACCGCAACCGACGCGCCAGCGCAGCTTCGAGCGCGCGTAGCGGGCGAGCTCGCGCGGCAACGACACGACGATCGCCTTGGACGGTGCATCGCGAATGGGCTCCGGGACGCCGCTCGACGGGCTCATGGCTCGTAGCGAACTCGGACGAGCGTGTACTCGACGTCGCCGCGTGGAACGCGCACCGTGAACGTGTCGCCCTCGCGCTTGCCGAGCAGGGCGCGGGCGACGGGCGAGTCGATGCTGATGTAGCCGCGCTCGAGATCAGACTCGTCGGCACCTACGACCCGGTACGACTTCTCGGTGCCGTCCTCGTCCTCGACCGTGGCCCACGCGCCGAAGAACACACGCTTGGGATCGGTCGGCGGTTCGTTGACCACGCGGATCTCGTCGAGTCGCTTCGACAGGAAGCGGACGCGGCGATCGATCTCGCGGAGCCGGCGCTTGCCGTAGATGTACTCGGCGTTCTCGCTGCGATCGCCCATCGCGGCGGCATCGGACACCTGCTGCGTGACGCGCGGGCGCTCCACGAGCCACAACTCGTCGAGCTCGGCGCGCAACTTCTTCGCGCCTTCCGCCGTGATGTATGCGGTTCGCTTCGGCGCCTTCGCCGGCTCATCCCGCGTCGACATTCGGCGGAGCATATCCGGTATGCTCCGCGACGACACGCATGGGCATGGAGGTTCTGGTCGTCTTCCTGTTCCTGATCGGGAACGGAGTCTTCGCAGGCGCGGAGATTGCGATCCTCAGCGTCCGCAAGACGCGGCTCTCGGAGTTTCTCCGTCGCAAGGACAAGCGGGCGATCGCCATCAAGCGCCTGCGCGATCACCCGGAGCAGTTCCTCGCGACCGTCCAGATCTGCATCACCACGTTCGGCACGGCTGCCTCCGTCTACGGCGGCGCGAGCCTCGAGCCGATCCTCGCGGAGCAGTTTGCGAAGATTGGCCTGGGTCACGGCGCCTCGCTCGTGATCGTCGTGATCATGATCGTCTACATCGAGCTCGTCGTCGGCGAGCTGGTGCCGAAGTCGCTCGCGCTGCGCTATTCCGACAAGTACTCGTTCCTGGTCTCGCGGCCGCTCTACTGGATCGCGAGCACGCTGCGCCCGATCGTCTGGACGCTCACGGTGTTCTCGAACCTCGTGCTGCGGTTCTTCGGCGACAAGACGACATTCACCGAGACGCGGTTGTCGCGCGACGAGCTGCAGGAGCTGGTCGAGGAGGCGGCCAAGACCGGCTCCGTCGATCCGCGCGCGAGCGAGATCGCGTCGCGCGCGCTCGGGTTCGCCGATGTCACCGTCGCCGAGGTGATGGTGCCGCGGACCCGGGTCGTCGCGCTCCGCCGCGGCGCGCCCCCGGAGGAAGTGCAGCGCACGATCCTCGAAGAGGGCCACACCCGGATGCCGGTCTACGAGGGGAGCATCGACAATATCGTCGGCTACGTCGTCGCGCGCGACGTGCTCGCACTCGCGTGGGAGAAGGGGCTGCTCGTACTCGAGGACATCCTGCGTCCCCCACACAAGGTGCCGGAGTCGACGCGCGCGCTCGACCTCCTGCGCGAGATGCAGCGCCGCCGCACCCAGATGGCGGTCGTGGTCGATGAGAACGGCGGCCTGTCTGGCCTGGTCACGACCGAGGACCTGATCGAGGAGCTGGTCGGCGACATCATGAGCGAGGACGATGTTCCCGAGCAATTCTTCACGCGCGAGCCGGCCGGGACCATCCTCGTCCAGGGCTGGGCGTCGGTCCGCAAGGTCAACCGCGACCTCCACCTCGACCTGCCGGTCGGCAAGGACCGCACCACGATTGCGGGGTTGTGCATGTCCCTCGCCCAGGCGATTCCGCAGGCCGGCGAGCGGCTGACGACGGACAACGGGACGGTCCTCGAGGTCATCGAGGCATCGCCCCGGCGCGTCCGGCGCGTCCGGGTTCACCCGGTCACGATGGGGGACGGTGACGGGACCTCGGAGGGGGCCTCCCCCGAGGAAGAATAACCGTCTCGGTTGATACGTCCTGTCGATCCTCGACCTTCCTTGATCGTGTACGATCATCTCGATGACGGTCATCGCGCGCGATCAGATCGCGTCCGACCATCTCGTCTATGCCTGGCCGTTTCCGATCGGCCCGGAATGCGAGGTGTCCTGCTCGGACGACGAGCAGGTCGTCATGTGTCCGGCGTGGATGGTCGGTGATCGTCTCGGACCTGGTCGGCATCGCTGGCGGACCCCGGACCCGACCCGACCGGTCGGCGCCTTCTTTGTTCTGACCGCCCCGGTCGAGGTCTCGTTCGACATGGTCACGAGCTTCATGATCCCGAGCACGGGACAGCCGGTCCGCCTGCGCGCGAGCGGCTCGCTCCAGGTCCGGTGCGCCGATCCGGGCCTCCTGATCGCACAGTTCGTCGGCCTCCCGTTCGACTCGGTCAACGAGGGTGTGATGCGCAGCGTGTCGCGCAGCGTCGAGCGGATGCTCGCCCGCCTGCTCACGCGCCGGGTCGTCATGGCGCAGAGCCCGCTCGCGGTGACTGACACCAACATGTTGCCGGGCATCGTCGAGGAGCTGATCGCGTACAACCCGACCGCGGGTGCCGTGTTCGGCGTCGATCTGATCCGCATGGGTCACCTCGTGATCGCATCGGACGACGGCTCGGCGCCGTACCTCCAGCTTCCGGCGCGCAACGTCGACTGGTCGGGGAACGTTCCGCGCACCCCGGCGGCGCAGGCGAACGGGAATGGTCACAGTCACGGTGTGCACGCCGCCGCCGCGGAAGCGCCGACCCCGCCGCGCCAGTATCCGCGTGCGCAGACCCCGGCCCTCGACACGATCAAGGGCATGCCGGCCGTGACGCCCGATGGCCCGGTGGTGTCGGCGAAGGGCAGCATCCCGCCCGTCGACAATCACGAGCGCACGACCGATCGGAGCTCGATCGTCGCATCGGGCGAGATCGGGGCGAAGCGTGCACCACTGCCGCCGCCGCAGCAGACGACCGCGTCGGGTGAGATCGGAGGCCCGCGCAAGACACCGCCGATGCCGCAGGCGGTGGCCTCGGGAGAGATCAACGCGCGCACGAAGCAGCCGACGGTGCCGGGTATCCCGTCGGTACCGACACCACCCGCGGTTCCTGCGCCGGCGCAGCGCCGCGCGCACGCGATCGAGGTCCCGCAGTCGGTCGACGAGATCACGCATCCCGGTGTCGACCAGAAGGTCCTGACGCCCGTGCCGGGCTCGCTCCGCGCACCGACGCCAACGCCGAACCCCGCAGAGCCCGAAGCGCGCGGCTCGATCAACACGGGCGCCGGTGCGGCGTCGGTCGGCGGCAGTGCGGTCGCCGGCGAGATTCCGACCAAGGTGGCACCCGGCGGGCGCGTGCTCGTCCCCGGCCCGAACGGACTGATGCAGTCGGCGACGGTGCGACAGCTCCTCTCGGGCTACTACGAGCTCGAAGTCGGTAGCTCGGGCGAGACGATCTGGGTGCCGCTCAACGGCGTCGTCCCCGAGTGAAGCTCGCGCTCGTGGTCGCGCTGCTGGCCGCCGCATGCGGCGGGGCGGCGAAACCGACCGAGCCACTCCACCAGACGGGCGGCGATGATCGACTGACGATCGCGGCGGTCGAGCTTCGCGGCGTCAGTGAGCGGCACCGCGTCGCCGTCACCGCGATCGCCAGCACGCACCTCGTCGTCGGTGCCGCGCTCACGCTCGAGCTGTCCGAGGTCGCGCACAAGGCGATCCTCGACTACTACTACGAGCGGGGGTTCATCAACGTCGTGGTCCGGTGGGCCGAGGAGCTCGAGCGAGCGAGCGGGCAGACACCCGTCGTGCTCACCGTCGACGAGGGGGCGCTGTTCCGGATCGCGAGCCTCGAGATCAAGGACGTGCCCGAGGCCGATCGCGCGCGCTACATCGCACTGTCGACGAATCGGCCGGGCGAGACCTTCGTGCGCAGCAAGATCGCGGCGTGGGTGCAGGCCGTCGGCGAGGCAGCGCCGGGCAAGCCGATCGTCGTGCCGGAGACGAACGTCGATCTGGTGGCCAACACCATCGTCGTGACGCTCGCGCTCAAAAATCCGTGAGGCCGAGCTGGAAGTACAGCGCGGGACTCTTGCCCTCGATGCCGTACGCGATGTCGAGGCCGAGCAGCGGCAACACGATCGCCTTGACGTAGACCCGCAACCCGGCGCCGACGTCGTTGCGCCACCAGCCGATGCCGTCCTCGTGCCCGGGCAGGTAGTCACGCGTCGCCCGCGGCGTCGGGTTGTGGAGGCCCGCATAGCCCGAGTCCCAGAACCCGACCGCACGGAACGCGAGGATTCGCCACTTGGTGATCGGCACGGAGTACTCGACGCGGAACAGCGTGCGGACGTCGCCGCGAAACTGATCGACCGCATAGCCGCGAAGGTCCGTGACGCCGCCGAGCCCGAGCTCCTCGTGAAATGGCAGCGTCCGCCCGACGTGCGCGATTGCGCGGAGCTCGAGCTGGTGCTCCTCGAGCAGCCTCCAGCTGTAGTACGCGCGCAGGAAGGCCACGCTGTAGTCGTAGTCGTCGAGACCCGGGATCGAGGTGTCGAGGTGAAGCTGGATGTACGGACCCCAGCGGACGCCATACTTGAAGTGCCGTGCATCGATCGTCAGCCGGCCTTGCGCACTGGTGTCCCACCCATCGGCCTCGGGCAGCGCGAGAGGACTGCCGTCGGGGCTCTGCGCATCGCGGAATCGCAAGCGGCCGGTGCGCAGCCGCAGGTCGGCGACCATCCACCACGCGATCCGGAACCCGACGAGCGCGCCGCCCCCGAGGTAGGTCGTCGTGGTCTCGCGGACGATCTCGTCGCTGGTCGGATCGTTGGTCGGGTTTGCGTACTCGACCACATTGCGCCGATACAGGTAGACGTCGAACCGGTAGGAGAAGGGGGTTCCCTCGATCGATGGATCGAGATACGTCCCGAACAACGTCGAGTCGAGATCGCCGAGCTGGCCGTAAAGCAGGAGCTTCTGGTTCTGTCCGCCGAGGTTGTTCTCGACGAACCCGACGCCGAACGATCGCCGGCCCGGGAGGACGAACACCGTCGGGGCGATGATCCACGAGTGCTTGTCTTTCAAGGTCGCGACAACGAGCACCCCGCCGGGCGCGTCCTCGAGCGCGACCGCGACGGTCTCGAACAGCTCGCTCGACAGGAGCGCCTGCTGGATCCGCGGGAGATCTGCCGGACCGATACGGTCGCCGAGGTCCAGGCGCGAGAGGAAGCGCGCCGTGCGCTCGGTTGTCTTCGACTTGCCGCGGATGCGGAAGCCGACGACTGGTTTCTCGCCCTCGGCGAACGCTGGTGGCGCCACCAGTGCGAGCACCGCGAGTACAACCGCAGCGCGCAAGCGACGCGCTACTTCTTCTTCTTGCTCGGCAGGATGCCCATCAGCTTCGCGATGATCCCGAGCATGATCTCGTCGGCACCACCGCCGATCGAGAGCAGGCGGCTATCGCGATACGCACGGGCCACCGGGTTGTCCCAGGTGAAGCCCATGCCGCCCCAGTACTGCAAACACGAGTCGGCGACCTCGCGGGCGAGGCGACCGGCCTTGAGCTTGGCCATCGACGCCATCATCGTCACGTCGGCACCACCGATGTAGTCCTCGACGGCGCGATAGCAAAGCGAGCGCAGGCACTCGACCTCGGTCTTCAGCTCGGCGAGCCGGAAGTGAATCGACTGGTTGTTGATCAGCGGCTGGCCGAACGTCTCGCGCTCCCTGCAGAACGCGATCGTCGCTTCGATCGTGCGGTCCATGCCGCGCACGGAGCCGATCGCTCCGCACAGGCGCTCCTCCTGGAACTGCACCATCTGCATCATGAAGCCCATGCCCTCCTCGCCGATCCGGTTCCTCTGCGGAACACGGACGTTGTCGAAGAAGATCGGACACGTGTCCGAGGCGAGCATGCCGAGCTTCGCGATCTTGGGACCGACCTCGATGCCTTTGAGCTTGGTCGGGACGATCACGAGCGTCTTGTTCGCGTGGACCGGGCCCTCGCCGGTGTTGACGAGCAGGCACAGCCAGTCGGCCTGCGCGGCATTCGTGATCCACATCTTGGATCCGGTGATCAGGTAGTCGCTGCCGTCCTTCTTCGCCACCGTCTTGATCGCGGCGACGTCGCTGCCGCCGCCCGCTTCGCTCACCGCGATCGAGGTGACGACATCACCGGCGATCGCCGGTGCCAGGAACTCCTTGCGCAGCTCGTCGGTTCCCCAGCGCGCGAGCGCGGGCGTCGCCATGTCCGTCTGGACGCCCCACGCCATCGGGATCGAGCCCGCGCGACAGGTGCCGAGCTCCTCGGTCGCGCACATCTGATACGAGTAATCGAGGCCCATGCCGCCGTAGGCCTCGGGCTTGTTGATGCCGAGGAGGCCAAGCTTGCCGGCCTTCTTGAACAGCTCGTGCGCCGGGAACGCGCCTGCCTTCTCCCACTCATCGATGTGCGGGTTGACTTCCTTGTCGATGAAGTCGCGGACCGTACGGCGCAGCTGGTTGTGTTCGTCGGTGAAGCGCATGTGCGGGAACCGTACACGACTGTACAGACGTTCAAAAGCAACACGCGCGCCAACGCGAGGGGGACGAACTGTCCGAGATCCGTACAGATCTTTGCAGTTTGATGACTCCGGAAGGTGTGCGAGCGTCGATCGGCACTGGATGCTCCCGCTCCTCCTCAAGATCAAGGTGATGACCACGGCCATGGCCGGGTGGTCGGTCGCCGCCAGCCCGGTGCCGATGCCGGTCGCGGCGATGGCCCTCGCCTTCGACGTCCGGGCCGCAACACCCGTCGAGGTGAAGCTCTATGACGAGAACCTCCACGTCAGCGCGACCGTCCTGATCGATCACCAGGGCAATAGCGACCCCGAGACCACCCAGCAGATCCGCCACCTGTTCCGCTGCCGCGTCACCAACCGCGAGCGCGCGATCGCCCGCAAGTCGCTCAAGATGCTCGCCGATGTCGCCGAGATGCACGAGGGCAAGACGATCGAGTTCGTCTCGGTCTATCGCGTCCAGCGCGGCGAGTCGTTCACCTCACCGCACCGCGACGGCCGCGCGATCGACTTCCGCATCCGCGGCGAATCGCTCCGCACGATCCGCGACTACCTCTGGCGCAAGTACACCGAGGTTGGCATCGGCTGGTATCCGAGCGAGCAGTTCATCCACATGGACACGCGCCCGACGCTCCACGACACCTCGTGGACGTTCGTCAACGGCAAGAATCGCTACAACCCGTACTGGGCCGAGCTCGCCCGCAAGCCCGCCACGCCCGTCGCGCAAGCTCGCCGCCCCGGCACCTGACCCCGCGTCGTGATCTCGCGCTTCGCGCCGTCGACGACCGGGGAGGCTCACCCGGGCACGCTGCTCTCGGCGCTGCTCGTGTGGCTCGATGCTCGCTCGCGCAACGGTCGCGCGCTGCTCCGCCTCGAGGACCTCGACACGACCCGCACGAAGGCGACGTTCGCGACCCAGCTCGTGGACGCCTGCACCGGGCTCGGGCTCGACTGGGACGAGACCATCATCCAGAGCGATCGCACGGCGCGCCACCACGCGGCACTCGATCAGCTCGCGGCCGCGGGTCGCCTCTACCCGTGCTCGTGCAGCCGCTCCGACCGCGCGGCCTCGGGCCGCCGCGCACCCGATGGTGGCTGGGCCTACGACAACACGTGCCGTTCGCGGCCGCTCGGCGATTGGCGTGGACAGACCGACCCACTGCGCCTCCGCCTCGACGACGATCACGTCTTCCTCGTCGATGACGGTGGCCGCGACCTCTCGCAGTCGCCCGCGAAGCAGATGGGCGACCCGATCGTTCGCCGCCGCGATGGCGTGATCGCCTATCACCTCGCCGTCGTCGTCGACGATGCGGACGCGCAGATCACGGACATCGTACGCGGCGTCGACATCGCGCCGTCGACCGCGACGCAGGTGTTGATCCAGCGTGCGCTCGGGCTGCCGACGCCGAGCTACCGCCATCACTTTCTGTTGCTCGAATCCGCGAACGAGAAGCTCGCGAAGCTCCACGGCTCGATCCCGTTCAGCGCGCTGCGCGCCGCGTACTCCGGCCCCGCCCTGTGCGGCGTCCTCGCGCACGGCGCGAACCTGATCGAGGCGCCGCGCGACGTGACGCCGGCCGAGCTCGTCGCGAGCTTCGACTGGGAGCGGGTGCCGAGCGAGGATCGTCTGGCGAGGTTCGTCGACGGCCGCCTCGTGATCGCCTGACACCTCGCGCGTCGGCGTACATGAACGGATGCGCTGATGCGAAACGCGCCACCATCGAAGCTGTCCGTTGCCGTCGAGAGCGACACGCACGTTCGAGCTTGCGGATCTTGATCGCGATCCTGTACCTGTAGAGACGATGGGTGTCGTGGGCGCGAGAGTTCTGACGTGGAGCGCCTCGCGCCTCGCGCCTCGCGCCTCGCGCCTCGCGCCTCGCGCCTCGCGCCTCGCGCCTCGCGCCTCGCGCCTCGCGCCTCGCGCCTCGCGCCTCGCGCCTCGTAGTGCGAGCTGCGCGTTCGTCGACGTCGCCGAGCAGCGACGTCTGATCGCAGGCTGCCGCGCCGCGGCGGTCACGTGTGTGTTCATCGAAGGGGAACGAATGAGGAAGATCCTGTTCGCGTTCGTAATCGTTGCTGGTTGCGGTACCGAGGAGTCAGACGACGACTCGGTGCCACAGCCCGTCACGCGCTGCGAGCGCCTTCGCGAGCATCTCGTCGACCTTCGCCTCGCCGACGTCGAGAGCATCGACAAGGAAGCCCACCGCAAGGCGCATCAGGCCGCGATGGGGAGTGAGTTTCTCACCGCGTGCGGCGCGTTGCCGGACGCAACCATCACGTGCGCGCTCGATGCCCGTGATGGTGCGAGTGCCGCTGCGTGTGGCTCCGCAGGAGCGAGCCAATGAGAGGTCGCATCCCAACGGCGCTGGCTCGCGGTACGGCCGCTCTGATGGCCGTCGTCACCGGGCTCACGCTGGGTCCCGCGCACGCTGCGCCTGCGGACATCTTCGCGATGCCAGCCCCGGTGCTGGGCGCCGACGTGCCCAAGGCGTCGTCGGTGAAGACCGGTGATGCGTCCGTGGCCACGCAGACCGGCGCGATGACCTACTCGTACCCAGTTTCCGTACCGCCCGGCCGCAATGGAATGGCCCCGTCACTCTCCCTGAACTACTCGTCGCACGCATCGATTTATGGAGGGATCGCGGCCGGCTGGTCGCTCGACGTCCCGACGATCTCGGAAGATTTCTCGTCGGGGCGGCTTCGAACTCGATCGCCGGAGGTCGAACTCTACCAGCAGCAGCAACTCGGCCTCGACACGCGATTCGACGATCGATTCGTCAGCTCGCTG
>JANOPP010000582.1:0-26908 GCA_031421915.1 Myxococcales bacterium | reverse complement strand
AGATTCTCACCGAGGGCTACTGCCAGTACGGCACGGCGTTCGTCGAGGATGACTGGGAGGCCGCGAAGTTCAAGAAGGACCTCGAGGCGATCGACTACCACAACACCCGCTCGACCCACATCTTCACCCGCTGCCTCAACTACGCGTTGATCACGCTCGGCAAGCGCTGGCAGAAGGAGCTGTTCGGCTCCACCGACGAGGTCCAGAAGCTCGTCGCGGAGACCGGTCATGGCAAGCGCTTCGCGCTCCTGTTCGCAGGCATGTCCCTCGGCTCGCTCATCAACCACAACCTGACGCGCGTCGAGATGATCGCGTACCTGTCGACGGTCGAGCTGATTCTCAATCGCGTCGTCGAGCTCGACACCAAGCACGGCGCCCCGGCGAACAAGTCGCACGCGGCCCTGCCGTACATCGCGCTCGGCATGCTGCACAGCGCCCGCGCCAAGTCGATGGGCGGCGACTCCGAGAAGGCCAAGGCGATGTTCGAGAAGGCGCTCGCTATCACCGACAACAAGATGCTGCTCGCGCGGACGCTGATGGCGTACCGCATCGGGCTGCAGACCAACGACCGCAAGTTCTTCCACGACAATCTCAAGATCGTGCTCGAGACCGCACCGTCGGTGTGGCCCGAGCAACGCCTCGCCAACGAGGTCGCGCATCGCAAGGCCCGCCGCTATCTCTCGAAAGAAAAGGACATCTTCCAATGATCACCAAGGTACTTAGTCTGGTTGCTGTCACCGCACTCACGACCTTCTCGGTTGGGGTGAGCACGGCGGCGGCGGAGAACGTCGAGCTCCGGATCGCGACGCTGGCGCCCTCGGGTAGCCCGTGGATGGCGGTGCTCGACAAGTCGGCGGCGGAGATCAAGGAGAAGACCGGCGGCCGCGTCACCCTCAAGTACTTCGAGGGTGGTCAGCAGGGCGACGAGCGCGACTTCGTTCGCAAGATCAAGCTCGGTCAGCTCGACGGCGCTGCCGTCACCGCGATCGGCCTGTCGATGATCGACGAGTCGATCCGCGTCCTCGAGCTCCCGATGATGTTCAACACCGTCGAGGAGGTCGACTACGTCGCCGACAAGATGTGGCCGTACTTCCAGAAGAAGTTCGAGGAGAAGGGCTTCAAGCTCAACGACCGCGGCGAGGTCGGCTGGGCGTACTTCCTGTCAAAGAACAAGGTCGAGTCGCTCAGCGACCTCAAGGGCCAGAAGCTCTGGCAGTGGGGCGACGACCGCCTCGTCGGCGCGATGTTCAAGAAGCTCGGCCTCAACGGCGTTCCGCTCGGTGTTCCCGAGGTCGACTCGTCGCTGACGTCCGGGCGCATCACGGCCTGCTACGGCTCGCCCGTCGCTGCCGTCGCGCTGCAATGGTACACGAAGGTCAAGTTCATGACCTCGATGCCGATGAGCTACGGCATCGGCGCCACGGTCGTCTCGCTCGAGACGATCAAGAAGATCTCGGCCGAGGACCAGAAGTCGGTCCAGGACATCGGTCGCGCCGGCTCGAAGAAGCTCCGTAAGGTGATCCGCAAGGCGAACGAGGATGCGAAGTCGACGATGGCGCGCAAGGGCGTCACGATCGTCCAGTCGCCGCCGGCGCTCGTCGACGAGTTCACCAAGAACGCTTTCGAGGTGCACAAGCAGCTCGTCGGGACGCTCTACTCGCAGAAGGAGCTCGACATGGTGCTCAAGTACCGCGAAGAGTTCCGCGCGAAGAACAAGAAGTAGCGGCCGCGGGTCTATGACCCGCCGGACCGAACAGACCCAAATTGACGCCCGGCAGCGATGCTGTCGGGCGTTTTCGCATTTACGATTGCCCCGTGACAGACGAACCCGAGGACAAGGGGTCCGGGGGCAATGCGGGTAAACCCGCGTCGCCTGCCAAGACCGACGGTAGTGCGGACAAGGCGAAAGCCGGCGCCAAGAAGAAGCCGGCGGAGGCAGACGACGACGACGCCGAGACCAAGAAGAAGCCGGCGAAGAAGGGCGCGCTGCCCAAGGAGCCGGTCTCCGAGGAGCCGCCCGCGGGTTCGAGTCCACCCGATCTACACGCGCCGATGACCTACCCGGACGACGGCCCGTTCAGCGCGAAGGTGCGCAAGCTCGATGACTACATCGGCAAGACCGAGCAGATCGTCCTCGTCGCGATCCTCGCCGCGATCGTCATGACCGGCGCCGGTCACGCGCTACTCGAGAAGTTCGCGCACATCCGGATCCCGTTCAAGGACGACGTGATTCGCGCCGGCACGTTCGCGATCGCGATGATCGGCGGCGCGTTCGCGACCCACCAGTCCAAGCACCTCTCGATGGATCTGCTGTCGCGCCGGTTCTCGCCGCGCAACCGGCTGTTCCTCAAGATCACGCTGTCGCTGTTTGCGATCTTCGTACTGGTCCTCCTGATCCGCTCGGGTCTGCACAACATCGACAACGAGAAGCAGTTCCGCGCCGAGGACAAGCTGGTCTCGCGCGTCCGCATCGCCTGGTTGATCCCGATCGGCGGCGCACTGATGATCCTCCACACCGTGCTCCACACGATCATCGACCTCGACTACATCAAACGTCGCAAGACTCCGCCCGAGCGGATGAGGTCGGGACACTAGTCATGATGACCATCCTGATCATCCTCCTCGCGCTGGTGTTCATCAGCGGCGCGCCCCTGTTCACGATCATGCTCGGCGGAACCGCCCTCGGCGCGTTCTTCTCGATGCGTGGCTTCACGATCGGCTTCGACGGCGCGATCAACAAGATGTTCGGCATCAGCGGCCGCGACGAGATCGAGGTCCTGTCGACGATCCCGCAGTTCATCTTTGCGGGCTACCTCCTCGCGGAGGCGAAGACCGCCGACCGACTCGTGCGGTTCGCGAACGCGGCGATGGGCTGGCTGCCTGGCGGCCTCGCGGTCGTCACGATCGGCACCTGCGCGCTGTTCACGGTGTTCACCGGCGCCAGTGGCGTCACGATCATCGCGCTCGGCGGCGTGTTGATGCCCGCACTCGTCAAGAACGGCTACCCCGAGCGGTTCTCGATGGGCCTGATCGCCGGCACTGGCTCCGTCGGCCTGTTGTTCCCGCCTGCCCTGCCGCTGTTCATCTACGGCACGGTCTACGGCCTCACCGGTCTCGACAAGGAGAACTGGGACACCGGCCGCTTCCTGTTCGCCGGCGTTGTCCCCGGCATGCTGCTGATCGGTATGCTGTCGGCGGTCGCGATCTTCGTCGCGATCAAGAAGAAGCTGCCGCGCCAGAAGTTCCAGTTCGGCGAGCTCGGACGCAGCTTCGTGAGGGCGTTCCCAGAGCTGATGATTCCGTTCGGCGTCATCGTCGGCCTCGCGTCCGGATTCGGCCTCGCGGAGATCGCGGCGATCACGGTCCTCTACGTTGCGATCCTCGAGATCCTGATCTTCCGCATGCTCAAGGGCAGGCAGCTGTGGACCATCAGCTTCGAGGCGATGGCGATGATCGGCGCGATCTTCATGATCATCTTCGCGTCGACGGCATTCACCGACTTCATGGTGAACGCCGAGGTCCCGAAGAAGCTGGTCGCGATCACCCAGGCGAACGTCGAGAGCAAGGTCGTGTTCCTGCTCGCGATCAACGTGATCCTCCTGATCGTCGGTTCGGTCATGGACATCTTCTCGGCGATCGTCGTCGTGCTGCCGCTGGTCGCACCGATTGCCAAGGCCTACGGCATCGACCCGTATCACCTCGGCGTGATCTTCCTCCTCAACCTCGAGGTCGGGTACCTCCACCCGCCGGTCGGCCTGAACCTGTTCCTCACCTCGGTGAAGTTCAACAGACCGATCACCGAGGTCATGTGGGCGACCGTGCCGTTCCTCGTGACGATGCTGGTCGCGCTGGTGATCATCACGTACGTCCCGAGCATCACAGCCGTCTCTGTCCCCGATCCGCCGCGGGTGGCTCCGGTGAAGAACCTCGTCAGCATGGTCGAGACAGGGATCGAGGAGAGCAAGGTCTCGATCGCGCAGATCACGCTCGTCGACGCCCTCGGCAACGAGGTCAAGGGCACCGACGGCAAGGCCGTGGTTCGCATGTTCAAGGACTGCGCGAAGATCACCGAGGAGAGCGAGCGCAACGTGTGTCAGGCGCTGTTCTTCGACGTGACGGCCTGCCGCCCGAACGCCAAGACCACCGATCCGAAGGAGATCGCGTGTGCAAACCGCGCGATCGCGGCATGGACGGTCTCCAACATGAACGGCGATGCACTCCACCCGGAGTACGCGCTCGTCACCATGGCGGAGCTGACGCTCGTCGATGCAGATGGCAAGCCGATCGAGATCGAGATCCCGAAGCTCGACGCGAAGGGTAGCGTCGTCGTCGACGCCGACGGCGACGAGGTCAAGGAGAAGAAGCTGGTCGCCGGCAAGGACGGCAAGCCCGCGATCAAGAAGCTGACGACGTGCGATCCGCTGACTGGCAGCACAAAGGACACGTGTCGCGCGCTGTTCGTCGAGGTCTCGAACTGCACGATCCTCCCGCCCGACGCGCAGTCGTGTATCGACGAGAAGACCGCAGCGTGCGGCGCAGGGTCGCCCGAGGCACCGGCACCAGGTCCGGGCTCGGCGGCGGGCTCCGGCTCGGCGGCGGGCTTGGTGGCGGGCTCTGGCTCGGCGGCGGGCTCTGGCTCGGCGGCGGGCTCTGGCTCGGCGGCGGGCTCCGGCTCGGCGGCGGGCTCTGGCTCGGCGGCGGGTTCCGCAGCAGGCTCGACGACGGGTCCAGCGTGCATCGCCGAGGCAACCGCCGCCTGCAACAAGCAGGCGATCACGGCATGCGCGGTCGACAAGATGACCACGTGGCTCACCGACAACCCGGACAAGGCCACGTCGGACTGACCCACCGGTGGTGAACCAGGTGATTGGCCAGGTGACTGGATGAACCCCGTCACGGGGCTGATCAAGACGATCCGCCCGCAGCAGTGGGTCAAGAACGTCTTCGTCGCGGCCCCGCTCGTGTTCTCGCGGCACCTGACCGATCCGGGTCAGGTGCTGCGCACGGCGATCGCAGTGCTGGCGTTCTGCTTGCTGTCGGGCGCCGTGTACGCGTTCAACGACGTCCGTGATGTCGAGGCCGACCGCGCGCACCCGAAGAAGAAGCTGCGCCCGATCGCCGCCGGCGCGCTGTCCGAGCGCAATGCGCTGATCGCCGCGGTCGTGCTCGCGCTGGTCGCGCTCGGCGCGTGCGCGGTCCTGAGCTGGCAACTCGCGCTGATCGCTGTCGGCTACCTGATCCAGAACGTCCTCTACTCGATCTGGCTCAAGCACATCGCGTTCGTCGACGTTGCCGTGATCGCGAACGGGTTCATCCTGCGCGTGCTCGGCGGCGCTGCAGCGATCGCCGTGCCAGCCTCACCATGGCTGCTCGTGTGTACGGCGCTGCTCGCCGTGTTCCTCGGACTCGGCAAGCGCGCGCACGAGCTCGCGTGGGCCGAGCGCACGGGAAGTGACAAGACCACCCGCGCCGCCCTCACCGGCTACCGCCTCCCGGTGGTCCGCGTCGCGATGCTCGTGACTGCGGTCGTCACCTGCGGGGCATATGTCGCGTACACGATCGACACCCGCACCGTCGCGTTCTTCGGGACCGACCGCCTCGTCTACAGTGCGCCGTTCGTCGCCCTCGGGATCCTGCGGTTCCTGTTCCTCGCGCTGTGGCGGCCCAAGGACGACAGCCCGACGGAGGCGATGTTCCGGGATCCCTGGTTCCTCCTGACCCTCCTCGCCGCGGTCGCGACGATCCTCGGGGTCATCTACGGCGGTTGACCGTGGTAAAGACACACCGTGGCAGAGACGCCGATCGGTAAGCGCAAGGCCGACCACCTCGAGGTAGCGGCGTCGGGGCGCGCCGAGTTCGCGAAGTCGACCCTGCTCGAGCACGTCCACCTCGTGCACCAGGCGCTGCCGGAGCTCTCGCTCCACGAGATCGATCTCGACACCGAGCTCGTCGGCAAGCCACTCAAGGCCCCGCTCCTGATCACCGGCATGACCGGCGGGACGGCCGAGGCCGGACAGGTCAATCGCGATCTAGCGCGCGCCGCACAGGCCGCGGGCGTCGCATTCGGTGTCGGCTCGCAGCGCGCGATGGACGAGCACCCCGAGCTGGCCGCGAGCTACATGGTTCGCGACGTCGCGCCCGACGTCGTACTGCTCGGCAACGTCGGTGCCGTGCAGGCCCTGGCGATGGGGCCCGCGCGCGTTGTCGAGCTCGCGAAGCGGATCGGCGCCGACGCGATCGCGATCCACCTCAATCCGGGTCAGGAGCTGATCCAGGATCACGGCGATCGCGACTTCCGCGGCGTGCGCGACGGCATCGCGCGCATCGTCGACAGCTCGCCGATCCCGGTTATCGTCAAGGAGACCGGCTGCGGCCTGTCGGCGCAGGCCGCGCGCTCGCTGATCGCCGCGGGCGTACGCACGGTGGATGTCGCGGGAGCCGGCGGCACGAGCTGGGTCGCTGTCGAGGCGATGCGCGCTGCGGCTGGCAGCGATGCCGCGACGCTCGGCACGGAGCTGTGGGACTGGGGTATCCCCACCGCCGTGTCCGTCGTCGCCGCCGCGCGCGAGGGACTCATCGTGATCGCATCGGGTGGGATGCGCACGGGCTACGACATCGCCCGCGCGCTCGCACTCGGTGCGCGAGCCGGCGGCATGGCGGCGCCGATGCTGCGTGCTCAGCGCGCCGGTGGCGAGGCTGCGATCAGCGAGCTGCTCAACCAGATCATCACGTCGATCCGATCGGTCTGCCTCCTCACCGGCTGCTCGTCGGCGACCGACCTCGCACATGCACCGCGGCACCTCGGCGCACCGCTGCGCGCCTTTCTCGACGACCTGGCACCGAAGGCACCATGACCGCCGTCGGTCTCGGCAAGATCATCCTGCTCGGCGAGCACGCCGTGGTCTACGGCTATCCCGCGCTCGCGGCCGCGCTCGATCGCGGCGTGACCGTCGCGGCGGTACCGACGCCCGCTGGCGGCTCGCTGCGGATCGATATCCCGGCGTGGAGCCTCAAGGTGATGGCGACGGACGATCATCCGGTCGCCCACTCGTTGTGTGCGATCGCGGACGAGCTCGGCATCGGTCGCCCGGCGGTGACCCTCGTCGGCGATGCACAGATCCCGCCCGGCGCGGGCCTCGGGTCGTCGGCGGCCCTTGCGGTCGCCGTCGCTCGCGCGCTGCTGGTCCACGACAAGCGCAACCCGGATCGCGCCGTGGTCGCGCGCGCCGCGGCCGCGAGCGAGACCCTCATGCACGGTCGCTCCTCGGGCGTCGACGTCGCACTCGCGATCGCGGGCGGCGTCGGTGTATTTCGCAAGGCGACCGGCCTGCGCTCGTTCAAGAGCCCTCCCCTGCGCGTGCTCGTAGGCTCGAGCGGCACCCCCCGCTCGACCGCGGCCATGGTCGACCGCGTCGCGCACGAGACGCACGAGGTCGTCGACGACGCACGACTGCGCGAGCTCGGCGGCCTGACCGATACCGGCACGACCGCGCTGCTCGCGCAGGACCTCGTGGCACTCGGAACGGCGATGAACCGCGCGCACGAGATCCTCGGTGGCCTCGGTGTCTCCACCGCGCAGCTCGACTCGCTGTGCGCCGTCGCGCGCGCCACCGGCGCGCATGGTGCAAAGCTCACAGGTGCCGGTGGCGGCGGAGCAGTGATCGCGATCGCCCCACGCGACCGCGAGCAGGCCGTGCTCTCCGAGTGGAAGCTCGCCGGCGTCGAGGGGTTCGTCGCCATCGTCGGGGGCGGGGCGTAGTGGCCGGTTCCGCGACGGCCCGCGCGTGCGCGAACATCGCGCTCGTCAAGTACTGGGGCAAGCGCGACGCCGCTCGCAACCTGCCGGCTGCCGGCAGCCTGTCGCTGACGCTCGGGTCGCTCGTCACCGAGACGACCGTCGTGTTCGATGCCTCGCTCGCCGCTGACGAGCTGATCCTCGACGGTGCGCCTGCTCGCCCCACCGACGTCCACAAGATCAGCGCGTTCCTCGATCTGATCCGCACGACGGCTGCGATCACCACACGCGCGCGCGTCACCAGTCACAACGACTTCCCGACCGCGTCGGGCCTCGCCTCGTCGGCGTCGGGGTTCGCGGCACTCACCGTCGCCGCAACCACGGCGGCCGGCGTGACGCTCTCGCCGCGCGATCTGTCGATGCTCGCGCGCCGCGGCTCGGGCTCGGCCGCGCGCTCGATCTATGGCGGCTTCGTACGGATGCACGCCGGCCACGCCGACGATGGCAGTGATGCGTTCGCCGAGCCGATCGTGTCGCGCCTCGCGGATCGCGTGCGCATGGTGATCGCGGTCGTCGGCGGTGGCGCCAAGAAGTCGCACGGCTCGCGCGATGCGATGGAGCACACCGCCGCCACGTCGCCATACTACCGTGCCTGGATCGATCTCGTCCCGAGCGACCTCGCTGCCGCCGAAGGTGCGCTCGCCGCCGGCGACCTCGCCCAGCTCGGCACGATCGCCGAGGCGAACGCACTCGCGATGCATGCGTCGGCGATGGCCGCGCGTCCCGCCGTCATCTACTGGCAGCCGGCGACACTCGCGCTGCTCGCCGAGGTTCGCGCACTCCGCGAGCGCGGCGCCTCCGCATGGGCGACGATGGACGCCGGCCCGCACGTCAAGGTGCTGACCTCGATCGACGAGGCGGATGCCGTCGCTGCGGCGCTACGTGCGGTCCCCGGTGCGACCGAGGTGACGATCAGCGGGCCCGGCGGCCCGGCAACGGTCACGGCGTGACGCGCCCCGCGCCATGGCGCTGTCTCGCCAAGGCGCGGGGTCTGCGCAGGATCTCCACACGGCCTGCGCGAGCAGTGCACGGAGCGACGCCATGATCGACACCATGACGGCCTCGGCTCCTGGCAAGTTGATCCTGACCGGAGAGTACGCCGTGCTCGATGGCGCGCCCGCCCTCGTGATCGCCGTCGACCGCCGCGCGATCGCCCGCGTTCGTGCCGGTGCACCGCGCGGCAGCTCGCCGTTTCTGCTCGCGGTCGCCAGCGAGCTCGCGAATCGTCGCGGTGCAACCGATCCAGCCGCGGTCGCCGCGCTCGAGATCGCAGTCGACTCGAGCGCGTTCTACGACGGCCTCACCAAGCTCGGCCTCGGCTCGAGCGCCGCGGTGACGGTGGTCGCGACCGCGCTCGCGATCGGCGCGACCGGTGACGGAACCATCGATCGCAACGAGGTGCTGACGATTGCATCCGCAGCGCATGCTTCTGCACAAGCTGAACGCGGTGCTCGCGGCTCGGGCGCCGACATCGCGGCATCCGTCCATGGCGGTACGATCGTGTTCACGGCCGGCCGCATCGATCGCCGCACCTGGCCGCGCTCGGTCCGTGTGCTGCCGTTCTTCACGGGCACATCTGCCGATACGCCGACCCTGATCGCCCAGGTCACCGCGGCTCGCTCCGAGCGTCGGTCCGAGGTCGATGCGGCGCTCGCTGCCGTCGGAGATGCATCGCGGGCAGCCTGCGCCGCGCTCACCGCACCAGCGGATCTCACGGCCACCGCGGTGATCGGTGCGATCGCCCTGGCCGCTGCAGCGCTCGATCGGCTCGCCCTCGCCACCCAGCTCGACCTCGTTCCCGACTGTGTCAGAGCCGCACGGTCAGCGATGTCCCGATTCGGCGGCACCGCCAAGACCACCGGTGCGGGTGGCGGCGACGTGGCGTTCGCCGTGATTCCCGCCACAGCGGATGTAACCACCGCGACCCGTGCCCTCATCGAAGCGGGGTGCCGGCCACTGCCCCTGTCCGTCGACGAGAGCGGCGTGGACTTACGCGCCCACGCGTCGTAGAAACCAGGGTCCCCGTGTCGCTCCCCTCCCCTCGCTCCTCGCGCCTGACGGCGTTCTTCCGGCTCGGTGTCGGGGAGCGCCGCCGCCGCCTGCTCGAGCTCGCGGGACTGCCGGCCGATGGCTTCGCCGCGGTCGATCCAGGGGCACTCTCGATCGAGGCGGCGGACGGCATGATCGAGAACGTGGTCGGCACGTACGCCCTGCCGTTCGCGGTCGCCGTCAACTTCATCGTCGATGGCATCGAGGCACTCGTCCCGATGGCGATCGAGGAGCCATCGGTCGTCGCCGCGTCATCGAACGCGGCACGGATGGCGCGCCCGCGCGGCTTCATCACCGACGTGTCGGCACCGGTGATGATCGGCCAGATCCAGGTCGTCCACGTCACCGACGTCGACGCCGGAGCCGCGCGCCTGGTCGCAGCGACCGACGAGATTCTCGCCGAAGCGCGTCGCCTCGTGCCACGGCTCGCCGAGCGCGGGGGCGGTCCGGTCGGCTTCGACGTTCGCACGCTCGCCCGCTCGGGCCCCGACGGCGGCGTCCTCGTGGCGCATCTGCACGTCGACTGTCGCGACGCCATGGGCGCGAACCTCGTCAACACGCTGTGCGAGGCACTGGCAGGTCGCGTCGCCGAGCTCGCCGGCGGTAGGCCCGGGCTTCGCATCCTGTCGAACCTCACGGACGGCCGCACCGTCACCGTGCGCTGCTCGATCGACGACGCGCAGCTCGCGTCCGCCGACGCGGCAGGCCCCGATGTGCGTCGCGCGATCGCAGCTGCCTCGCGGTTCGCCGAGCTCGACCCGTACCGCGCATGTACCCACAACAAGGGCATCATGAACGGCGTCGACGCGGTGCTCGTCGCGACCGGCCAGGACTGGCGTGCGGTCGAGGCCGGCGCGCACGCCTACGCCGCGCGCGATGGCGCCTATCGTCCCCTCGCCGTGTGGCGCGAGCGCGAAGGCGGCCTCGACGGTGAGCTCGTGATGCCGCTCGCCGTCGGTACCGTCGGCGGCGCACTCCACGTCCACCCGGGCGCGCGGCTCGCGCTCGAGCTCGCTGGAGCCCAGTCCGCGGACCGCCTGGCCGCGCTGTGCGCCGCCGCTGGCATCGCGACCAACCTCGCGGCCCTCCGTGCGCTCGCCACCGAGGGCATCCAGCGCGGTCACATGGCGCTACACGCTCGCGGCCTCGCGCGCGCAGCGGGCGCCACGGGCGACCTCGTCGATCGTGTCGCCGCGGAGCTTGCCGCGACCGGCGACGTCAAGGCGGACCGGGCTCGCGAAGTCCTCGCTCGCCTGGTAGGCACTACGGGAGAACCACGATGATCCAACGCCTCGGTGTCCTGCGCTCTCCTGCTCTCGCGGTCCCGCTGCCGCCGTCGCTCGATCTCGACGCCTGCTACCGCTACTGCGAGGCGCTCGTTCGCGCCCGTCACCACAACTATCCGGTTGCGTCGATGTTCGCGCGCTCGCACCTGCGCAAGCACATCTTCGCGCTGTTCGCGTTCGCGCGCGTCGCCGATGACTTCGCCGACGAGGCCGCGTACGAGGGTCGCCGCGCCCGCGAGCTCGATCGCTGGGAAGAGCAGCTCCACGAGGCCTACCGCGGCCAGGCCGACCATCCGGTGTTCATCGCGCTCGCCGACAGCGTCAACAAGTTCGGCCTGCCGATCACCGAGTTCACCGAGCTGCTGTCCGGGTTTCGGACCGATCTCGAGCGTCGCCGCTACTCGACGTTCGACGAGCTGCGCAGCTACACGCGCCAGGCGGCCGAGCCCGTCGGTCGTCTGCTGCTCTACATCGCCGGCTATCGCGCGCCCGAGCTGCACGCGTACTCCGAGGACCTCTCGTCCGCCGTCGCGATCGCTCGCCTGATCCAGGACATCCCCGCCGACTGGGCGCGCGGCCGCGTCTACATGCCGGCCGAGGATCTCCGCCACTTCGGCGTCACCGAGACCGACATCGAGCAGCGGCGCAACACGCCGGCGGTCGGCGCGTTCGTCCGTTACATGGTCGCGCGCACACGCGCCCTGTTCGAGCGCGCACGTCCTCTGGTCGACATCGTCGGCGCTGACCTCGCGGTCGAGCTCGCGCTCACGTGGCACGGCGGCATGCGCATCCTCGACAAGATCGCGAACGTCGGCAGCAACTTGTTCTCGGAGCGTCCGTCGCTGACGTCCGCCGACAAGGCGATCGTCCTGACTCGCGCGCTCGCGTGGCGTGGCGAGACGCTGCCGCCGCGCAGCTTCCACCTGCTCGCGCGCCTGCTCGATCGCTGACCTTCGAACGGAAATTATTATTGCCATTGACGGCTTGGTATGGAAACAATACTTTCCATATGGCGAGGCGTAGCGCGACTCCACTGCCCGCGGTCAGCCGGGTCCTGATCGAGCTCGGTCAGAACATCCGCCTCGCGCGCCAGCGCCGCGACCTTGCTGCGGCGCTCCTCGCCGAGCGTGCAGGGATGTCGCGCCCCACGCTGCGATCGATCGAGCGTGGGGACGGTGGCGTCACCCTCGGTGCGCTCGCGAGCGTCCTGCACAGCCTCGGTCTGGAGAAGGATCTCGCGAGCGTCGGTCGCGACGATTCACTGGGCCGGAAGCTCGAAGACGCACACCTCGAGATCCGTACCCGCGTGACACCGCGCAAGCGAGTGCGCGATGCCTGAGCGCCGAGATGTCGAGGTCTGGGCTGGCTGGGACGGCCTCGCGGCACCGGTGTTGATGGGCGCGCTGCGTGCCACGCCCGCTCGTGGGAAGGAGGTACTCGCGTTCGAGTACGGCGCCACCTGGCTGCGTTCGGGCAACGTCCAGGTGCTCGACCCACGGCTGCAGCTGTTCACAGGGGACCAGTACGTCTCCGACGACGCGCCCAACTTCGGTGTGTTTCTCGATTCGTCACCCGACCGTTGGGGGCGCGTGCTCCTCGATCGGCGAGAAGCATTCCTCGCACGGGAGGCGAAGCGACCACCGCGAAAGCTCCTCGAGCTCGACTACCTGCTCGGCGTGTTCGATGGCCACCGCATGGGTGGGTTGCGCTACGCACGATCTGGCGGTCCGTTCCTCGATGACAACACGGAGCTCGCCTCGCCTCCGTGGACGTCGCTCCGCGAGCTCGAGCAAGCGAGCCTGCGACTCCAGGCAGACGACGCCGAGGACGATCCCCGCTATGGAGCTTGGTTGCGCATGCTCCTTGCCCCTGGACGATCTCTGGGTGGAGCGCGGCCCAAGGCCAGCGTGCTCGATCCCAAGGGAGCGCTCTGGATCGCAAAGTTTCCCAGCACCGACGACACCACAGACATCGGGGCGTGGGAGAGCGTCATCCATGTCCTCGCTGCGCGCGCTGGACTGAAGGTCCCGCCAAGCAAGCGCATGAAGCTGGGGAGCAAGCACCATACGTTTCTCACTCGACGGTTCGATCGCACGGAGACAGGAGCCCGCCGACACTTCGCATCCGCGATGACGTTGCTCGACCGCCGTGATGGAGACATCGGTGCGAGCTACCTCGACCTCGCGACGATCCTGGCTCGCCAGGGAGCGCATCCCGAGCGAGACCTCGAGGAGCTCTGGCGACGGATCGCGTTCTTCATCTGCGTATCGAACGTCGATGATCACCTCCGCAACCACGGATTCCTTCTCGAGCCCGCGGGCTGGTCGCTCTCTCCCGCCTACGACATGAACCCCGTCCCGCATGGCGGTGGCTTGACCTTGAACATCTCCGAGACCGACAACGCACAGAGTCTCGAGCTCGCCCTCGATGTCGCGAAACACTTCCGCGTGAAAGTGAAGCGAGCGAACGAGATCATCGCAGTCGTACTCGCCGCCGTCAGTACGTGGCGAGCTGAAGCTACGAAGGCCAAGATCCCGAAGGACCAGCGCGAGCGCATGGCACCTGCGTTCTCGGTCGCAGCGTGACCACTACGCCGCGGCGGCGATCGAGTCGATCACGTCGGTCTCGTGCTTGCTGACGACGGCCTTGTGTAAACACACCGGCATGCCGAGCAGCGCGAGGCCGACCTTGTAGTCATCGCCGTCGTCCTTGAGCCACACGCCCTGCGCGCGGAACCGGTACGAGTCGTTGCCGTCGTCGATCTGGATCTCGACCTGCTCGCCGCGCGCGACGAACGGTGCATTGCGAACGACGAGGCCACCAGGACCAACCTCGATGATCTCGACGCGATCGTTGATCCGATCACCGCGCAGGAGGCCGGTCAGCTTCGTCGCTTCGCGGCGGAACTTGCGGCCGACCTTCATGCGGCGATCATCCTCGGTCGGCGCGAAGGCGGCCTCGATCGAGTTGATCTGTTCGATCTCGTCCCAGTCGAGACCGACGCCCAGATCGCACTTCCCGATGAGGGTGCGGTACTGAAAGACGATCTCGACGAGCATGAGGAGGGAAGAAGCAGGGGGCGTGCCACGTGCTGCCCGGTAGTGACCGCGGGCTAACGCAGTGAAAGGCCGTTCCGGGAGCGGCGGGTGGTAGCCCCACTTGCCGTCCGATCCGGGTGTGCCGTCACCAGACCGTGGTTGCCGGGCCACAAGCGACGTGTGGGTGTACGGCGTCTAACCCCTGCACAGATCTCGGGTTTGGGGTAAGCAAGCGCAGCGATGGACCTCTTTGCCCAGAGCGCCAAGAAGCGTCACGTTGGCCAGCCGCTGGCGGAGCGGATGCGGCCGCGCAACCTGGGCGAGCTCGTGGGCCAGAGCCACCTGGTCGGGCCCGGGCGCATCCTGTCAAGCCTCACCCCTGGGCGTGCCCTTCCGTCACTGATCCTGTGGGGCCCCCCCGGCAGCGGCAAGACCACGATCGCGCGCCTCCTGGGCGAGGCGCTCAAAGCAGAGCTGACCTCCCTGTCGGCGGTCGATGCAGGTGTCAAGGATGTCCGCGAGGCCGTGGCCAAGGCAGCCGAGCGCCGCGATCAGTTCGGTGCACGCACGCTCTTGTTCATCGACGAGATCCATCGGTTCTCGAAGACGCAGCAGGACGCCCTGCTCCCGCACGTCGAGTCAGGGACCGTGACCTTGATCGGTGCGACCACCGAAAACCCGAGCTTCGGCGTGGTCTCGGCGCTGCTCTCGCGCTGCCGCGTCGTGCGGCTCGAGTCGCTTGCGGATGCCGAGCTCGCGAACCTCGCGGTGCGGGCCGTCGCCGATGGCGAGCGTGGACTAGCGCCACTCGATGTCACGCTCGATGACGAGGTCACCGCGCAGCTGATCGCCGCCGCACAGGGCGACGCGCGCCGGATGTACTCGGTCCTCGAGGTCGCCGCCGATCTGGCGCGCCGCGCTGCCGGCGACACGCCCGCTGCGGCGATCACGGCCGAGCATGTCGCCGAGGCCGCGCAGGGCAAGAACCTCCTCTACGACAAGGCGGGCGACGAGCACTACGGCGTCGTCTCGGTGTTCATCAAGAGCATGCGCGGCTCCGACCCCGATGCCGCCGTGTACTGGATGACGCGGATGCTCGAGGCCGGCGAGGATCCGAGGTTCGTGCTCCGCCGCATGGTGATCTTCGCGAGCGAGGACGTCGGCAACGCGGATCCGCAGGCGCTCGTCGTCGCCGTGTCCGCGCTGCAGGCCGTCGAGCTCGTCGGACTCCCCGAGGGCGTCCTGCCGATGACGCAGGCGGTGACGTACCTCGCACTCGCACCGAAGTCGAACACCGCACTCACGGCGTACGCCGCCGCCCGCAAGCTCGTCCGCGAGAAGGGCACGCTGCCGGTGCCCGCACGCTTCCGCCCCGGCTCGACCGCACTCGATCGATCCATGGGCCATGGCAAGGACTACAAGTACCCGCACGAGTTCGAGGGCAACTACGTCCCGGAGGACTACCTGCCCGACGAGATCGCGGGCGAGCGGATCTACGAGCCGATGCAGTCGGGCTTCGAGGTCGAGCTCGCCGAGCGCCGCGCGGAGATCGATCGCAAGAAGATCGCCGCCGGCAAGGCGACCAAGCCGAAGGGCTAGAGAGCGCCGGGCCGCTCGCGCAGCGGCTCGTAGCGTTTGATGTTGAGCGGCACCTCGAGATCAAAGCGCTTGCCGTCGACGAGCACCCGCACCGCGAACGCGAACCGATCGCACGCCTGGTACGCGCTGATCGGCGGGAACGAGACCTCGACCGAGTAGAGGTCGGGCACCGCGGGCAAGCTGACGCCCGTCTTGCCCGTCGCGATCGGATCGACGTTGTCCCAGTCGTGCGCCGTGTGGCCGACGATCTTCAGGCGCTTGCGCGACGACCAGGTGGTCTCGCGGCAGTGACCATCAAGGAATTCGAGCCGCGTGACCGAGACCTTGTGGGCGCGCTTGTCGGTGACCTGGAACCGGACCGACGCCTCGCCGATCGACGCTGCCGGACCGCCGTGCATGTGGCGACCATGATTGACACTGTCGACGATGCTGATCCCCGGGAGCTTGTGGAGCACCGCGAGCGTCGGGCGTTTGTTCGGCTCGGCCTGAGCCGTTCCGACGACGAGCAGCAACGCCACCAGGATCCGCACACCCCATCCTGACACGCGCAACCGCCACGTGTCGCCGGTGTCCGATTCCCGATGGCACGGGCCGCTTCGATCGCTCATCCTTGGCCGATGCGCCGGGTGGCCCTGCTCGTATGTGCGCTCGCGACGAGCGCGGCCGCCGACGTCCTGCCCAGCCGCGACGTCCCGCGCAGCCAGCGGGTACTCGATGTCGGGATCCACGAGGGCGTGCCGTGGCCGCTGATCAACGCTCCGATCGATGGGCCCCTCCCCCCGGCGCCCGTGGCGACCGAGCCGGCACCGGAGCCGCCGACCAAGGCGGGTGCGCGCGTCGTCGCCACGATCGTCTCGATCCAGAGCACGCTCGTCAGCTCGAAGTACCAGCCATCGACGAAGGTGAAGCCCGCCGACGGCGTCTACGACTGGGACTGCTCGGGCATGGCGGCGTGGATCCTGCGACGGTCCGCACCCGCGGCGCTCAAGACGCTCGACAGCAGCCGCCCGGTCGCGCGCGACTTCGCGCAGGCGATCGAGCGCGCGCCGGTCAAGAAGCCGCGCAACGGGTGGCAGCGGATCGCGCAGCTCGCGGACGTGATGCCTGGCGACGTGTTCGCGTGGCGGCGGCCGCGCGGGATGCCGAGCAAGAACACCGGCCACGTCGGCTTCGTCGTCGATCGACCGCGGCCCGTCGAGGGCATCCCCGGCGCGTGGGCCGTGCAGATCGCCGACTCGACGTCGTCGTATCACCAGGACGATACGCGCAGCTCCGATCCCGACGGTGGGTTTGGGATCGGAACCCTCGTGTTCCTGACCGACGAGAGTGGTCGCGCGACGAGCTACGGGTGGTCCGGCACGCGGAGCGAGTGGTACATCGTGACGCCCGTCGTGTTCGGCCGCGTCTCACGCTGAGAGCGCGGCCGCTTCGTCCCCCAGGGTGTCGCGCTAGCTCGCGGCCGGAGCCGGGGCGGCGGCCGCCGGGGCCTGCTTCATGAGCTCGGCGAGCCGGCGGTGCGACTCTTCCGAGGTCACCTTCTCGATGATCGCGGCGATCGACCACTTGTTGCCGCCGGGATCGACCACGGTGGCGACGCGGTGACCATAGAACTGGTTGAGCGGCGCGACGACGGACTTACCGCCGACGTCGAGCGCCTTCTGATAGAGCGCATCGACCTTCGCCGCCTCGTCCACGAACACGGTCATGACGCCGGGCGTCGGGCCCCACTCCTTGGTCGGCTCGGCGCACATCACGATCGAGCCGGAGATGTTGAGCTCCGCGTGCATGATCGCGCCGTCGGGACCGTCGTAGCTATCGATCACCTTGGCGCCGAACGTCTGCTCGAGGAACGTGATGACCCGCTTGAGGTCGGGGACGATGAAGCTCGGCGTGACCGTGTGGTAGCCGGGATCGAGGACGGGGTTGGACATCCGGCACCGTACCCCCCCCGATCACCGCAAACCGTCGTGTTTGCCGTTCCTCGCGGTCACCTACCTCGGCGCGACACGGCCTTACAGCATCGCGATTGACAGATCGGACGACGTTCCTTAGGTTGTCGGCCAAGGTTCGTCATGACTCTCTACTGCTGGCTCTGCGTGTTCCCGGATCGTCACTGATCCGCGGCGGAGCTTTGCCAGCCGCGCGACGTCACGTCTGACGTCGTGGCGGGGTGCTCTGTCGCGACAACGCCATCGAGCGCGACACGCGACCTGACGCGAGCGGCCTCCCCGCTCGGCGTGTCGCTACCCGTTTGCCCAGAGAACCAGAGAATCTGTATGACTCGTAGAATCGACACCGAACGCATTCGCAACATCGGCATCATCGCGCACGTCGATGCCGGCAAGACCACGCTCACCGAGCGGGTGCTCTTTCACACAGGGCGCATCCACTCGATCGGCGAGGTCCATGACGGCACCGCGCGCACCGACTCGCACGCCATCGAGAAGAAGCGGGGGATCACGATCCTGGCCGCGGCGGTCACCTGCGACTGGCAGGACCACCGGATCCATCTGATCGACACCCCGGGTCACGTCGACTTCACGATCGAGGTCGAGCGCTCGCTGCGCGTGCTCGACGGTGCGGTCGTCGTGCTCGACGGCGTCGCCGGCGTGGAGCCTCAGACCGAGACGGTCTGGCGCCAGGCCGACCGCCATCGCGTGCCACGGCTCGTGTTCGTCAACAAGCTCGACCGCCCCGGGGCGGACTTCGCGCGCTGCGTCCGCGACGTGCAGACGCGGCTCCGCGCACGCCCGATCCCGGTGACGGTCCCGCTGTACGACGGCGAGCACCTCGTCGGCGTGATCGATCTCGTCGGCATGCGCACGCTGACGTGGAAGGACACGGGAAAGCCCACCCCGCCGGACATCGCGCCGGCCTTGCTCTCTGACAACCTGAGAACTGCTCGTGAGCTCGTGCTCGAAGCCTGCGCGGATGAAGATCCGGCGATCCTCGAAGCGGTCGTCAACGGGCGCGAGATCGACGAGGCGACTCTGTGGTCGGCGTTGCGGCGTGCAACGATCGGCGGCCGGATCGTCCCCGTGCTCGCAGGTGCGGCGTATCGAGACAAGGGCGTCCAGCCGCTGCTCGACGCTGTGGTCGCGCTCCTCCCGTCACCGATCGATCGTGGTGACGACATGGGCCGTGCGCCCTCGGCCCTTGCTCCGCTCGCGGCGCTCGCGTTCAAGGTCGTGTTCGATCCACACGGCCAGCTGACCTTCGTGCGCGTCTACAGCGGCGTGCTGGAGAAGGGCATGACCGTGCTCGCGTCCCGCGCAGGGCGAAAGCTCCGCATCGGTCGCATCGTGCAGCTCGTCGCCGACGAGCGCGAGGAAGTCTCGCGCCTCGTCGCTGGCGAGATCGGCGCGATCATCGGCGTGCCAATGGCCGGAGGCGAGACGCTATGCTCGCCGGATGCGCCGGTCATGCTCGAGGAGATCCGCACTCCTGAACCGGTGATCCGGCTCGCCATCGAGGCGACGTCGTCCGCCGAACGGGAGAGGCTCGGCATCGCCCTCGGCCGCATGGTGACAGCGGATCCGTCGCTCCGCCTCGAGACCAACGTGGAGACGGGCCAGACCCTGCTCGCAGGGATGGGCCAGCTCCACCTCGAGATCGCGGTCGAGCGCCTCGCGACGGAACACCATGTCGAGGTCACGGTGGGCAAGCCCCTCGTCGCGTACCTCGCCACGGTGCGCCGTACCGTTCGCACCGAGTACACGCATGACAAGCAGACCGGTGGTCCCGGCCAGTGGGCGCACGTCGTCCTCGAGGTCGGTCCGGCCGAGCGTGGTGCGGGTCTGGTGTTCGAGAGTCGCATCAAGGGCGGCGCGATCCCGCGCGACTACGTGCGTGGGGTCGAGGCGGGCGTGCGCGCGGCGATGCTCGATGGCCTCCAGGACCCTCGGTTCCGTGGCTATCCGATCGTCGACGTGCACGTTGCACTGGTCGATGGCGCGACGCACGTCAACGACTCGAGCGACCTCGCGTTTCACATCGCGGGTTCGTTCGGGTTCCGTCAGGCGGCGGCCGTTGCCGACCCGTGCTTGCTCGAGCCCGTCATGCTCCTCGAGGTGACGTGCCCCGAGGACAACGTCGGCTCCGTCGTCGGTGACTTCGGACGGCGGCGCGGTCAGGTGACGACGCTCGACGCGCGCGGCGACGATCGAGTCGTGCGCGCCGAGGTCCCGCTCGCCGAGACGTTCGGCTATGCGGGCTCGCTGAGTGCACTGACGCACGGGCGTGGACGGTTCACGCTCGAGCCGCTGCGCTACGAGCAGGTTCGTTAGAGACGGCTACGGCCCGGTGAGGAAGCTCATCGGGCCGTGGCTTTTTTCGGCGCAGCTCGATCTGGCCGGATCAGCCGAGATCAGCCGAGATCAGGCAAGCCGGATCCAGCGGGCCTTCGCGGCTTCGATCTTGCCGCTGAACCCGCCCGGGAAGTGACGTTGAACGTAAGCAAACGCCTGCTGGATGAGCTCGCGATCGACTTCCTGCGGAACTTCCATGTTCTGATCGTGCGGATCAGGACGGATGCCGAGCCGAACCACCTCGGTGAGGCGCAGCACGTGGAGTCGATTCACGAACAGGGCGTGCGCGATGCCGAGAAAGAGCTCCTCGGTAGCAGGGTCCTGGGCCATGAGGGGAGGGTACGTACCACAGTCCCTAGGGGCGTTTCCATGCGCTCACGAGGCCGATCAGGCGCGCATTCGGGGTGATCGCGTAACCCTGCACATCGACATTGGATAAGACGACATTATCCTCGTGCCACAGGGGGATCACCGGCACCTCGCCGGCGACCAGCCGCTGGACCTCGGCGTACATGGCCTTGCGGGTGGGCTGGTCGAGCTCGTGGCGGCCTGCCTTGGTCAGCTCGTCGAGCCGGGCGTTCCGGTAGCGCCACCGGTTGCCGCCATCCGGGTTGGTCGCATCGGGGATCCGGGAGGAGTGGAAATACGTGAAGTAGAAGTCGGGATCCGTGATGTCGGAGGTCTGCATCGAGGCGAGCTGGTAGCTGCCCTTCTTGATGTCCGCGAAGAACGTCGCGAACTCGAAGCTACGGACCTCGACCTCGAGCCCGACCTGCGCGAGCTGCGCCGCGAGCACGCGCGCGAGCGTCACGCGAAACGCATCGGAGCTGGTCTTGTAGACGAGCCGCGCGCGGGGCTGCGGCCCTGCCCCGTCGGGATCCGTAAGGCCGGCCTCGTCCAGGAGCTGCTTCGCGCGCGCGACATCATGGTTCCAGCGCACGACGTCGGGCTCGTACGCCCAGTGGCCGGGTGCGATCAGGCCGGTCGCGAGTCGCGCACGACCGCCGAACTTCGCCAAGACGATCGCGGGGCGATCGAGGGCGAGGGCGATCGCCTGGCGCACGCGAACATCGCGCAGGATGGGATCGTCGTTGTTGAGCATCATGTACGTCAGCAGCACGCTCGGCGCCGACGTGATCGCGAGCCGCGGCCGATCCTTGACCTCGTCGACAAGATCGAGCCGCACGCCGTTCTGGATCAGATCCGCGGAACCACCGACGAGCATCAGCAACCGCGCGGAGGCATCGCGCACGAACTTGATCTCGACGTGCGGAACCTTCGGCTTGGTCCCGTAGTAGTAGGGGTTGATGTCGAGGAGCACGTGGCTCGACGTCAGCTCGCGAACGACGTAGGGCCCGGCGCCCTTCCCGTTCTTCGAGATGATGCCGAAGTCCATGTCCGTGCGAAACGTCGCGAGCGGCTCGCGCAGGTGAAACCGCACCGAGTGGGGGCCGAGTGCCTCGACCCAGCGGAACCGCTCGGTGAAGCCGCGATGGAACAGGCTGTCGGAGTCCGTCGCGAGCATCGACTCGTACGTGAACGCGACCTCGTCGCCGGTAACCGGGCTGCCATCGGAGAACTTCGCGTCGCGGCGCAGCTCGATGTCCCACGCGAGCGGGCCTGCCGGCTCGACCTTCGTCGCGAGCTCGAGGCGCGGGATCAGCGATTCGGTGTCGACCGCGGTCAGGCCGACATGAACGAGCTTGGACAGCTTGCCGTCGTAGTTAGAGATCGCGTAGCGCGGGTCGCTGCTCGACATCGCCGCTTCGATAACGACGACGATCGTGTCGTCGGGGGTGCGGCGATCGCGCGGGCTGCACGACATCGCCAGGACGATCGAACATCCGATCGCACAACCGGCGAGCCACTGCCTCATCACCACGATCGTACCACTCGCGCGTGATAGCGTTTCGGCGTGGGCAGTTCTCGCGGCGCGTTGTGGCTCGTGGTGATCGCCGCGATCACCGGTATCGCGCCGAGGCCCGCCGGTTCGCAGGGCAGCGCCGGCAGCGGTAGCAACGGCAGCGGTAACGGCAGCGCAGCCCCCGAGCCCGCTGTCGATGGCGACGACGACGACGGCGCGGGGAGTGGCAGCGGCAGCGCACTCGTCGCCCCCGCCCTGCCCGCTGCGAAGCGCGTGTGGCTCGGAGAGCGGATCGCGCAGGCGATCGCGGCGCGCCCCACGCTCGGCACCACGAAGATCGCGATCGCGGTGACCGACCTGGTGACCGGCGACGAGCTGTTCGCGTTGCAGGCTGACGCCGGGATGAATCTCGCTTCCAACGCGAAGGTCCTGACCGCGGTCGCCGCGCTCGGCACGCTCGGCAACGGGTTCCGCTGGCGGACCTCGGTGTTCCTCGACCCGGTCGACGACGCGGGCACGGTGACCGGCGACATCTATCTGCGCGGCCGCGGCGATCCGATGCTCACCGTCGCGCACCTCGAGGAGCTAGCGGACGAGCTCCTCGCGCGCGGCATCCGCGCGATCGAGGGCCGGCTCGTGCTCGACGCCGACTACTTCGACAACCAGGTCGAGCCGCCGCACTTCGAGGAGCAGCCCAAGGAGCGCGCCGGCTTTCGAGCGCCGGTCGCGAGCCTCGGCGTCGCCCGCAGCGCCGCGACGATCAAGATCGTGGCCGAGCCCGGCGGCGCTGCCGCGACCGTGACGGTCGAGCCCGACACCGGGAACTACCTCCAGATCACCAAGCGCGAGGTCATCAGCGTCACCGAGGGCCGCACGCGGCTGCGGATCGACACCAAGCTCAAGCGCGATCACGTCGAGTACGAGGTGTCAGGTCAGATCCGCGCCGGCGAAGGCAGCTGGGACATGCGCCGGCGCGTCGACGATCCTGCCCGGTTTGCCGCCGAGGTCTTTCGCCGCGCGCTCGCGATCCGCGGCATCTCGATCCGGCAGCGCTCGTTTGGCTCGGGCCCCGTGCCACCGACCGCGAAGCTCTACGCCGTGCACGACAGCCAGCCGTTGCCGGACGTGCTGCGGTTCATGAACAAGACCAGCGACAACTACGTCGCGGAGTCCGTGCTGAAGACGATCGGCGCCGAGACCAAGACCACGCCAGGTCCCGCGACCTGGGCCGACGGCGTGGCCGGCGTCCGCGCGTACCTCACGACGCTCGGGATCCCGCCGGGATCGTTCCGCGCCGACAATGGATCGGGCCTGTTCGCATCGACCGAGGTCTCGGCGCACACGCTCGTCAAGCTGCTGACAGCGGCACACGCGGACTATCGGATCGGTCCAGATCTCCTCGGCTCGCTCCCGATCGGCGGCGTCGACGGGACGCTCGCGCGGCGCTGGCAGGGAACACCGGCGCAGGGCCGCATTCGCGCGAAGACCGGGACACTCGACAAGGTCATCACGCTCGCGGGGTTCGCCGCCAACGACAGCCGCGCGCCGCTCGCGTTCGCGATCCTCGTCAACGACATCCCGCCCGGTCAGCGGCCGACCGCGCGTGCCGTGGTCGACGACGTCGTCGCGATTCTCGCCGCATACCTCGGCGCCCGTTGAGCGTTGCTGCGGTCGAGCGACGGTGGTACGAACGCTCCAACTAAAGGAGTCGTCACCATGGCCGATCTCAAGGGCAGCAAGACCCACGCAAATCTCAAAGACGCCTTCGCCGGCGAGTCGCAGGCGAACCGCCGCTACCTCTATTTCGCCAAGGTCGCCGATGTCGAGGGTCAGCCCGACGTGGCCGGCCTGTTCCGCGATACCGCCGAGGGCGAGACCGGCCACGCGCACGGTCACCTCGACTATCTCAAGAAGGTCGGTGATCCGGCGACGGGCGAGCCCATCGGCGACACCGTGCTGAACCTCAAGGCGTCGATCGCCGGCGAGACGTACGAGTACACGCAGATGTACCCGTCGTTCGCCAAGACCGCGCGCGAAGAGGGCTTCACGGAGATCGCCGAGTGGTTCGAGACCCTGGCCCGCGCCGAGCGTTCGCACGCTGGCCGGTTCCAGAAGGGCCTCGACTCGCTCAACACCAAGTAGCTCGCGCGAGCGCTTGGCGACACGGGCATCCTCGCGGGTGCCCTTTTTTTTGGCTGAGGTACGATGCTCGGGCAATGAGCCTCGTCCGGCCGATCACCCGCCTCGACATCAAGGGTCCCGCGATGTACGCGCACATCCGCGACGACTTTCGCAATCGCGTGATCGAGATGAAGAAGGTCCGTCGCGTGATCATCGGTGAGAACGTCGAGATCGTGTTCGACAACCGGCACACGCTGACGCTCCAGATCGAGGAGACGTGCCGGCTCGAGAACCTGACACGCGACGACCAGATCGCGCCGGAGATCGAGCAGGCGAACCAGCTCATGCCGACGTCGGACACGCTCGCCGCGACGCTGTTCATCCCCCTGCCGCAGGACGAGCACATCCAGGCGCGGCTCAAGGAACTGGTCGGGATCGACGAGCACGTCGTCCTCCACATCGGCCCGCATGCGATCCGTGCTGCGTTCGAGCCGGGCCGCTCGACCGCGGACAAGATCTCCGCCGTGCAGTACATGCGGTTCCCACTCGCGCCCGACGCGCGCAGCGCACTGCAGACGACAGGCACGCCGCTCGCGATCGAGATCGATCACCCGAACTATCGCTTCCGCGTCACCTGCAGCGAGAACCTCCGCGCATCCCTGGCCGCCGACGATGCGTAGCTTCGGCCTTGGCCTCGGCCTCGTGCTCGTCGGCTGCGGCGGGCGGCAGACGCAAGCGACGGCCGAGCAGCAGGACTTCACCTGCCGCGAACGCCTCGTCAGCTACGTCGTCTCGCACCACATGGGCGGCGACGAGGTCGGCGTCCAGATGGACTGCCACGAGAGCGGCCCCCGGATCAGGCGCTGGAAGATCGACAAGCAGGGCACGCGCATCGACGACGCGCGCTCGCTGACCCCGAACGAGTTCGACAAGGTGTGGGGCGAGCTCAACGGCAGTGGCTGGGAGAACCTCAAAGACTGTGGCAACGGGACCGCCGGAGATCGCGATCCGATCTACGTGTTCGACATCAAGGACGACCAGAACACGGCGTCGTTCCAGTGTCAGTCGCAGTCGATGCCCTACCCGTACAACACGATCGTCGATCCACTCGACGTGGCTGCCCAGAACGGTCGCGGCCAGCTCGGCGACCCCGAGCCCGACGACCTCAAGAAGAAGTTCGACAAGAAGGACCTGCAGAAGTGACCCGGCCGCTCGCGGGAACGACGGCCGTGGTCACGGGCGCGAGCCGGGGCATCGGCCGCGCGATCGCGTTGCGCCTGGGAGCCGCGGGCGCCGAGGTCGCGCTGTGGGCGCGCGATGCGGATCATCTCAAGGCGGTCGCCGACGAGATCGCGGCAGCCGGCGGGCGCGCCACGCCGATCATCGTGGACGTGACCGATCCTGCAGCGATCGAAGCCGGTGCCGAGATCGTCCGCCGGACGATGGCGCCCGTGAAGATCGTCGTCAACAACGCGGGCGCCGTGGTCCGCAAGCAAACGGTATCGACGAGCCTCACCGAGTGGCGCCGCGTGATGGCCGTCAACCTCGACGGCACGTTTCTCGTCACGCGCGCGTTTCTCGTCGATCTCACGCGCTCGGGGGGACGCGTCATCAACATCGCGTCGCGAGCCGGGCGTGAGGGTACCCCGATGCTCGCCGCCTACTGCGCGGCAAAACACGGCGTCGTCGGATTCACACGGGCCCTTGCCGAGGAACTGCGCGCTGCTAAGGTCTCCGTGAATGCGGTCTGCCCCGGCAGCGTGGACACGGCGATGCTCCGAGAGGGGCTTCCCGGAGCGAAGCCCGACATGAGTCCGGACGAGATCGCGCAGACCGTGCTCTTCCTGGCGACCCCGTCGCCGCTGGGAGCGCCGGACGCGCTGACCGGCACGTGTATCGACATCTTCGGGTAATGGATCATGCGCGACTCATCGGAATTTGACCCGAGCGCGCTGTCCTCCCTGCCGATCTTTCCGCTGCCGAACTGTGTCCTGCTCCCCGGTGGCCTCTTGCCGCTCCACGTGTTCGAGCCGCGCTACCGCGAGCTCACCCGTGACTGTCTCGCCGGCCATCACCTGATGGGCGTCGCGCGCCTCCGCCCCGGCTTCGAGCAGACCTACTACGGCAAGCCGCCGGTCTACGAGCGGTTCGGCGTCGGCCGGATCATCTGCTCCGAGGAGTTGCCCGACGGTCGCTTCGCGCTGCTGCTCCGTGGCGTCGCCCGCGTCGAGATCGCACGCGAGCTCGCGGTCGAACGCAACTACCGCATGGTCGAGGCACAGCTGCTCCCCGATGCGTCGTGCGATCCGGCGGACGCGCGCGATCACCACCACCAGCTCGTGACGCTGTGCGATCGCCTCGCCGAGGTGATCGAGCAAGGTGGCTCGCAGTTACGCGAGCTCGCGCGCGCGTTCGAATCACCGGGTGCCTGTGCGGATGCGGTCGCCGCCGCTCTGATCATGGATGCCGACGCTCGCCAGGAGCTGCTCGAGGCGTGTGACCCGATGGTCCGCCTCCAGCGCACGCTCGGTCACGTCAGCCACCTGCTCTGCGAGCTCGCGCCCTGCGACGACGCGGTCAACTGAGAGCGCCGCAGCCCACGCACGTCACGGGTCGACGTCGATGCGCTCTCCCACATACGACGGGAACCGCGGCACGCCGTCGTCGGAGAGCTCTTGATACCGAAACGTGATCGCGCTGCCGATCGCGGGCGGTGCCTCGCGCTCGGCATCGGAGAAGCCGGTGCCGACGTTGAACGTCGCGCCGCTCGGTAGCTGGCACACCAGGGCACCGAGACGGCCCTTGTGCTTGCCGGTGCCGGGCGCATGTCCGAGCACGCGCGCCTCGGC
>JANOPP010000581.1:0-8046 GCA_031421915.1 Myxococcales bacterium | reverse complement strand
GCTCGCGCTGCTCGTGCTCGCGACCGGCGGCTCCGCGTCGGTGATCAAGGCGAGCGCGGCGTACAGCGGGGTCGGCGGTCCGATCGCGCGCACCGTGCGGATGGCGTTCGACTGGGATCGCGACGGCTACGCCCGGTTCCTCGGCGGCGGAGACTGCGACGATGGGGACCCGTCCGTGCACCCCGGCGCGCCGGAGATTCCCGACGACGGAATCGATCAGAACTGTGTCGGCGGCGATCCCTCGCTGACGCGGTCGCTCGACAACGTCGGCTTCGCGCCCGTCCCCGCCGGCGTCCCGAAGGACTTCAACGTCCTGATGATCACGATCGACACGCTGCGCGCCGATCACGTCGGTGCGTACGGCTACGCACGCAAGACGACCCCCAACCTCGACAAGCTCGCGGCGGCCGGCACCTTGTTCACGCACAGCTGGGCGCACGCACCGTCGACGCGCTACTCGATCCCCGCGATCCTGACCGGTCGCCTGCCGCTCGACGTCTACTACGACACCTCGGTCGAGGGCTGGCCCGGTCTCCTCCCGAAAGCGACCACGATCGCCGAGACGCTCACGGGCGCCGGCTTCACGTCGGGCGCGATCACGAACTACTGGTACTTCGATCGCGTACGCCGGATGGACCAGGGCTTCGCCGAGTACGACAACGAGAATGCGCGGCTCCACGCCGGCGTCGCCAACGCGGGGCCCGAGCAGACCAAGGGCAGCTCGTCGGCGCAGCAGACCGACAAGGCGATCGGCTTCGTCCAGCGCAACGCCGACAAGCGCTGGTTCCTGTGGGTCCACTACTACGATCCGCACTACGCCTACGAGCCGCACTCCGAGGTCCCGTCGTTCGGCATGGATCGGACCGCGCTGTACGACGGCGAGATCGCATTCACCGATCTCCACATCGGCCGCCTCCTCGACGATCTGCGCGCGAAGGGCCTCTACGACAAGACCGTGATCGTCGTGACCGGCGACCATGGCGAGGGCTTTGGCGAGCACGGCATCGACCTCCACGGCTATCACCTCTACTCGCCCCAGACGCGAGTCCCGATGATCGTGCGCGTGCCGGGTCTCGCACCGCGGACGTCGACAACGCCCGCCTCGCACGTCGACATCCTGCCGACGCTCGCGAACCTCGCGGGTGCCGCGGCGACCACCGACATGATGGGGCACTCGCTCGTCGCCGCTCTCGCCGGTACCGATGCCGATCGCGTGATCTTCCAGCAGCTCTCGTACGAGGGGAACCACGAGCTCCGCGCAGGCGCGAGCAGCGACTGCCACGTGATCTACAACGTCAGCCCTGACACGAGCTGGGAGGTCTACCGCCTCGATCGCGACGCCCTCGAGACCACCGATCTCGCGGGCGACGACGGCGCCTGCTCGACCACCCGCCGCGCCGTCGAGAGCTGGTTCGATTCCGAACAGGTGCCGCAGGGCGCTGTCGAGGCGCTCCTCCGCGACAAGCCAACGATCGCCGCCCCGCTCGATGCCGATCTCGGTCCCGAGGTCCGGCTGCTCCAGGTCGATGCGCCGTCGACGGCCCGGCGCGGCGAGCCGATCACGTTGACCTGGACCTTCGAGGCGCTCGGAACGGCGCCCCCGGACTGGAAGATGTTCGTGCACATCGAGGGGGCCGGGAAGTTCTTCTTCAGCGGCGACCACCGCCCCGCGCGTCCGTTCGAGTGGTGGAAGCGCGGCCAGTTCATCCGCTACACGACCACGGTGATGGTCCCTCGCAACGCCCCCAACGGGGAGCTGACGGTCTGGGCCGGTCGATTCAAGGGGAAGGCCCGTGCACCTGTCTCGTCACCGCGCGCCAAGATCAAGGACAATGCTGTGGCGGTGGGGAAGATCCAGGTTGTGCCGTGAGCGGAACAGGACGCGATGATGATGGGGACGAGTCCACCAACATCGATGCGCAGCTCGTCGATCCGTTCGGGGAGAACACCAACATCGAGGACATCCCGGTCCCGCGGACGACGACCGACGCAGGCCCACCTCCGGCACCGATCCAGGTCCCCGTGCTCTCCGTCGCTCGCGCGGCCTCGCCAACGACACCACCGCTCGAGGACCCGACCGCGGTCAACGATGTCCCCGACGCAGAGCTCTCGACACCCGAGGACGATCCGGTCGCTCCGCCGCCCGAGCCGGCCCCCTTGGTCCCACGCACGCTGACGCCGATCCCACCAGTACCCGCGATCGGACGCACGCCGACGCCGGTCCCGACGATGCCCGCGATCGCGCGCACGCCAGCGCCGATCCTCACCCCCGTTCCGCCAGCGATCGCGCGCACCAAGACGCCGGTCCCCGCACCCGCCCCGACGCTGCCACGTACGATGACGCCGGTCCCCGCGCCGCCCGCGCTCGCACGCGCCATCACGCCGGTCCCGATCGAGCCAGCAAAGGCACCGGTTCCGACCGACCTAACGAGCGCGCCCTCTTCGATCGACGAGCCCAACGCACCCGGGGCGAAGGCTGCGCGCGAGCGAACCAAGACACCACCGCCGATCGATCCAGCGCGCATTCGCACCAAGACACCGCCACCGATCGCACCCGCGACGCCACCGTCGGCCGAGGCGCCGCGACCCACGCAGCCCGCACGCGAACGCACCAAGACACCGCCACCGATCGATCCCGCGCGCATCCGTACGAAGACGCCGGCACCGATCGCACCGGCGACACCGCCCGCAGAGGAGGCGCCGCAGCCCGCGCGTGAGCACTCGAAGACGCCGCTGCCGATCGCCGCGACCGAGCCCGTGCGAGAGCGCGCGCCAACACCTTCACCGATCTCGCCGCCAGCCCCGTCGACTGACGCACTCGCTCCCGCCACGGGAAATGGCTCCGACCCCAGTTCCGGGCCTGCGCCGGTCGAGCCCAGGCGAACCCGCGCGATGACTCCGGCACCGGTGGAGGCCGCCGACGTGACGCGCGAGCGCACCCAGACCCCAGCGCCCGTCGAAGCAGCCCGCGAACGCACCAAGACACCCGCCCCGATCGCGCCCCCATCGACCGACACTGCCGTGCCAGATGACCTATCGACTGCCGGCACCGAACGCGAACGCGCCAGGACCCCCGCCCCCGTCGAGCCTGCGCGCGAGCGTGCAAAGACGCCGGCTCCCGCGCGCCGCGCCGCCAGCGTCCCCCCCGCGGATCGCGCGATCACGCCGCTCCCCGCCACCCCGCGACCTGCGCGAGCACAGAGCGTCCCCCCGGCGGATCGCGCGATCACTCCTCGTGCGCCGAGCATCCCGCCGTCGGATCGCACGACGTCGCAGCCGTCGGAGCGCGCGAGGACGTCGCCCTCGGGCCGCACGGGTCGCGCCTTTGAGGAGGCCGTCGACAGCGAGCGCGTCGAGCAGCGCTCGCTACCGACGGCGTCGATCCCCGAGACCGAGCCGTGGGCTCACCGGATCGCGCGGATCGTGCCGTGGATCATCATCGCGCTCCCCGCGATCTGGCAGGTGTTCCTGCTGTCGACCGCGATCACCGGGCGCATGACCTACCCGTACGACCTCGAGTGGATGGAGGGCGGCATGCTCCACCACGCGCAGCGTATCCAGGGCGGGCTGGGCGTCTACGTCCCGCCATCGATCGAGTTCATCCCGTACCTCTACACGCCCCTGTATCCGTCGCTGCTGGCGCTGTTCGGCGGCGCGTTCGGGATCACGTACACCCTCGGCCGCGTGCTCTCCGTGATCGCGCTGATCGGCACGTCGTTCATCACCGGCGCCTCGCTCGCGAGCGCGCGACACGAGCACGTGCGCAAGGCGCCGGCGCTCGCGGGCATCGCGCTCGCACTCGGGCTGTTCGCTGCCGCGTATCCGTACATGGAAGGCTGGTACGATCTCGTTCGCGCGGACACGTTCTTCCTGTTCATGGTCACGGCGGCGATCGCGGGTCTGCCGCGATGGGCGACGACGGGGACGGGACTGCGCGGCCATGGTCGCGTCGCGGCAGGCGGCGTGCTGCTGGCCCTCGCGTTCTTCTGCAAGCAGACCGGCATCATCTACGTCGCGTTCGGCGGGCTGATCGTGCTGATCACGAACTGGCGGCGCGTGCCCGCGTTCGTGACGATGGCCGGGCTGATCGGGCTCGGCGGTACGTGGCTGTTGCAGCAGACCACCGACGGCTGGTTCTGGATCTACATCCGCGAGATCCACGCGGCGCACGACTTCAACTGGGATCGGTTCTACAAGTCGTTTGCGAACATCCTGTGGCACTTCCCGGCGATGTCGATCGTGATCGGATCCGCGCTCGTTGTCGTGGTGATCACAGGGATCTGGAGGCGCGTGTTGCCGCGCTCGACGCACGCGCTCCTCCTGTGGTCGGCGACGTTCGCCGTGTCGACGCTGCTCGGGGCGATCGGCTGGGGCACCGAGTTCGCGCACTTCAACGCCTACATGCCTGCGTTCCTGCACGGCGCGATCGCGGCGGGGGCGGCGGTGCCGGCAGTCTATGGCTGTGCGCGCGTGATCTGGGGACCGCGCAAGGGGGGCGAGCTCGTGTCGTCGATCGTGGCCGTGGCGGCGGCGGTGCCACTCGCGCTCGCGTGCTGGACGAATCGCTGGGAGCCGAAGAAGTTCATGCCGACGCCACGCGATGTCGCAGCGGGCGACAAGCTGATCGCGCGGATCCACGCGATCGAGGGCGACGTGTGGATGCCGTCGCATCCCTGGTACCTCGTGCTCGCCGGCAAGTCGCCCCGCGTGCATCGCATGGGGATCAAGGACGTCACGTGGCGGCAGACGCGGACCGTCGACGGCCTCGACGCGGCGCTCGAGCATCACGCGTTCGCAGCGCTGGTTCTCGACGGCACCGATGTCCACAACGCGGAACCCGCGACGATCAGCAAGGTGACGCAAACGTATCGCGCGGCGTTCAAGATCCCCGCTGACGAGAAGCCGCGCGTGTTCACCGGGGCGCGCGTCAACCCCGACTCGATCTGGTTACCAGCGATCCCGGCGCGGCCGCCGGCAGGGACGCGCGTGCTGTTTGACTTCGAGCAGATGGACTGGACCGGCTGGACGCTCTCGGGCGTCTCGTGGGGCGCTCGGCCCGAGACCGAGCTCGCGGGTCACGGACTGTTGCTCGGCGCAACCGGACGCAAGTTCGCGACGAGCATGCACGGCGGCGACGTGTCGACCGGGCGGGTGACGTCGCCGTTGTTCCTGCTCGATGGCGTGCTGACGCTCGGCCTTGGCGGCGGCACCGATGCCACCAAGCTGCGCGTCGAGCTGTGGGTCGGCGACGCGCTCGTCGCGACGGCGAGCGCACCCGCGCCGGGCGGAGACACGCTGCGGACCGTGACGATCGATCCGAAGGAGCATCGCGGCGCCGAGGGACGGCTCGTCCTCGTCGACGACTCGGCGGCCGGCCACCTCGACATCGACGACGTGTGGATCACGCCGTAGGCGTCGCGATCACGGTCGACGATAGACGCTGACGATCGGCACCCCGTTCGCGCGGAGCACGAAGATCGGCGCGACGGTGCCGTACGACTTCCAGATCAGGTAGTCGTGCCGGTTGAAGTGCTTCTCGTGGATCACGATCGCGAGCTTGGAGCGATCGATGCCGCTCTGCTCCCAGCCTGCATCGGGCAGCGTCTTCGGCATCAGCCCGAGCCGCTGATAGATGCCCCACGCGGGGGATGCGTCGTGCGTGTAGACATGGCGCGGTGGTGCACCTGCCGGCGGAGCCTCGGCCGCGAGGACCGGTAGCACGCCGCGCGCCGCGCCGCCCCAGAACTGGCGATTCATGCCGTGGTCAGCACCGCCGGGTGCGCCGCCTGCGAGTGCGTTGTACCAGGTGAGGGCATAGGGCTGCGCCGTCACGGTTTCGATGGCGGCCGCCGCGACGACGAGCGAGGTGACGCCCGCGAGGAGCATCGAGCGCATGCGATCGCGCAAGGGGCGACGCGCCTCGATCACGTGGATCGCGAGTCGTGCGGCCCACACCACGCCGACACCGGCGGCGATGCAGATCGACGGCAGCGCTGGCATCCAGTGCTTCTCGGCGCCGAAGATCGGCGTCGTACCGAGGAAGAACGGACCGATCGAGGCGGCAGCGGACAGCGCGAGCAGTAGGCCCGGCGCCCGTGCACGCTCGGTGACCTCGGCGCGGCGCACGATCCAGCCGACCGTGCCGAGCGCGGCCGCGAGCAGCGTGACGACCGGAACGGTGAACAGCGTCGTGACGAGCGCCGTGTGCCACGGGAACCGCGGTGCGTTCCAGTTCTCGCCAAGGTACTCGAAGTTGTAGTGGACGTGCGAGGTGTGGAACACGATCCAGTCGCGGACGTGGTGATAGGTGTCGAACCACAGCCACGGCCATACGGCGATCAGCGTCAGCGGTCCGAGCACCGCAAAGCCCGCGATCACCCGCCAGTGGTGGAGCACGATCCCGCGCCAGCCCTGCCTCCGGTTGCGGATCCCGAGGACGATGTAGTGCGTGCCGATCGCGAACGGCAACAGCAACGCGTTGTGCTTGGTAGCGAGCGCGAGTCCGAACAGCACGCCGGCCTGCCACGGCCACTTGCGACCGTCGAGACACTTCCAGTACGCAAAGATCGTCGCGAACCACAGCGTCATGATGGGTGCGTCGAACGCCGCGAGCCCGGCGTGGAACAGCGCGCGCGGCAACAGCATCAGGAGCAGCGCGGCGACGACGCCCTCGGCGAAGCCCCATAGCGCGAGCGCCATCAGGTACACGAGCAGCACGCAGACGCCGTGGAGGATCGCCGTCGGGATCCGGTACGCGGTGACCTCGTTGACGCCGAGGCCGTCGTGAAACAGCTTCTCGGAGAGGCCGAACAGCGTCTTGATCAGCGGCGGGTGCTCCTTGTTGTTGTCGGTCGCGCCGGGACCGCCCCACGACTTCGTGATATTCGCCTTGCTCGCGCCGTGATCGAGCGTGGCAAGCCCGAGCCACCAGTCGGCGTAGCGCGTGCCGTGCTGCATGTAGACGACCTCGTCGCGCGCAACTCCGACGTTCTGCTGGTTGCCGATCACGACGATCGTCGTGAGCAGCGCGAGGATCCAGCCGACCACACGCTCGATCCGGATCCCCTTCATCGCCGGGTCTCCACGGCGAAGCAGATCAGGCGATTCGCCCCCGAGGAGCGCGCGACGATCGTGATGTCGGCGGTGCCGGGCGTCGTCGTGGCCGAGAACCGCACCCAGCCGTCGTCGACCTCGGCGCGCGCGCGAGCGATCACGCGGTCCGCGATCTCGACCTCGAGCTGCGCGGCCCTTCGGTTGTCGCGGCGCGTGAACACGTCCGCGATCCCGACGTAGCCGACGAGCTGCGTCCCCGTGGGGACACCTGGGAAGCTGATCTTCATCGGGACGTCCGGGGTCGGCACGACCTGGATGCAGCGATGTGGCGCGAAGCCGACCTCCGCGAGCTCGAGCGTCGGCCCCCGGCCGCCCTTCTCGACGCGCGCCGAGGTCACCCGATCACGGAGATCCGCGATCACCTCGACCGGCGTGCGCTCGTAGCGGCGGACCGTGACGCCGCTGCGCTCGGTCGTCTCCACCGGCGTGAGGCCCGCGGTCTCGGGCGCGCGCGCGCCGCGGATCGCGATCTCCCAGATCCTCCCGAACTTCGCTGCATCCATCCGGGCGGCGACATCGAGCGGGATCAGATCGCCGAGGTGGAGCCGACCTACTGGATCGCTCCAGGTCGGCGCGAACACGATCAGGTCGCCAGGGCGGTACCCCGCGCGCACGACCGCAGACGCCTTGGCCCACGCCGGATCCTCGGGCACCGAGGTCGCGGTACACCGGGTCGCGACGATCTCCCAGACCGCCACGAGCACGAGCAGCAGCGCCGGCACAGCGTGCAGCCGGCGGGGAATGACCCGCCTGACTTCGTCGGTGGATTCCACGAGACCGCGCTCAAACTACCACGCGGCTCCCGGGGCGCATCTCACAACCCAGCGGGGCGCGAGACCTAGCGGCGCGCGGGGGATCGGGGCGCACGCCCGGAAGCGCAGCGAGCGCCCGTGCTGAAGCACAGGCCGAGCGAGAACCGGACGTACGCCCCGA
>JANOPP010000580.1:0-13383 GCA_031421915.1 Myxococcales bacterium | reverse complement strand
TGAAACGCCATCGTGAAATCGAAGTCGAGCCCCGCTCCCGACAGGCACTCCTTGCACGACAGGCGGGGAACCGGACCCGGTTCGATGATCGACGGCACGGTCGACAGCTGCCGAGACGACCTCATGCGGACCGTGCCCGGCGCAGCAGCGCGAGGTGGAACTGGCCACGGATGCGACCGGGGGTCATCACGACCGAGACGTGTTGCTCTCCGCGCGCGAACTTGAAGACGAAGTCAAAGCTCTGGACCCGGATACCGAACGGGTCGGCGGCAAGCTCGTTGAACCGACCCTCGAACTCTCGGATCCGCGTACACGGAGCGATCTCGCGGAAGAAGTTGCGACCGATCACTCGATCCTTCGGAAGCCCGACGAGCCGAGATTCGGTGTCGTTGTAGTGGATGACACGACCACGCGCATCGAGAGTGATCAGCCCGTAGGGCAAGCCATCGAGCTTGTCGGGCGTCAGCTGCGCGACCGCTCCGAAGTCGATCCCTTGCTGCGGCCCCCCCGCGATGCCGAGCGCTGGCAGCGGAGGTGGCACGAAGGCCGCAGGCGGCGCGCCGTCGGAGGTGGGCGGTGGTGCGGTCGTCGTTGGCGCGAGGGGCGTCGGCGGTGGGGCGGGTGACGTCGCTGCTGATGCCATGCTTGCCGGTCCGCTCTTGCTGGCGAGCTCACGCAGCAGCGCTTCGTGGTCGCGACGGAGCGCCTTGAGCTCGGCGCGCAGCCACATCACCTCGCTCCGCAGCTCCTCGCCGTCGGCCTCGGGGCCGGGGGAGAATCGGCGCTCGCTCTCGACGGATCCGGTTTCGCCCCCGCTCACGACACCGCACCCGTCGCCGTCCCACCGCTGCCGCCAATGACGGACATGGTGGGGCTCGCATCGAGGAACCGCCGGAGCCGCCCGACGACTCGCTCGACCTCGAGAGGGTCGAGCGCCCGACCCACGGTGTGCGTGATCAATCCGAGCCGGGATGCGACGCCGAGTTGCGCCAGGGAGATCCGGATCGCCCCGACGATATCGAGCTCCACGCGGGTGATCTCGTGCGCACGGAGGCACGCGTGTGCGGCCTTGGCGACCTGGTTGAGCCCGTGCAGGACACTCTCGAGCCGACCGGCGGTGAGGCCATCGACGGCCACGCCTGCAAGAATCTGCTCCCCGAGCACGAGCGCCGCGGTGCGTGCACCGAGGCCGCGAGTCGCACGGTCGAGCTCGTCGCCGAGGCTATCGCTCCGCGTACCACCGGGGCCGAGCCGACCACGCGCGCCGAGCACGACCTGATCCTCTCCCAGTGGTGGAACGTCGCGAACCGCGTGAGCGTAAGCGACCGCAGCATCGAGGGCCGCAGGGGTCGGGCGCTGTGCGGAGGCCTGCGCCGCGAGCCAGGCTCCGCGGGTCCAGCTCGGCAATGCTCGGAGCTCGACGACTCGCGAATCCCCGGTGTAGACGACGATGCTGCGAATCGTGCCGATCACGCTCTCGATCTCACGAGCGACCCGGCTCACCGTGGGCACGAGCGCGGCGAGGTCGTCCGCATCGCGGGACCCATTGCGATCGAGCGGCAAACCGTGGCGATCCGAGATCGTCACGCAATCGACCAGCGTCAGACCGCGGATCCGTGCGGAGATCGCATCGAGCTCGATCAGCGCAGGCCGGTCCGTGTACAGCGGGGCCACGGTCTCGGTGTCGAGCTGACATGCGACCGCGAGCGTACGTGCTCGCCCTTGTGCGCGATGCAGCTCGAGCTTGAGGTGCTGCTCGCGCTCGATCGCCTCGACCGTGCTCCGGCGACGCTGGGCGTCGAGGTCCGCGAGCCTACGTTGGATCGAGGTGGTCTCGACGATCTGCAGCCTGCCGGAGGTCGAGAGCTCGGCGACCCGTTGCTCCGCAGCGATCCGCTGCCGATCCGTGCGGGCGAGCCTGGCCTCCACGACGGCGAGGCTGTCAGCCGTGCGGTCCAGCGCGTCGCGAGCTTCGCGCGCAGCCGCCGTCGCGCCATGTTCGAGCGCCTCGTAGGCCACGCGAGCGGTGGTGGCGGTGGTTGCGGCCGTTTCTTCGAGGGCCGCGTAACGGATGACTAGCTGGTCGCGTTCGGCACGCGCCGCGAGCACGTCACGGTGGAGCACGTCGTGGTTCTGGCGGTGCTGGCGCTCGGCGCGCTCGTACCGCTGGTCATGCAGCGCCTCACGGCGGATAAACCTGCGGTGGGCGCGAAGGTACGACAAGCCGCCGACGAGCGACCCGACAACGACGACGACGCCGATGACCAGCCAGGCGACGGGCGTCACGACAGGTCCGCCCGCCGAAGCTGATCTGCGAGCCACAACGCGTCCGCGCGCAACGCCCCCGGGCTGCAACCGGAACGACCGAGTACGATCGCGGTGCGTGCACCGTCGACGTCGGCGAGCGCGAAGCTGGCAGCGCCGCCCTCGACCACGGACGCCGCCAGTGCGCCGCAACCGAGCTCCGCAGCGGCCCGGTCGAGAAAGTCCCGCAGCGGGAGGACCATCGCGACCGCGGCGGTAGCGAGCTGATCGCCCAGCCCTTCACTGGCGAGGACGGTACCGCCGGAGTCGACAAGGATCGCCCCGGTGACTTCGGGATTGCCGCGGGCCACTTGCTGAACCAGAGGAGCTAACGTCATGTGGCACTCTGATGCGCGTGCCGATGTGGGTAGCCACGCGAGACGTTGCAACGGAATGTTCCAATGATCGTGTGTAACCTTCCGCCGGTCGACGGTACCGACCGCAATCGCCGGTGCGTACCCTCGTTGTCGAGCGACCGCACGCGCCGCGAAGCCCAATGCGCTCACGCTCCCCGATTGCTCGATCGACCTCATGATGGCCGTCGAGGGGATGGATGCCGCCAACGCTCACGACGACGCGTTGAAGGCGCTGGTCGCGCGGCTCGACAAGGCGTGCCCGATGCACGCGAAGACGCGCGCCGAGCGGGCGAAGCGCGTCGCGCAGCCGAAGTGATCTGGCAGCGGCTCCCCGAGTAGTCGCAGGCCCGTTTCGCGCTATGGCGACATCACCAGCGGTGTCTTGCCATCAGTCACGATCACCTTGGCATTGGCCGAGGCCGCGAGCTCGCGGAACGCCTTGATCGCCTCGAACCGCAGGATCGGCTCGCTGAGCCCCTGCGAGACGATCTGCTGTGCGTCCCGCACACCCGCGGCCTGGACCTTGCGTTGCTCGGCCTGTTGCCGTTCGCGATCAAGCTCGAACACCATTCGTTGAGCATCCTGCTCGGCTTGCAGCTTCATTTCGATCGAGCGCGCCAGGCCGTTGGGCAGCGTGATCGACTTGAGCAGCACGGCTTCGACGCGAAAGCCGCGTGGGCCGACCAGCGTCGTCATCTTTGCCAGGATCTCTCCCTCGATCCTTGCCCGCTCCCCGGAGTGCATATCCTTGGCGAAGAATCGGGCCGAGACGTCGGCGGCCGCAGAGCGGAACACGCTCAGCACGACTGCCTTCTCGTAGTCGGGCCCGATCGTTCCGAGCACGGCGGGCGCCGCGGTGGGGACCACGCTGTACAGGATCGAGACTTCCGTCTCGATCGTGAGGCCTTCTTTGGAGGGCAACTGCGCCTTGACCTCGACGTTGACCGTGTGGGTGGGCACGCGCTCGATATCGGTCGAGAACGGATTGTAGAAGGTGACACCGGGCTGAATCGGCGTGGGATCGAAGCGGCCCCACTTGTTACGAATGCCAACCTCGTCTTGTTGGATGACTGCGATGCACCCAGTTCCGACGAGCGCAGACAGCGCCAGAGCAACACCGCGGAGTAGCGAGAAGTGGATCGTATCGGGCATCGGGACCTCCAGGGATTGGATGTCTCAACCTGGGGCATGGTCGCAGTGAAGCAATCGCCAAAGGGTCTGCCAACCAAGTCAAACTTGCGCAGCAACGCTTCGGTTTCTTGCAAGTCTGGAGCGTTCGACCCATCGCAGCGATCGCGCGCGCGTCGACCTGCAGTCGACGTTCGCGCCCTAGCGCTCCGCGCGATTCGTGCACAATGCCGCAATGGTCGAGCTGCTCTCCTCTCCTGAAGCCTGGCTGAGCCTTGCGACACTGACTGCCCTCGAGATCGTCCTTGGCGTCGACAACATCATCTTCATCGCGATCCTCGCGGGGCGCCTCCCCGTGGCGCAGCGCGAGCGTGCGCGCAAGCTGGGACTCGCCGGTGCGTTCGTGTCCCGTCTCGGCTTACTCGCCACGATCTCGTGGATCGTGAGGCTCGATCAACCGCTGTTCGAGGTCGCCGGCCGAGGCTTCTCGGGGAAGGCGCTGATCCTGCTCGCGGGCGGGCTGTTCCTGCTCTACAAGGCGACCAAGGAGATCCACCACAAGCTGGAGGCGGCCGGAGGGGAAGGCGCGGCCGCGAAGGTCGGGACCACGTTCGCCGCGGTGATCGTGCAGATCATCGTGCTCGACATGGTGTTCTCGATCGACAGCGTGATCACCGCCGTCGGCATGACCGAGTTCGTGAGCGTGATGGTCGCCGCGAATGTGATCGCGCTCGTCGTGATGCTGCTGCTGGGCAAGGCGATCAGCTCGTTCGTCGAGCGCCACCCGTCGGTCAAGGTGCTCGCACTGTCGTTCCTGCTGATGATCGGCCTCGTGCTGGTCGCCGAGGGGTTCGGTGCTCATATCCCGAAGGGCTATGTCTACGGCGCGATGGGGTTCAGCGTGTTCGTCGAGTTGATCAATATCCGCACGACGCGCAAGACCCGGCCGGTCGCGCTAAACCAGGTTCCCCATGTGGCGGACATCCCCGAGTAGCGAATGGACCTGACTGCACGGTGTCAGCACGTGGACGCTCTCGAATCGGCGCACCATGGTTGATCCCACGATTGCCGGAGGTAGTCGCGACGATCGTCCGCCGCGGTAGTCCGCCAGTCACTCAAGGGAGCACGACCGTGAAGGTCTGACTGGTTGTCTCGCGGCCGTCGGTGTTCGCATAGGTCCAGCGAATGACCGCCTTGCTGCCGGGCTGGTAGTCGTAGCGGGAGAGCACGATGGCCGTCACCAGCGGGAGACGCGCGCGCGGCCCCAGAGTCAGCTTGGTGGGTGCCTCGACCCGGATCGGTCTGTCGTCGGCCGACGAGGGGAGGGCCCGGAGGGTGATCGCCCCGGTCAGCTCGACGTTCTGTGCGTGTTCTGGAGGCGTGAAGGTGCTGAGCGTGCGGTTCGTCGGATTGACGAGGGCCGCATGCAGGACGACGTACTTCGGCTCGATGCGGGCGGTCGAGTCTGCAACGAACCGCAGCTGTCGTGCCTCCGTGAGCCACCCGTCCGGAGGCTGATCCGGGAAGACACTCCGGGTGACCCCGGGTGTCGGAGGTGATTCCAGGACCGCGAACCCCAGAGGAGCCATCTCGTCGGAGATCGAAGTGACGGTGACGTCCGGCAGACTGGAGGACGACGACGCATCGGCATCGGCAGGACGTGAAGGAACCGGGGCCTGGGCATTCTTGCCGCAGCCAACCAGTGCAGCGACACATACGAGGGATCGGAGGCTCAACTGGAGGTCGAGACTACCCGGATCGCACCTACCACCGCCAAGCTCGGCGCACGTCCGCCACGCCGATTGACCGCAGCACCGCGCCGCCCGATTCTCGGCCTCATGATCGAGCGACGAATCCCCCGTCCCGCCGGAACCGCGACCGAGACCGTGACCGTCGAAGGTGCGCTCTCGGAGTGGCCCGAGCTTGAAGGTGTGCTCCCCGAGTATCCCGAGACGCACGGTCGGTAGCGAGAGCGCGACGGTAAAAGGTCCCGAACGGATCCATCGGCTGGAGCGAGGCGATCGAATGCGTCAGGGCATGCACTCACCATGTTGCAGCACCCAACGCCCGTCGGTGCACGTCGCGATCAGCTCACACGAGCAACTGTAGCTGCACATCTTGCCGGCGATCTCGCAGAGAGAGTCAGGGGGCGGGGCACCGCCCGGACAGCCATCCGCCCGAATCTGCGGCGTGCATTGCCACGTGCGAGGCTCGCGAAGCTCAGGCTGATCGGCATCGCCGCCGCAGTGCTGAGGATGCCCACAGAAGCACGTCCCATCGACGTATCGGCAGATGTCACGGGACTCGCATCGCCCGGCCGCAGCGGCGAACGTCGCCGGGCACGAACGCGGCAAGGGCTCAGGGGGGACGACCGCTTCGACCTTCGTCTGAGGAGAGTGTTCCACCTTCGCGTTCGGGGCAGGCGGCGCGGCCCGCGAGCATGCCGCGACAACCGCGAACCAGATCACGCGTGGTCGACTCCCCTGCGCGTTGTTCGGGCTCGCCTGCATCGTCGGAACGGTCATGGGTCCAGTGTGGCCGGCGGCCATGGTGCGGATGAGGCCTGTCGCGCCATCGATGTTCGAAGCTGAGCCGTTTGTCCGCGTGATCGATACCCCATCGTGAGCCATCAGCGTGCGTTGGGACTGCGTCGCTCCATCCACGGTACCACGCGCCTCACAAGTCGCTCACTGCCACCTCATGGTGTGCGCGAGGAGCCTGCCCTACGATGGAAGTCATGCACCTGCCTCGCAGCGTCGTCCTCCTGGTCGTCGCGGCCAGCTCTGCTGGCTGCAGTCTCGCCGATTTCGATGTCGATCAGCCGATCGTCGAGCAACGCGTGCAGGGTTCGGGCATTCCGGCACCCCTCGCGGCGTTGTTCCCGTTGCCGCTCGACCTCGATCTGGCGGCGGAGATCCAGAAGCGGACGACCGGTCCCATCGACCGCGTCTCGCTCACCTCGCTGACCCTGTCGATCACCACAACCGCGCAGCCCACCGGCGACAGCGATGACTGGAGCTTCGTCGATGAGATCGAGGTGTTCGTGCGAAGCAGCCGCGCCGGTTCGACGTTGCCTCGCGTCGAGATCGCGCGGGTCGTCGCGCCGGGGTCCGTCACCAGCCTCGCGTTCGAGGTCGAACCCGGCGTCAACCTCCAACCGTACGTGAGCGAAGGCAGCGTGGTCGAGAGCGCGGGGCGCGGCCGGATGCCCGCCGATGAGGTGACCTTCGACGGGCTCGGGGTGTTCACCGTGCATCCGCTCTGACCCTCCCCGAGCCCGTGAGCCTCGGGCGTGGGAACCAGGGCGGAAGGCTCGGTCGCGCGGGTGAGAACGATCGAGCTACCGACCGCGCCCGGGTTGCGATAGCGTCGGCGCATGAGGCCTCGTCTCGCTCGCGTCCTGCTCGCTGTCACAACGATCACCGCATGCGGGGATTCCCCAGGCGACGATCCCACGCCAGACGCCGCCGTGGTCGGCACCACGTGGCAGCCGCTGGTGACGAAGTCGTGGTCGCTACCGCCAGGCGGGGAGAACACCTCGGACCTCCAGATCCTCAACGTCGCCGAAGACACGTACATCGGCGGCATGCGCCCGCTGGCACCCAAGGGTACGCACCACACGCTGCTGTTCCGCGGCGTGAGCGGAACGAACGCGATCTACGCGTCGGGCGTCGGCACGAACGAGCTGATGTTCCCGCCGGGCACGGGCCTCAAGCTCGACGCGGGCACGCTGCTCGGACTGCAGCTTCACATCTACAACCCGAGCGACGAGACGATCACCGGCGTGTCGGGCATCGAGATCATCCCGCGCGACGCGGCGGAGGTCTCGCAGGAGATCGATCTGTTCCTCCCCGGTCCGCGGAACCTCGCACTACCGGCGAACCAGGTCTCGACGTCGACGGGCACCTGCACGGTGTCGGGCTCTCAGAAGCTGTTCGCGCTGTTCCCGCACATGCACCAGCTCGGCACGCACTTCAAGACAACGCTGACCGTCGGTGGCGTCGATCAGGTGCTGCACGACGAGGCGTACGACTTCGAGCACCAGCCCGTGAAGGAGTTCAACGCGATCTCGCTCTCGGCCGGCGACAAGATCACCACCGAGTGCACGTGGAACAACACCACGAGCTCGGTCGTCGGGTACGGCGAGAGCTCGACGACGGAGATGTGCTACTCGATTCTGTACCGGTACCCGCGCGGCACCGAGGAGTTCTGCACGCAGTAATCGATCGGAAGCGGTCGTCGGCCAGCTGATTCACCAGCGCGATCGGGTCGCGGTACTGCCGAGGGTCTGCACGGCCCCCAGGACGCGAATCCGGGTCGCGGCATCTGAGCTACGCCTGGACGCGCTCGCGTGCGAGCCCAGCTCGGAGTATCGTCTTGGATGGTCAAGATTCGACCGCTTGTGTTCCTCCTGGTCGCGCACGGGGGGTGCGGGAGTCAGCGCGAGGATCACGTGATGGAGCTCGCTGACATCCCAGATCCCGAGCTGGTGCTACGGCGGATCGGGCCCTCGACGATCATCGAGTTGCATTTCGATTCAGACGCAGTCGGGGGCTGCGTGATCCTCGCTCCAGATCTCGCAGGTCGGATCGATGCGACCGCGCTGACGATCAGTCAACGCGGTGGATCGGAGATCAATACCGACGGAGGCTGGCTGGGATGCAACTGGCCCATGCTCGGCACGACGCAACCCGTGGTCGCTCCCGGCGGGTTTGTGATCGAGGACTCGTCGCTGGCAATCACCGGCGCGATCGGAGACTTCCTCGCACCGCGGAGGATGACGCCGGTCCCTGATGGACCCTGGACGTTCGCCCCACAGCAGACGGTGGTCGTCCGTTGGTCGCCGACGATCGACCTCCCGCTGCTCGAAGTCAGGTTCCGCCGCGCTACTTCGTCGACCACCAACGTGCTGCCCTCGACGATCGTGGGTGACACTCTATCGTTCACTCTCCCGGCTGGTGTCGGAATGGCGCAGCTCGACATCTACGGCAGGCACGAAGACATGGACCTGCCGTGCAGCGGCGCACGCTGCAGCCTGATCAATGTGTTCGCATCGGCATCCGAGCAGCTGACGATTCAGTAGCTCCGGTCGGCGACGGTGACGGCCCTGACATCACGCTCGCGAAGAGTCATCCCTTCACGACGGGCCTATGGGCACGTAGCGCAGGTCACTCGCACACCGCGCTGCCGGTGACCGCGTGCCGGCGAGACTACACTCGGCAGGAAACCGGAGTCCGTGTACTTCAGCGTGGGCGTGTGGTGTGCGGCGCGATCAGCGGCTCATGATCGTGCAGGCGGAGCTCGTCGTGCGCATGAAATGTCTGCGGGCGAGGACGTGCCAGTTCTGACGGGCGCCGAGCCGGGAGAGCATGGAGTTCACGCCGAACGTGATGCGGTTCAGCATCAAGTAGTCGGGCGGCATGTTGGTCTTGCGTACGTTGTCGCCGAACATGACGGCCGTTGCCTGGCGGGTGTAGTCGGGCGTGTAGGTGAACGGCGCATCCTCGAGGATCGGCACGTAAAACCAGCGGCAGTAGTTCCACAACCAGTCGCGGCCGACCCTGTCCTCGTAGCCCGGCCGGATGAACTCCATCTGGCACGCGTGCTTGTAGAAATCATCTTTGCGTCCGTCGAGGTACGCGAGGCCGAGACCGCGCATGTCGTCGAGAAACTTCTCCGGGAAGGTCTTCACGCATCCGAAGTCGAGGCAGATCACGCGCCCGTCTTCGCAGAACAGGAAGTTTCCAGGGTGCGGATCGGCGTTGAAGGCTCCGTGACGCCAGATCGCGTCGAACACGAACCGATACAGCGCAAGGCCAGCACGCTGCTTGGCCTCGGCGGAGGCGCGCTCGCAAAACTGGTAGAAGCCGAGGCCCGCTCGGAACTCGCTGGTGAGCACTCGCTCCGAGGACAGCGAGCCGATGACCTGAGGAATCTCCAGGTCAGGATCCTCCGCGAACATGCGGCGGAAGGTCTCCTGATTGCGAGCCTCGATACGGTAGTCGAGTTCCTCTTGCACGCGCTCGCGTAGCTCGGCAGCCAGCGCCTTGGCGTCGAGCGATGGGAAGACGGCCCCGATCGCAGACCCGAGCATGCTGGCGTTGGCCAGGTCAGCGCGGATCGCGCCATCGACACCTGGGTACTGGACCTTCACGACGACCTCGCGGCCATCGCGAGTGGTCGCGCGATGGACCTGACCTATCGATGCCGCCGCCATCGCAACCGTTTCGAACCTGGCGAACAACTGGTCGCACGGCGCGCCAAGCTCGAGCTCTACCTGCGCGAGCACCGCCTCCGCGTCGAGAACTGGCAGTGCGTTGCTTTGCAGCGACCGCATGGTCTCGGCGTATGCCGCCGGCAACAGGTCGTCGAGGAACGACACCATCTGCCCGAGCTTCATGGCCACGCCCTTCATGGCTCCCATCGTCGCGACTGCGCGCTCGGCGCTGCGCGTGTGGATCTCCCGCAGAACCTGTTCGCGACGGTGCCGTGGAGTCACGACCATTCGTATGCGTCCGACGACCGAAGCCACCAGCGTCCGGATCGCAACGGCGAGCAACCGCAAGATACGGCGGACGCGGCTGGTCTGGATTGGACGAGCGACGCGCGCGGCCCCGGATGGACGGCGATACGCGAGGAACACGACCACCGACAGCGCGCCGAAGGCGAGGGTCGCGAGGCTCAAGTGGACGACCTGAAGAACCGCCGGTACGCCGAGGTACGCGAGCCCCAGGCCAGCGAGGATCTGGGCGCCGACGAGTGATGTGACGATCGAGGTCCAGCGCCGGAGCGGCAGGTGATGAGGGAGGTGGCGCCGTACAGCCAGCCAGAGCAAGCCGGCGGCGGCGAAGGCGATGACGGCGGCCTGCCGATGCGCGATGTCCGGCCACCAGCCGAGAGGGAGCCACTCCGACCGAGCAAGATCAGGCCGTGCGTCGGCGAGCGCGTTGATGGTGCTGCGTACGACCGTGCCCAATCCGATCTGCCCGAGCAACAACGCGGCCAAGCCGAGCGCTCCATGACCGACGGCGCGCTGCGCAGCGGGACGCCGCTGCTCTCCCGTTGCTCGGTCGCGCTCGAGCAAGCGCGCGCTGAGGTACGCGTACTGCACCAGGCCGACGATCACGAGGGCTAGCAGCAGGTGCAACGATAGCGTTTCGGAGTCGAGCTGCTTCGCGACCACCTGCCCACCGAGCCAGCCCTGCACGCCGACCAGGACGAAGGCCGCGACCGAGGGCCACAGCACGGCTGGGTCACGGCGATGGTGCCGCAGCGCAACGCTGAGCGTGCCCAGGATCAGAATGCCCACGAGCACACCGACGAGGCGATTGCCATACTCGAGCCACGTGTGCACAGGGTTGAACAGCGTGACGTCCCAGCCCTCGGGCAGGTCGTCGGCCGACGTTGGCGGGATCCACTGTCCGAAGCACCGGGGCCAGTCGGGGCAGCCAAGGCCGGCGCCGACGGCGCGCACCAGAGCGCCGATGGCGATGAGGACGTAGGTCCCCACCGCGGTGCCCAGGGCCAGCCGAGTGAACGCGGTGTGGGCAGACCCGGGCATCAACGACACGCCTGGTTAGTTGTCGGTGCCCACCCAGTAGTTTCAGTTTCCCCTCCAACTTCGAGCCCGTGGGTTCGGGCGAGCCTTCGAACTGCGCTGCGCCATCCTGGTCACCAGCTCGCGGGGATCTGTACTCGGGCCTGAGCGCCGCCGGAGTGGTGCTCGCGACCCAAGAGGAGTTCGCTTCGGGTGCGCGCGCTAGAGTCTGGCTCTAGCATGTTCACGCCCCATCGGCTCCACGTCCTGTTCGATCACCAGAGGTTCAGTACATGAACACGGCGAGCGGACCGCTGAGCGTTGTCAGCGCTCCGCGATCGTGCGCGTCGACGCCGCGGCGCCGTTGGCGTTGAATGGAAACACGCCGACGGTACTCACCAGGTGCAAACGTTCCACGGTTATGCTTTGGGCCTTGCGCACGTTCACCGCAGTCTTCGGGCTCGTCGTTGTCTCCTCGGCCGCGGCTGATGTTCGTGTCGGCGGCGTGAAGGACGATGATGGCGTCGAGTGGGTCACGATTCCCGCGGGCAAGTTCGAGATGGGCTGCTCGGCGGGGGACACGCATTGCAGGAAGGCAGAGGAGCCGCGGCATACGGTGACCGTGCCGAGCTTTCAGCTGATGAGGCACGAGGTGACCCAGGGCCAGTGGCTCGCACGCATGGGGAGCAATCCCAACTTCTTCGCAAGCTGTGGCGCAAACTGCCCCGTCGAGCAGATCAGTCGCGACGAGGCAGAGCACTACTGCAAGCTCGTCAACGGGCGTCTCCCCACCGAGGCCGAGTGGGAGTACGCAGCCCGCGCCAGCACGACGACACCGATCTATACCGGCACGCTAACCATCGGCAACGGTCGCTATGGGCACGAAATCGCGGCCATCGCCTGGTATGCCGGAAACAGCAAGGTGTCGAATCTCCACGGCGTCGCGTGCGACGCTTGGTCGAGGAGCGCCAATTCGCGACGCCGTTGTGGGACGCACGAGGTCGGCATGAAGCCGCCGAATTCGTTCGGGCTCTACGACATGCTCGGTAACGTCGAGGAGTTCGTCGCGGACCGCTACACCGATGCAGGTTACAGCGGGGCTCCGACGGATGGCTCCGCGTGGTCGAGCGTCCCCACAAACCTGTTTGTACGGCGCGGCGGCGCATGGAACACGTACGCGACGAACATGACGGCTTCGAGTCGGTCACGTGCGTCGGTCGTGTGGGTCGGCGACCATGCGGGTGGCGTGCGCTGTGCGCGCGACGTCGACGCCGCGCAACCACCCAAGGCGATGCGTTCGGTCGCGCGGTCGGTGATAAAGGCGATCGTGGCGGGTGGCGTGACCTGGCGAACCAGCGTTCCAGCCGGCGTCGATCTGACACAGTCCGAGATCACGGTGGCCCAGTACCGAGCCTGCGTTACGGCGACGGCGTGCACTCCGCCGACCGGTTTCGGCGACTGCCACTGGGGCCGCACGGATCGCGAGGACCATGCGGTCAACTGCGTCACGCAGCAGCAGGCGAGCGAGGTATGTGCGTGGGCGGGCGGGCGCTTGCCGACGGAGACGGAGTGGTTCGCAGAGGCTTCGAATGCGGGTACGCGCGTCTACCCGTGGGGCAACGACGCACCGACCTGCGATCACGCCGTCAGCAAGGGAGACTGCAGGCAGGTCTCGACGCCGTGTAGCCTACCGAAGGGGTCGAGTGTCAGTGGCCTGTGCGACATGGCAGGCAACGTATCCGAGTGGATGGATACGGCGATCGGCACGACGCGGATCTTGCGCGGAGGCGCCTGGAACTACGTATATGCTCGCAACGCAATGCGGACCTCGCAACGCCAGTTCGTCGAACACGTCACGCTCCCCAAGCCCCTCGACGAGTACGGCGTCCGTTGCGCACGCTAAGGGACGCCGTGCCTGTACTCGAGGTCGGTCGAGGTGAGCCATCGATCGGGACACCGCTGGACGTCACCGCCGAAGAGGTTCACATCGAGACGCACATTCCGGCCGACGACGAGACCGAAGCGACGCTGCGAGCGCTACGCTAGAGCCCACACTAC
>JANOPP010000579.1:0-8604 GCA_031421915.1 Myxococcales bacterium | reverse complement strand
GGGGCTAACAGGGTTGCCTGCATGATGTTTCTCACAGCTCTGGTCACTTCTGAGCCTCGGCGAGGGCGGCCCGCGCGGCCGCCACACGAGCGATCGGCACCCGGAACGGGGAACACGAGACGTAGTCGAACCCAGCCCGGTGGCAGAACTCGACCGAGGACGGCTCACCGCCATGCTCGCCGCAGATCCCGATCTTGAGGGTGGGCCGGGTCGCCCGGCCGCCGCGAACCCCGAGCTCGATCAGGGCGCCGACGCCCTCCTGATCGAGGGCGACGAACGGATCGACCGGGAGCACGCCGCCGTCGACATACGCCGGCAAGAACCGCCCCGCGTCATCGCGCGACAGGCCAAAGGTCGTCTGGGTGAGGTCGTTGGTGCCGAACGAGAAGAAGTCGGCGTGCTCGGCGATCTTGTCGGCGACCACGCAGGCGCGCGGGAGCTCGATCATCGTGCCGATCGTGTACGCGAGCTTGGTCGAGCCGAGCCCGGCGTCGAACGCCTTCGTGACCAGCGCGCGCAGTCGCCGCAGCTCTTCAGGGACCATGACGAGCGGGATCATGATCTCGGGGTGCACGACGACGCCCTCGGCGGTGACCTCGGCAGCGGCCTCCGCGATCGCCTGGGTCTGGATCTCGTAGATCTCCGGGTACGTGATGCCGAGTCGGCAGCCGCGATGACCGAGCATCGGGTTCGCCTCGGTCAGCTCTGCGACCTTGGCCGCGATCATCGCGGGCGTCTTGCCCGTGTCGGCGGCGACCTCCTCGATGTCCTTTGTGGTGTGCGGAAGGAACTCGTGGAGTGGCGGATCGAGGAGGCGGATCGTGACGGGCAGGCCATCCATCACGCGGAACAGCTCTGCGAAGTCACCGCGCTGCATCGGCAGGATCTTGGCAAGCGCCGCGCGGCGGCCCGCCTCATCGGCGGCGAGGATCATCTCGCGCACGGCGAGGAGCCGCTCCGGCGCGAAGAACATGTGCTCGGTTCGGCACAGCCCGATGCCCTCCGCGCCGAAGTTACGCGCCGTGCGTGCGTCGGTCGGCGTGTCGGCGTTGGTGCGGACGCGCAGGGTGCGGAATTGATCGACCCATTGCATGAGCGTGCCGAGCTCCGCGCCGAGCTGTGCCGGGACAAGCGGCGCCGTACCGAGGAAGACCTCGCCCGTCGAGCCGTCGAGGGTGATCAGGTCGCCCTCCTTCAGCTTGATCTCCTTGCCGCCGCCGACGATCGATGCCGTCTTCTTCGCTGCGTCGACGCGCAGCGACGTGCACGACGTCACGCAGCACTTGCCCATGCCGCGCGCTACTACCGCAGCGTGGCTTGTCATGCCCCCGCGCGCGGTGACGATGCCCATTGCGGCCTTCATGCCGTGGATGTCCTCGGGCGACGTGTCGGTGCGCATCAGGATGACGCGCTCGCCGCGGTTCGCCCACTCCTCGGCGGCGTTCGCGGTAAACACGATGCGGCCAATCGCGGCGCCCGGCGACGCAGGCAGCCCCTTCGCGACGGACGGGGGGCGCGCCTTCGGATCGATCGTCGGGTGCAGAACCTCGTCGAGCTTCGCCGGATCGATCCGCATCACGGCCTCGCGCTGGGTCAGCTTGCCCTCGCCGACCATGTCGACCGCGATCTTGACCATCGCCTTGCCCGTGCGCTTGCCGCCGCGGGTCTGGAGCATGAACAGCTGCCCCTTCTGGATCGTGAACTCGAGGTCCTGCATGTCGCGGAAGTGATCCTCGAGGAGCTTCGCGACCCTCACGAGCTCGGCGTACGCCGCCGGCTGCGTCTTGCCGAGCTCGGTGACCGGCAACGGAGTGCGGATGCCGGCGACGACGTCCTCGCCCTGCGCGTTGGTCAGGAACTCGCCATACAGCTCGGCGGTGCCGGTCGCCGGGTTCCGGGTGAAGGCGACGCCAGTCGCGCAGTCATCGCCGAGGTTGCCGAACACCATCGCCTGCACGTTGACCGCGGTACCAACGGTCGCCGAGATCCCGTGCATCTTGCGGTAGTAGTCCGCACGCGGGTTGTTCCAGGACTGGAACACGGCGCCGATCGCGCCCCAGAGCTGGGTCCGAACGTCGTCGGGGAACGGCTGGCCGGTGGCCTCGAGCACCTTCGCCTTGAACAGGGCGACGGTCTCGCGCAGCGCGGCCTCCGTCAGATCCTGGTCGCGGTTCGCACGGTGCTTGCGCTTCACGTCGTCGAGGATCTTGTCGAACGGATCCTCGTCGTGTTCGGTCGCAGCGACCACGCCCATCACGACCTCGCCGTACATCCCGACGAACCGGCGGTAACAATCCCACGCGAACGTCGGGTTACCGGACTCCGCACTGATCGCTGCGACGGTGGTGTCGTTGAGCCCGAGGTTGAGGATCGTGTCCATCATGCCGGGCATCGAGGCCGGCGCTCCCGAGCGGATACTGAGGAGCAACGGCAACGTCGCGCTGCCAAACGTCGTGCCGGCGAGCTTCTCGACGACCACGAGTGACTGGTTGACCTCGTCGAGCAGGCCGTCGGGGTACACACCGACGCCGTGATCCATCGCGTAGCGACAGACCTCGGTCGTGATCGTGAAGCCGGGCGGCACCGGCAGTCCGAGCGACGCCATCTCGGCGAGGTTCGCGCCCTTGCCGCCGAGCAGCGCCTTGTCCTTGGCGCGTCCCTCGGCGGTGCCACCGCCGAATGCCTTGACGTGCTTCATGTGCGGGGGCTCCGTGCGAGGGGGCTGCGTGCACGGAGGCTGCGTGCGCGGGGGCTGCGTGCGCCGGAGTTCACCGCAGAGACGCAGAGGCCGCAGAGCAGAGGTTGGAGGGACCTGATCACGCGGCACCTGCGAGCAGGCGGAAGTCCGCGATCGACAGGTATGGCTGGATGAACCACGCGAGCAGCGCGAGCCGGTTGTCGCGGAGTGCAGCGTCGGGGTCCATGACCATGACGCCGCCCTTGTCGAAGAATGCGGCGACGGTCGGGCGCAGCTGCTCGAGGGACTCGAACACCTTGGTGTAGTCGCGCGTGTCTCGCGACGCCTTCTCGCGCGCCTGCGCTTCGGTGACGGCGGCATACAGCTTGTGTTCGACGTTGTCGGGCGCGACGAACTTGCTCGGGTCGGGCGCAGTGCCGATCGCGAGCTTCTTGCCGCGTGCATCGTCGAGGATGTTCGCGACGCGCTTGAACACCTCACGCGCCTCCTTCGAGATCTTTGCGCACGCGAGGGCACGGGCCCGTGCGTCGACGGGATCGCGGAAGTCCTGTGCGAGCGCCGCATCGGCGTCCTGCGCGGGAATCCCGGCGTCGGTGAAGATGCCGCGCAGGCGAGCCTTGAAGAACGCCTCGAGCGCCGTGGGATCCTTGATCGTCACGCCGTGCTCGGTCAGCGCGTCGCGCGTCGCGGCGAACAGCGGGGTCCACAGCGTCGACCAGTCCGGCCGTGAGAGGAGGATCTGCCAGATCCCGATCGCTGCTCGGCGCAGGCCGAACGGGTCCGCGGAGCCACTCGGCTCGAGGCCGACGGCAAAGCAGCCGACGATCGTGTCCATGCGATCCGCGAGCGCGATGATCGCGCCGGCGGGCGTGGCGGGCAGCGCCGCGCCCTGCCCCTTTGGCCACCAGTGCTCGTCGATCGCGGTCGCGACCGCCGCAGGGAGGCCGAAGTCCTTGGCGTAGTGGCGGCCCATCACGCCCTGCAGCTCGGGGAACTCACCGACCGCGTGCGATGCGAGATCCGCCTTGCACACGCGCGCTGCCAGCTTCGTGAGCTCGACGTCAGCGCCGGCAAACGTCGCGAGGGCGGCGGCGATCTTCTCGATGCGGCGGACCTTGTCGCCGATCGTCTTGGCCTTGTCGCCGAGCTTGGCCTGGAACACGACCGAGTCGAGCTTCTCGTTCCATGCCTCGAACGACTTCTTGCGATCCTCGGCAACGAAGAACTTGCCGTCGGACAGGCGCGACGCGATGACCCTCTGGTTGCCCTTCTGGACGACCATCGGATCCTTGACGATCGTCGCCATCAGCGTCGCGAACCGGTTCGCGAGCGTGCCATCGAGCTTCTCCATCGCGAAGTAGCGCTGGTGCGTGCGCATCGTCGTGACGATGATCTCCTCGGGGATCTCGAGGAACGCGGGATCGAACTCGCCGGAGACGCCGACGGGGTACTCGCCGAGGTGGATCACCTCGCTCAGCAGCGCGTCGTCGGGGCGCACGCGCAAGCCAGTCGCGCTCTCGAGCCGCTTCAGCTCGGCACGGACGAGGTCTTTGCGCGCATCGGGATCGACGACCACGTGCGCCGCGCGCAGGGCCTCGACGTACGCGTCGGCCGTCGCGATCTCGACCGCACCGGGCGACAGGAAGCGATGGCCACGGCTCGCGCGACCCGAGGTCTGCCCCGCCCACGTCAGCGGAACGACCTCGCCACCGTGGAGCGCGACGACCCACTGCACGGGGCGGACGAACGTCGTCTCGCTCCAGCCCCAGCGCTGCGACTTTGGCCACGCGATCGACGCGGCGAGCTCGGCGAGCAGCCCCGGGAGCAGACCCTGCGTGTCCTGCCCGACGACATTGCGGACAGCAACAACGTACTGCCCCTTCTTGCCGGCGACTTCCTTCTTCTCGAGCGACTCCGGCGCGACGCCGTTCTTGGCGGCGAAGCCCTGCCCGGCCTTGGTCAGCGTGCCGTCCGGCGCGAACGCCGCGGACACCGGCGGACCGACGACCTCCTCGTGGAGATCCGGCTGCCGATCGCTGAGCTGCTTGACGATCACCGCGAGGCGGCGCGGCGTCCCCAGCGCGCGTACGCCCTTGTGCTCGAGCCGCGCGGCACCGAGCCGGAGCTCGACAAACGCGGGGAAGTCGACGAGCTGCCGCGCGAGCATCTTCGCGGGAATCTCTTCACACCCGATCTCGAACAGCAGATCAGCCGGCATGGGTGATCTCCAGGGCGTGGGGAGCGACCGAGCGTGCGGCCGCGAGAGCGCCGGCGTTGACGCCCGCTTCGGCGGCGGCGCGGTACGCGTCGACGGCTTGTTGTTGCAGGTGTTTCGGCAACAGCGGGAAGCCGAGCGCGGCGCGCGAGGCGACGTACGTCTCGGCGCAGGCCTTGGCCATGCCGCGCACGCGACCGATGAACCGCTGGCGCTCGGTCACGCTGATCGCGCCGCGCGCGTCGAGGCTATTGAACGCATGGGATGCCTTCATCGCGAACTCGTACGCGGGCAGCACGAGCGGCGCTGCCGCGTCTTTCACTTTGCGCGCGAGGAGCCGCTTGCACTCGGACTCGTAGGTGTCGAACGCGGCGAACGAGATCTTCGCGTCGAGCTCCTCGAACTGATACGTCGCGAACTCGAACTCCCACGGCTTGCGGAGCTGGCCGTAAGTGACGTTCTTGTCCCACTGCAGGTCGTACATGCTGTCGACGCCCTGCAGATACATCGCGATCCGCTCGACGCCGTAGGTCAGCTCGGCGGTGACGGGCATGAGGTCGATGCCGCCGGCCTGCTGGAAGTACGTGAACTGCGTGACCTCCATGCCGTCACACCAGACCTCCCAGCCAAGGCCCCACGCGCCGAGCGTCGGCGACTCCCAGTCGTCCTCGACGAACCGGATGTCGTGGGCTGCCGGGTCGAGGCCGAGTGCGCGGAGCGAGTCGAGGTAGAGGTCCTGGACGTGGAGCGGGCTCGGCTTGAGGCCGACCTGAAACTGGTAGTAACCGCCGGCGCGGTTCGGGTTCTCGCCGTACCGACCGTCACCCGGGCGACGGCAGAACTGCGCGAACGCCGCATTCCACGGCTCGGGCCCGAGCACGCGGAGAAATGTCGCGGGATGGAACGTTCCGGCGCCGACCTCGACATCGACCGGCTGCTCGACGACACAGCCGCGATCGGCCCAGAACTTCTGCAGCGTGAAGATGAGATCTTGCAGGTACATGCGGCGCGCCTTCGCGAGGGGGGACCCTACCGTCGGTGGCTGGGCTGGTCAAGCGAGGTTCATGAGCTAAGTCCCTCAGATCTCTTGACGATCCAGGTGGCAGACAGCTAGCTTGAGCGCATGGTTCGGGAGTGCCTGCGTGGTCTCGCTGCCGTGGTCGCTCTGGCGCCCGCTGCGGGGTGCTCCTTGATCCTCGATTTCTCGGAGTCCCAGATTCCGATCGATGCGCAACCCGACGCTCCGTATACCGAGGAGCAGTGCGGCTACCTCGAGCCGAACAACACGTTCGCCGAGGCGATGCCGATCACGACCTCCGACGTCGGCCCGGCCGCGATCTGCGCCAGCGATCCGGAGGACCGCGACTTCTACAAGTTCACCGTCCCCGCGGCGACGGCGAGCGTCACCGTCCGGATCGCGTTCATGAACCGTCCGAGCGGCGACCTCGATCTCAAGATCCTCGATTCATCCGGCGCGATGGTCGCGCAGTCGCGCGGCTTCCTCGACGGCGAGACGCTCGTGTGCCCCGCTCTATCGCCGCGCTGCGACGCACTCGCACCCGGCGACTACGTCTTCGAAGTGTTCCCGGCGCTCGGTGGCGCGGTGAACAGCTACGACATCTCGCTCATGATCACCCCGATGTAAATGGCAGCCCCCAAGAAGACCAAGACAGCGGCGAAGGCCGACAAGCCCGCGGCAGCACCGGCTGCTTCGAATGACACGTCATCCGGTGCGTCGTCAGATGCGTTTGGCAAGCCGCTCGGCGCGACCCTCGAGGGACTCGCGAAGCTCGGCCCCATCGGCGGGGCGCTGTTCTCGCTGATCGACGAGGAAGTCGATGGCAAGGCGATCCTGTTCGGTCGCGAGCAGTACGACATGGAGATCCTCGGCAAGGCGTTCACGGGCCTCGTCTACTGGGGCATTCCGCGTGAGTGGGACGCCCCGACGATCGACAAGCATCCGATCGTGATCGTCACGAACAAGGGTACCGACCCGAGCGTGGTCGCCCCCGACCTCGCGACGTTCCTGGGCGACATCGCATACTCGCCCGAGGTCCGCGGCGCGTCGAAGCACGAGTGGGAGCGCGCCCGCCGCGAGTCGATCGAGGATCAAGGCGAGCTCGTCCGCCAGCTCGGCGACAAGCTGTGCTCGCTCCCCGGCGTCACGATGCCGAAGGAGCCATGGATGGGGAAGCGCCTCCCCGAGGTCAAGCTGACGCCGCGCTCGCCGTCCGCCGCTGCTACTGCATCGCGGCAGCCGACCGAAGAGGACGTTCACGACATCATCGAGGACGCCTACACGCTCGCGTTCAAGTCGCTGCTGTTCCATCCGAGCGCCGACGAGATCGAGGTCCACAAGAAGGGCGTCGCGATCCGCGTCGCACTCGATGCACCCGAGGGGACGAGCGACGCACTCGAGGCGAACGCGATCGTCGCGCAGCCGCTCCACGTGTTCCGCGAGGCGCTGCGCCAGGGCCTGCCCGGTGCAAAGATCGTCGTCGAGCTCGTCAACGACTGCCTGTCTGACGATGACGAGGATGCGTGGCGCCGGCTCAAGATCGCCGTCGTCGATCAGGCGAAGCAGCCCGAGCTGTTCAAGCAGCTGCTGGCCAAGCGCAAGAAGCGCTGATCAGAACACGTACTCGATGACGAAGCCGGCGCGCTCGGTCGTGCCCGGCTTGATCACGAGTGGAGTGCGGGCGCGCCCGTGGACGATCGACGGCTTCGTCGGCCAGCCCGCGCGCAGCGAGCGCCGCTTGCTGGTGCGCAGCCGTTCCTCGACCCAGACCTCGCGCGATCGATCGCCCGTGTTCGCCACCGAGATCAGGAAGCGATCGGCGAGGCTCGCGCCATCCGCGCCCATCACGACGCGATTGCGTAGGCCGTGCATCGAGTCGTCGATCCACAGCGGCATGCGCAGCGTCGGCCCGAGCTGCTCGCGCCCGCCGGCGGGCACGTGGACATCGCGGATCGCCTCCCCCGGCGCCTCGACGTGCGCGTGCACGGCTCCCTCCGGCAGGTCGCGTTCCTCGAGCTCGAGCCACACCCACACGGCGCGGATCGAATCGCGCCCCCACTGCGCGTCGGTCTCGTTGCTGGTGCCCCCGCGGATCGCGCCGGCGTAGATCCAGCGCAGCGCCGCCGGGACCTCGCGCGGAGCTGCAGCGAGCACCGCGGTGGAACCGTCGAGCTTGATCGAGCCACGTCCGATCGGATCTGGCGAGCGCTCCCCACCGGGCAGCCCGCGGAACAGCGTGACGTCGGCAACGCCCGACCAGCGCGGTGTCTCGATCGCGAACTTCGTCGCGATCGTCGCGCGGTCTCCAGCACTCATCGCGATGTCGTGCTGCGCGCGATACCCGAGCTTCGGCGACACGTAGAGCAGGCGCACGAGGTGACGCCCCGGAGCGCCGGAGACCTGGCAGCGCAGCGATGCGACGACGATCGGAGTCGGCGCCGGTGTGGGAGCGACTTCGCTCTCTTCGGCGTCGACGACGGGCGCCGGGGTGACGTGCTCGCGTGCGCACTGGCCGACGGAGAGCTCGGTTCCGCCGAGCGGCTCGATCACGAGCGACGGTAGCGCGGCGCCCGGGTCGACATGCTCGAGGACCAGCGTCGTCCCGCGGACGTCGACCCAGCGGCGATCGTCGACGACGCCGTACGACGTCTCGCCATCGCGATAGAGAGCGAG
>JANOPP010000578.1:0-48136 GCA_031421915.1 Myxococcales bacterium | reverse complement strand
GATTCGACGCCGATCGCGCGGTCGACGACGCCCGAGCCGGTCTCGCGTGGACAGGAGACGACCTACGATGCCGCGCTCGGCATCGATGTGACGGCCAGCGCCTCACGCTCGGGCAACGGGCGCGTCGGTGCGTGGGCCGAGGTTCGCGGCCTGAGCCTCGTCGGCGGCGGCGAGATCATGTTCCAGGGCCTGCCGAAGAAGATCGACATGTTCTGGTACGAAGGCACCGGTGTCCTCGCGCTCCGCGCGGGTGGCAATCACGAGAAGGTGACGGGCCAGATCGCGTACGGCTATCTCGCGCCATGGGACCTGTTCGCGAACAAGCCGGGCGGCACGACCCGCTACATGATCGGCGTCCGCTTCGTCGCGACGTACACGCGCTCGATCGACAATCCGCGCGACTGGCAGGCGACATTTGGCCTCGAGACGGAGCCGGTCGGAGCGATCCGGTACCTGCTCGGGATCCGGTCCTGGTACCACTGACTCAGTTCACGTCGTCGTCGTCGGACGCGATCTTGCGCTCGACCTCGTAGGCGGGCGAGCCTTGGAGGCGGGCGAGCCACTGCTTGGCCGTCTTCTCCTGCCATCCCCACTTCTCACCGAGGACGTGGAACATGCCACCGATCAGGCGCTCGTCGAGCGGCGGCTCCTGCAGGAGCTCCCACTTGACGTGATAGTTCGAGTGGCGAAGCATTCGATCGAACAGCGCGATCACATCGTCGTCGAGCGGCGTCGCAGTGCGCAGCGCGCCGACGGCAGCTTCGAGCAAGCGGGACTCGGGATCGAGCAAGTTCGCGTCGCCTTCCCGTGCGTTCCCGACCACCTCGTGTGCCACGAGCAGGATCATCCTGCGCGCTGCCGCGAGCGAGCGGCGCCCTGCCTCGGCGACCAGCGCTGGGCGGCCGACGACATGCCGCACGCCGATCAGCCGTACGAGCTCTGCATCGTCGAGCGCGCGCACGCTCCTGCGATCGAAGACCGGTGCCAACGGAAGCGGCTTGCCGAGCACGGTCAACAACGCATGCGCCTGCGCCCGCACATCGGGCTCGGTGAGCCGGGTCAGCCACACGAGATCATCGGGATCGATCAGCGCCGGCAGCTCCTCGGCGATCCGCAGACCGATGCGGACGTTGCGGAGAGTGTGCTCGTGGTTGTAGTCGGGCGCGGTCAGCGCCTGCTGGACCAGCATCCGCACCGCCTCCGCCTTCGCGGGCGGGTTGTCGCCACTGCCCGCGAGGATGAGGGCGACGTAGCGCGCGAGCACCGAGGTTCGATCGTCGCGCGCGGACTTCGAATCTTCGAGCCGCTTCCGCACGGCATCGCGGCGCACCGGTGCCAGGACGCGCGCGAGCCGGCCGTAGGCGAAGTGGAGGCGCGTGTTCTCGTCGCCGTCGTTGCGCGCCTCGATCGGCGCGAGCAATGCGGCGAACACCGCATCGTCGATGTCGCGCGGCTCGGGCAACGCCGCCAAACAGGTCGCGAGCGCGTCGGCTGCCGCGGGGCGGGCCTTGTCGTTGTGATCGCCGGGCGCGGTGATCAGCTTGATCAGCGCTGGGATCGCAGCCGGATCCGCGATCGCACCGAGCGCGGTCGCCGTCTTGACGAGTAGCTCCTCGCGCCCGATCGACTCGAGGTAGCTCGTGATCGGATTGTCGTCGACGACCTGGCTCAGCGCCGCGACGCTGTCGCGATCGCGCAGACCGCCGAGGATCTCGACGACGGCACCACGCCGGTGCGCGTACTTCTCTTGCACGGCGAGAATGGGACGCAGCACGCCCGCCGCGCGCGCGTCGAGGCGGCCCGCTGCAGCACGGGCCGCGAGCAGCTCGCCGGCATAGCGCGCCACGTGGCGGCTGCGATCCTCCTCGGCATCGTCCTCGTCGTCCTCGTCGTCCTCGTCGTCCTCGTCGTCCTCGTCGTCCTCGTCGTCCTCGTCGTCCTCGTCATCGCCGGCGGTCAGAGCCGACAGGCTCCGATCGACCGTGGCGTCGCCGTCACTCGCCTCCCCGAACAACGCATCGACGACCTCGCCGCCGGACCCGTCGGGGTCGGACTCCTCGTCGTCGTCGCTGGCGTCCTGGATCCCCGAGGTCACGAGATCGATCGCGAGCTCGCGCAACATCTGGGCGAGCTCCTCGTTGCTCCAGTCGGTCTGATCGGCGATCCATCGATCGACCGCCGCATCGCCGCCCCCGGCGTGGACCGCGAGCAGCGGATTGCCACCGAGGACGAACGGCTCGCTCGTGTCGCCCATCAGGCCGCCGTACTTCTGCGCCATCGTCGCGCCGGCGAACCGGGCGTGAACGACCGGCGTGATCTCGTCGAGCTTGCTCAGGATCCACAGGAGGTGATGCACCTGCTCCTCCGCAGAGGTCGGCACCGCGAAGCGGTCGACCCACAGGTGCGCCGCGTGGTGCTTGCTGTCGATGGTCACCGCCGCGTTGCGATAGCGGCCGCCGTACGGCGTCAGCCACAGCGCGTGCAGACCGAGGAGCACCGTCCCCTCACCGGGAATCGACGGACCCGCGAGCTTGAACGCGATGCCGAAGTCCTCCCAGTCGAGCTCCTCGAGGATCTGTGGGTAGCCGTCGACCGGGAACCGCACGGACGCGACCATCTGCGGCGCGCCGTGCGACCACCGTGCGTTGTCGTCGTCGTCGTCGTCCTCGTCGTCGCCGTTGTCATCGTCGCCAGTCGGCGCAGCGAGGCGCTCGCCGGTCGAGGACCCATCCTCATCATCGTCGTCGTCGTTGTCGTCGGACGTATCGAACGTCGCGGGCGCGGCGCTGGTCGGTCCCACCCGGTGCAGCGTGGTCACCGCGGATCCACGGCGCCGGCCAGATTGGGGCGACATAGTCCCGACGCTGCTCTCGTCGTCGTCATCGTCGGACGTCTCGAAGGCCACGGGATCAGCGCTGGTCGGCCCCACCTTGTGGAGCGTCGTCGCCGCGGAGCCGCGTCGCCGGTCGGACGGGGCCCCCTCATCCATATCGTCGTCGCCGTCATCATCATCATCGTCGTCGGACGCATCGAAGGTAGTGGGAGCCGCGCTGGTCGGACCCACCTGGTGCAGGGTGGTCGCCGCCGAGCCACGACGTCGCCGGCCGGACGGTGCTGGCGTCGCCACTTCGTCGTTCGCGTTGTCCTCATCGTCGTCGTCGCCGAGACCGCTCAGGTCCACGTCTTCGTCGGGGTCGAGGACCGCGGGCGGGGAGCTGCTGATCGGCTGGTGGAGGGTGGTCGGTGCAGACTCGCGACGCCGGCCGAGACGCGCCTGCGCCGCCGTTACGATCTCTGCCTCGTCCTCGTCCTCGTCGCCATCCTCGTCCTCGCTGTCCTCGAGCGAGATCGGCTGCGTACGCGTGATCTCGTCCTCGTCGTCGCTCGCATCGGGGACTCCGCCGAGCTCTCCTGACGCCCAGCCCTGCTCGCCCCATCCCTCGTCATGGCCAGCGACCGGGGGCGCGGTACCGAGGCGATCGCTCACCTCCTCGGTGGTCTCGGCTCGCATCGATCCGATGTGGACGGGACGCGTGCCACTCGCAACGCGCTTCGGCGATGGCACATCGGCCCCCTCCTCCGGGTCGTCCTCGTCAGCATCGTCGTCCTCCGCGTCTTCGTCCTCGTCGGCATCGTCGTCGTCGTCGTCGTCGTCGAAGCTCGGCAAGCTGGTCCCGGTCTGGAAGAACCACGCCTCCTCGACGCCCTTGGCCGCAGCGCCCTCGATCAGGCGGCGCTGCGCGTCGACGGCATGGCCGGCCTCGGGCGGTACCCATGGCATCCCGACGATCCGCATTGGCTCGTCGAGCTCCTCGTCGGGCAGCTCGGCGATGAATGCCTCGGCATCCGGGACTACCGACGCGACGTGGCGGATCAGCTCGACCAGCTCGTCGCGGCTTGCCGGCCGGTGGAGCCGGAGCACGAGGAAAGCGAAGGCCGTCTCGCCCTGGCGCGCCTCGAGACCATGGACGCGCATCAGTTGCCCTCCTGGCGGGCGTGCCAGTCGCGAAACAGCAGCTTGAACTCGGGCCACTCGAGCAGCGGGCCGAGGTCGGCATCGACCTCGATCTTGCCGACGTGATCGTAGCGATGCTCGATTGCGAGCCTGACTTGCGCGAGTGCGCGCGCGTGATCACCGACGGCGGCGTAGGCGCAGGCAGCCGAGTGGAAGATGTAGGGGTTCTCGTGGGCGACAGGCTGCGCGCGATCCGCGATGCGGACCGCTGCATCGTACGCCTTGGCGGAGTGCGCCTGCACGCATGCGTTGTTCATCGCGCGCAGGTAGTTCGTACGCTCGTCGCCCTTCTCGGGAATCGCCAGCGCGAGCAGGCGGTCGTAGAGCGACAGTGCAGCATCGCGCTGCTCGGCCTGGATCGCCTTCCACGCCATCGTCGAGAGGAGGTTGACGTCGTCTGGGAGGAGCGGCACGAGCCGCGTCATCTTCGGCGGTGCGAGCTCGAGGATCGCCTCGCCGAGCTCGCCGAACAGCTCGTGAGCGACGTCGCCGAACGACCCTATCGCCGCGCCGCCGCGGACCGCGGTCGTCGATTCGGACAGGGCGAGATCGACGACCTCACCAAACCGATCGTGGCCGGTCTTCCCGAGGCGCACCGCGACGTTGATCCGCACCGGCGGTGCGAACCGCGGCAGCCACCTCATCAGCTCGTCGCTCTTGCCCGCGAGATCCGCGCGCTCGCCATCGAGCAGCAACATCGCGTGCGTGAACTGAACGTCACTATCCTCGGGCGCGAGGCGCAGCGCGCGCTCGGTCATCGCAAGCGCAGCGATCACGCGCTCGGGATCGGGAATCGGACGATCGTCGGCATCGGCATCGTCGTCGGCATCGGCATCGGCATCGGCATCGGCATCGGCATCGGCATCGGCATCGGCATCGGCATCGGCATCGGCATCGGCATCGGCATCGGCATCGGCATCGTCCTCGTCCTCGCTGTCGGCGTCCTCGCTATCGTCATCCTCCTCGGCTGCAGCCGCGAGGCGTGCGTTCTCCTCGGCGACCATCCGCGCGGCGTGGACAGGGTCTGCGATGCCACGGATCTCGGACGCCGTCCCGTCCTGCGAGCGGATGAAGCTCGGCGTCACCACGACCTCGAGCGCCGGCCAGTTCTCGAACCGATACGTCCCGACGAGCGCTTCGCGAAGCTGTGCCTCGATCTCGCGTGCGAGCTCTTGCGTGATCTGGAGGACGAGCTCGCCGTCGTCGAGGCGGTAGCCGATCTCGCTCGCAGGCTCGAGCTGGAGTACCGCACTCCGGCCGCGCAGCTCGTACCGTCTACCGTGCCGCAAGCGACCGCGCATCGCGCGCGGCAAGACCGCGGCGTACAGCGCGCCGAGCTCGATCCGGACGTGGCCGTCGTCCGAGTTGACCTTCATCTCGCCGGCAAACGTGAGGTCCTCCGAGGAGCCCTCGGTCGCGACGCGCGCCTCGACCTCGCGGGCCGTCGCCGGCTCGTCGAGCACGGACGGGCGAGCGAGATCCGTGACGAGGTGCGGAAGGCGCTTGCGCAAGATCTCGACGAGACCTGGCGTCGACCACTCCTGGATCAGCTTGTACTCGTCGTCGGTGATCCCGACGACCTGGACGAACCGTGCCTTGCCAAGCTCGGACTCGATCTCGGTGAGCTCGGGATCCTCGGCGAAGCAGATCGCGGTGATCTTCGTGTCGCTGTCGAGAGCGATCGGGCCATTGAGACCCATCTTGTGGCCGGGCGCGAACCGGTTGCCCGTGCTGAACACGTAGCGCGCGAGGTTCTGCAGGAAGTTGAGCGCCCACGTCGGCGGCTGCTCCTGATCTGCCGGCCGCGCGAGCCGGAACGTCAGCTCGAAGCCAAAGCCGCTCTCCTCGGGATCGTCGGTCTCCTTGTGGAACAGGTCCGTGAACCCATAGGTCAGGAAGTGCCAGTGCGGCACCGGGTCAGTGCGCGGATAGACCGAGATCCCGTGGATCGGATCGGGACCACCGAGTGCGTACGGGATCGCCGTTCCGAAATGCATCGGCTGCGCGTCGCCGTAGATCGGCTTCAGCGCCGCATCGATCGCGTCCCAGCCGGGCGAGCTGTCGTCATCGTCCGCAGCCGTCGTCTCGCCCGTCACAGATGGCTTCGTCAACACGCCCGCAAGCTGGTCGTCGCGCACGAGGCTTCCCACCAGGATCGCCTCGAGCTCGGGTGTCAGCTCTGTGGCGAGCCGCGCGATCGCGGCGTCGCGCTCGTCGTCGTGGAGATCCTCGAGCTCGTCGAGCGCAGCGAGCAGGGCAACCGAGCCACTGCCGGCGGCATCACGATCGAGCTCCTCGAGCAACGCGCGATGACCGACGCCGTCACCGATCCAGCGCCACGCGAGCTCCTCCCACGTGCCGCGCGGCGCCTTCGCCAGCTCCGCGAGTGCCTGATCCTTGCGGCCTGCGTCGAGCTTGGCCTTGGCCTCGGTCTCGAGCTTGCGCTGCTCTGCGCGCCGCGGATCGAGATCGAGCGCGCGAAAGGCGGCGAGCCAGGCGCGAACGTCCTTGATCGTGCCGAGCTGGTTGCGACCACCGCGCAGCTCCTCGATCAGCCTGGCCGCATCACGCACGAGACGCGCGGCGTGGGCGCGACCGATCTCGAGGTACTTCTCGAGCTCGGGCTCGTCGAACAGGTACGCCCGCCACATCGCATAGAGCGCGGTCGGGATGAACTTCTCGCACGCCTCGTAGCGTGCGGGCAGCTGGTCCGACGGAATGACCTGGTTGAGGTCGGGCATGAACAGGCCCGGCACATCCTCGACATCGGTGACGCCATCGTTCTTCAGCAACGCGCAGATCCAGCGCGACCGGAAGAAGAAGAACTCGGTGTCGCGGCGCCTCGGCTCGAGCGTGACGAACTCGGGATCCTTCTCCTCGATCGAGAAGTGCCAGGTCGGATCGAGCTTGCCGCGGAGCTTGCGGATGCCGATGTCGAAGGCATCGCGCGAGACGCGCTTGTCGTCCCCCGCCTTCACCAGCGCTGTGAGGTAAACGAGGCTGTCGAGCGAGTCCGCGAACACGCCCGAGAACGCTGCGGTCTCGTGATCGTAGTGGAGGACCTGCCGCGGTCCGTCCCACTCGTAGATCTCCATGTGATACGTGTCGCCGTTGCCCTGCGAGCCGATGCCGAACACGCCGCAGAACGCTTCGACGAGATCGGTCCCGAGGTATGCGTGCTGGTTACGCCGCACCATCAGCTCGAACAGGTTCTTGTCACCGACGTCAGGCCGCAGATCGTTGTCGAGGCGGAGCTCGTCGAACGTGCTCCACTTGTTCTTGCCCTCCACCTTGGCGAAAAACTTCTCGGCCTCCCGCGGTAGCGCCGCGCCGTAGATCGCGCGGAAGTCTCGGGCGGTGCCCGGCACGCTCAGCGTGCGAAATGCCTCCGGGTCACCGCCGTCGTCCTCCTCGGCCGAGACCTCCTGGGTACCCGCATCGTCCTCGCCCTCGCCGTCCTCGTCGTCCTCGTCGTCCTCGTCGTCCTCGTCGTCCTCGTCGCCGCCGTCCGCGTCATCATCGTCGTCATCTTCATCGTCATCGTCGTCTTCCTCTTCGTCTTCGTCGATCGCGGCCGCCGAGAGGAACGCGTCCAGCCCGTGGTCGATGAAGCCCACGGGACCCTGCGCGAACACCTCGTCGAGTGCCTTCGCACCTCCGAACACGTTAACGCGATCGGCCCACGTCGCATCGCCGGGCGGTGCGAGCTTGGCGATCAGCCCCTCGTCGCCACCGATCAGGACACCGGCGCCGAAGCGCTCGACTGCCCACAGATGAACGAGGCCGAGGTTGTTCGGGACGCTCTTCCACGTTCTTCCATCGTCGATCGACATCAAGATCTGCCCGCGATCTCCGACGACGACAAGCCGCCCGTCGGACATCGTCGCGATGCTCTCGAGGTCGACCTCGACGTCGACCTTGACGCGCGAGAACCAGGTGCCGTCGGGCGAGCGGGCGATGAAGCCTCCGTCGCCGGTCACGATCCACGTGTTGGTCTTCGTGATCGCGAGTGCCGTCAGCGGCTTGGTCGCGCCAGTGTTGACCTCCGTGTATGCGCCGTCATGCCAGCGCCGCAGCTTGCCGTCGAAGCCCAGGACCGCGATCTCGTCCCGCACCGCGTAGACGTTCGACAGCCGCGCGGTCGTACCGAGGTCGACACGCACCGCCTTCTCCCCGAGGACGCGCGCCACGTAGCCGTTGTCACCGACGCACCACACGCCACCATCGGTCGCGAGCGCGAGCGCGTAGAGACAGCCGTCCATCCCGGTCTCGAACATCGTCCAGGTCGCGCCATGATCGCGCGACACCCCGAGCTGGCCATACTCGCCGCACGTCCACAGGCCATCTCCGACGGCAAGAACGTCACGCAGACCGAGCGAGCGTGGCGTAGTGCGCGACTCGAACTGCTTCGCGTTCGACGAGGCGAGCACCGTGGGTTTCCGGTTCGACTGCCCACCGACGGCCAGGAGTAGCTGGTCGGTCTGCGCGAAGCCGGCAACGTACCCACAGTCCTCGGTCGTGGCCTGAAGGACCGTGAGCTCGAGCTCCGCACTCATCGCCGCGATCATCCCTCAGCGCGCGCGTGTGTGGTCTCCGGAGTGCTGACGATTTCACTATGGATCGCTGGCGTCCCAGTAGTCGACTTCGGACTGCACGAGGGACGACAGATCATCGCCGTTGCCACCCTTCACCGCCCACAGATAGTCGGTGAAGAAGTTGTTGCGAACCCGCGTGGTCCCGAAGTGCGGCGTGTCAGCGAGGATGCTCTCGGCAGTGAGGTCCGTGCCGCCGTGCTGGTGGCAGCCGATGCAGTTGGTCGCGGCGTTGCCGGGCCCGAGCTCGAGGTACGGATTGCTGCACCAGGTCGGCGAGTCAGGGCCGCCCGCGTTGACCGCCGCGAGCGCGTCGCCGAGCGTGCCGGCCTGACCGCCGCGCGGATCCGGATCGCCCTCGAGGTACTGGGTCGTCACGCACATCTTGTAGTTCGCCCACGGGCCGCCGAGCGCGGCGATCGCCGCAGGACGATCCGAACCGAAGTCCTTGTCGGGCGTCGCGGACCACCACAGCGTGATCCACATCCAGTGATCGAGCTCCTTGCTCATGATGTGGAGGCCGGGGAGGCGAAAGCGCGCACCTGTCTCGAGGGAGATCGTGTAGATGTCGGTCGCGGGAGGGCTCCCTGCCCCGTCGGAGTTCCACGTCGATTCACCCTCGAGCCGAACCTTCATTCGTGGGCCCGACGTGTCGTAGATCGGCAACAGCTCTCCGGTGAGCTGACGACGCCAGTCCGCCTTGACGATCACCGCGTCGCGCGGCGATTCGCCGTCGAGGCAGGTCGGATTGCGGACGTCCTCGGAGAGGTACGCGACGTCGACCTTCACGGTGCTCTCGGCAGCGCCGAACACCGCGACGTAGACCGGCCCGTCGCCCGCGACCATGCAGCTCTCGGCGCTGTCGTCGCCACTCGACTTGCAGTCGTGCTCGCTCGGCGTTGGTGCCTCGCCGCGACGAACGTAGATGTCGGCGTCGCCGTCGCCGCTCGACGTGACCTGCACGCTCGCCGCGCCGGCCTGGAACGGACCGAGGACGCGCCACGCACAACTCTTCAGCGTGAGTTGCTCGGACTGCGTCACCATCTGACCCTCGCGCAGCGGATCGTCGTCGAAAGGATCCGGTGCCGCTGCGACGCGACACGCGTACTGCTTCTGATAGCTCTTGAGGAGGTGAGCGGTCGCCCCCGGGCTGTAGCCGACGCGATGCGCGCCGCCGAGACCGGCTGCCTCTTCGGACAGATCGATCGTCGCGAGGTAGTCGAGGTAGCGTTGCTCGGGCCACTCGGTGAGCTCGTCGAGTGCGTTCGCGTTCCACGCGAGGCCGGCGATCGGATCGATCGGCGCGCGCGCACGACGCCCCGCCGGTCCGAGATCGCGATACAGCTTCTTGAAGGTGCGCTCGAAGTCGTCGCGCGCGTACCACGTGTGCCACGCGGGGACCGTCGGCTGCACGCCACCGAAGTTCGGCGCGAGTCGCGTATCACCGAGAGGGATCGGTGTGAGGACCTTGCCGACCACCTGCCATGCGGCTTGCCGGCGTGCCGCGATCGACGTCCGCATCTCCTCGTCACGCGCCGCGAGGCCGAGATCTGGCGTGTACGGTGCGGCGACTCCGATGGCCTTGCGATCCTGAACCTGGACGGCGCTGCTCGCCTCGCCCATCGAGAGATCGCACGCGTCGGTCTTGTCGTCGTCGCCACAGGCACCGAGAAGAAGGGCGGCGAGTCCGCAGAGGTACTTCACGACCCTTTCAGTGTAGTGCGGATCCGGGCGCAGGGGAGCCTCGAACTCCGTCTCGCCGGGGCGAATCACGCTGGTGTCGTGAACGTTTTTCGAGCCACTGCGACATTGCGGACGCACGCAGCCGGAGCCTGGAACGTGCCGCGACAGTCCTGCCGCAGTTGCGGTCGGCAACCCGGCGACCTGACACGGGATGTGCGCGGCACGTGCTCTGCACTCGAGAAGACCATGACTCGCAGCGCGCTCCTGCTGATCCTCGCCGGCTGCACCACGGACCCGCAGCCCGAGCCCGAGCCTCCACCGGTGACCGTCGCCTACCTCACCCCGGTGGAACACCTCGTCCGAGCGTCGATGACGCTGCGCGGAACGCGGCCGATCGCGGCCGAGCTACTCGCGGTGGCGGAGTCGCCGGACGCGCTGCCCGCGATCGTCGATGGCTACCTCGCGACGCCGGAATTCGGCGCCGTGATGCGCGATCTCCACGCGGAGACGCTGCTGGTTCGCGTCGATCTCGCGCAGTCGACGTTCAGGGCGCAGAACGGTGTCGCCGACCGGACCGCGGGTGAAATGAACACGGTGTACGAGGAGCCACTACGGCTGATCGAGCACGTGATCACCAACGATCGTCCCTACAGCGAGATCGTGACCGCGAACTACGCGATCTCCGATCCGATCACGTCGGTCGTCTGGGGCATGACGCACTCGGGCAGCCCGGGTCTCGAGGTCGCGAGCTGGACCGACGCACGACCGGTGTCGGGGATCCTGTCGAGCTCCGGGCTGTGGGCGCGCCACATCTCCGCGGGCGCGAACTACCATCGCAACCGGGCGAACTTGATCAGCAGCGCGCTGCTGTGCTTCGACTTCCTGCACTCCGACATCCTGCTCGACACCAGCATCGATCTCGCGGACCCGGATGTCGTCGCGAATGCACTCGTCGAGAACCCGTCGTGCGCTGGCTGCCACCAGACGCTCGATCCGCTCGCCAGCACGCTGTATGGCTTCCAGCGAGGAGCGCGGTACACGAACTATCCGGTCCAGATGTACCGGCCGATGTGGGAGGGCGGCTGGGTCAACGAATCCCGTCGGCCGCCTGCGTACTTCGGCCAGGCTGCGACCACCGTCGCCGATGTCGGGCAACGGATCGCAGCCGACCCACGGTTTCCCCGCTGTGCGGCCGAGCGGTTCGCCGCGTACTTCACACAGACCGATCGCGAGGCGATTCCGTTCGCGTGGACGGCACGCCTCGCCAAGGACTTCGTGGCGAGTGGCATGTCCGCGAAGCGACTCGCGCGTGAGATCGTCTTGTCGGACGAGTTCCGCATCTCGCATGCGACGGCGGTTGCCACGTTCGAGGAGGCGGAGGATCTACGCGGCCTGTTGCGCGCGCGCCCGGAACAGCTCGGCCGGCTGTTCGAGGACCTCACCGGCTTTCGCTGGCAGACCAGCTCGACGGTCGGGGTGTACGGCGTCCCCTACGGCGTCGCAGATCTGTTGCGTGGCGACTTCCTCGGATTCCGCTCGCTCGCAGGCGGCATCGATTCGTATTTCGTGACGCGACCGACGCACACCACCAACGCCGTGAGCAGCCTGGTCCTGCGCGAGCTCGCGCGCGGCGCCGCGGGTCATGTCGTTGCCAGTGACTTCGCGCAGCCGCCTGCCCTGCGCCGTCTCCTCTCTGGCGTCAGCGAGTCTGATCGCTCTCCGACAATGATCCGCGCACAGCTCGCGACGCTGCACGCTCGCATCTACGGCTCGCTCGATGCAGTCGAGGGGCCCGAGGTCGCCGAGACCTACGCGCTGTTCGAGCGAGTGCTCGCCGACACCAACGACGTCCGCCACGCCTGGACGACAACGCTCGCGGCGATGCTCGCCGACCTGCGCGTCGCCTACTACTGACCCACGGAGCCATGATGTCCACGCTCTCTCGACGACAGCTATTGTGGAGTGGTGCCGCGGCGTCGCTGACGGCGCTGCTTCCCTGGGGCCGCCAGCGCGCACATGCCCACGCGCTCGCTCCGAGCAAGAACCTCATCATCTTGCTCGCGGGCGGAGGCTGGGACACCTCGTATTCGATCGATCCCAAGCCACCTGGTGGTGGTGTCGATGTTCCCGCGGGGACGATCGCGACGCACGGGATGATCGATGTTCTCCAGGACCGGTCGCGGCCGGCGATCGGCGACTACTTCGCGCGCTACGCACCGATCACCGCGGTGATCCGCGGCATCCGGATGCCATCGGTCGCGCACAACGTCTGTACGCAGTCGATCCTGACCGGCGCGCGTAACGAAACCAGCCCGGACCTCGCCGCGATCGTCGCGAACACGCATGGCAACGATCTCCCGATCCCGTACCTCGTCCTCGGCGACCAGGCGTTCGCGGGGCCGTACGCGTCGAGCATGGGGCGGGTCGGAGCGACGAACCAGCTCGCCGCGCTGCTCGAACCAGGGGCCGCTTATCCCGTGATCGGCGCGACCCCCGAGAGCACGTTCGTGCCGACCAGCTCCGACGAGAGTTACATCCGGGCCTACACGGTGGCGCGAGCGGAGCGCCAGCGGGCGACCCGCGGTGCGACGGGCTACAACCGTCGCCGCGTCGACGACTTCATCGGTTCCCTCGCGCGCGGCGATCGTCTTCGCGAGCTTCGCGCGGGTCTCGGAGCGCCAGGCACGCTGCTCGGCCTCGACGCACAACGGCAGCTCGCACTCGACGCGCTGGAGACCGGGATCTCCCGGACGGTGATGATCTCGGCACAGCAGTACTTCGACACCCACGAGATCAACTCGAGCCAGGGTCCGTCGCAGCAGTTCCTGTTCGGCAACCTGACCGCGCTCGTCGACGCACTCGCGATCCGCCCCGGCCGGCAGAGCGGAACGACGATGCTCGACGACACGGTCGTGCTCGTCGTCTCCGAGATGGGTCGAACGCCGCGACTCAATGGCACGACGGCGGCCGCGGGAAAGGATCACTGGCCTGTCACCAGCGCGCTCGTGATCGGAACCGGACTCGCCGGCGGTCGGGTCTACGGCGGAACGTCGTCGACCGGCGAGGCCGAGCTCCTCAACTTCACGACGGGCGCCACCGGAACCGGCGCCTCCGTACGTAGCCTCGAGCCTCGTCACCTCGCCGCCGGTGTGCTCGCGGCATGCGGCGTGGACCCCGCCATCCATCTGCCAGAAGCGGAGGTGTTCCGTGCCTTCATGCCATGAGCTCGTCGCGATCATCATGCTCGTCGCAGCGTGCGGCAGCGACACCGAGACCCCGCAGCCGCCGAGCGAGTGCGAGACCTCGATCCTGACCTACGAGAACTTCGGCGAGCCGTTCATGCTCGACTGGTGCCGTGGGTGCCATGCCGAGGGTGTGCCCGCCGACATGCGACAGGACGCACCGCTCGCCCTCAACTTCGATGATCTCGGAACGATCCGCGACGTCGCCCCGATGATCTCGCTGAACGCGACCGGCACGACACCGACGATGCCTCCCGCGGCAGGGCCGTCGCCCGAGGAGCGGTTGCTGCTCGCCGAGTGGCTCGCCTGCGGCGCGCCGTGATCGTCACTGAGGGCAGCACATCACGACTGGTATCGCGGTGCTGCTGCTCGTTCCGTCGGCCTCGACGATGATTTCGGCGCACGCGACGACGGTGGGATAACCATCCTGGAGGTACTCGTAGAGTGCCGCATAGCGGCCGGGCGTGGGCTCGAGCACGATACCGTCGCCGTCCCTGAGGTCCGTGATGGGAAGCTGGTTAGACTCGCCTTCCTTCGTCGGGCTGACGCACGCGTTGTCAGAGTTGTCAGAGTTGTCGCAGCTGCAACCGTCGCAGGTGCACGGACACACGCCGTCGCGTTTCAAGGAGACGATGACGTGCGTCGGCTCACCGGGGCACCGGTCCACTAGCTCGGCGGACCGGATCGTGATCGTGCCTGGCTCGCGGCATCCGACCACCAACACGCACAGCCAGGCGAGCCGCCTCATCAGCGCAGCACCACGTCCTGCGCTCCGGCGTCGACGGCCTCACGCACCAGGAGGCCGGTGCCGACCGCGACGACCCCGATGCTGGCCCAGAACCACCAGCGCCGCGTGATCGGCGTCGCAGTCGGGACCTGACCGGCCGCGATGCCGAGCTGGATCGGCCGCGCCGCCTCGCCTGCGCGCCGCAGGATCACGCCCGAGCGATGCAGGACGTGGACATGGACCTCGAGCGTATACGGCGTCGGTGAGGCGGTGAGCTCGCCCGCGAGCGTCAGCGCGCTGCGCCCGGATCGCGCGGGCACCTTCGCCAGCGTGTAGTAGCTCGCGCCACTCCGGCGGTGCGCGAACACGATCGTGCTCGCGAGGCCGCTCGGGTCCGCGAGTTCGACGCCGATCACGACGGGACGTCCGCCGCGCGGAGCACGTGGTAGCTCGAGCCGCAGCGTCAGCGCCGCCAGCTGCGAACCGAACTGGTTCGCGAGCCGCTCCTGTTCTTCGACCTGCCAGCGGGCGCGGGCAGGCTCGAACACCGCGCGAACACGCGGTGACGTGCCCGCGGGCAAGACGTAGTCGGGATCGATCACGAAGATCCGTGCGAACGCAGCCTCCGCCTCCGGCCCTCGCTCGAGCACCACGAGCGCCGAACCGAGCAGGCGGAGCGCCTCGAGCCGATCGGCGGCAGCGAGCGATGGATCCGCGAGCGCTGCCTCCGATGCGTCGAGGACGAGCTCGTACTCGAGCTCGCGCCACGCGGTGGCCGCGCGCGCGACGTGCGGATTGCCGTCGGCGTATGCAGCACCGGCGAGCGTGATGACGAGCAGACCGGCGATCAATCCGGCGACGCGCATGCGAGCTCCTGCTGCTGGGTTGCCGTGCACTTGGTGCGCTTGCCCGCGACGATTCGCGCACGCGCCCGGGACGTCGCGCCGCCATCGGACAGGGTCAGCTTGATCTCGTGGATCCCTGCGGCGAGGGCGATCCGGCGCGGCGTCGCCCCGGGCGCAAAGCCGTTGCCACTCACCGTTCCCCACGGCGTCGCGTCAACGATCAGCGTCCCGGTCGCGGCGGGGGGAACCGCATCCGTGACCGGCGTGGCCGAGACCTTCTCGGGCGAGACCGGTAGCGTCACTCGAGGGGTGACCGGTGGCGTGACAGAGGAATCGGTTCGCCGCGCGCGAACCCGCGAGCCGTCGGGCGCGGGCTGCGATCGAGCGATGGACCCAGGACTGGGTGCGTCGACCAGAATCGGTGGCGCCGCATCCGCCGCTGTCGCGACCGCAGACGCCGCATCGATCGGGACCGTTGCAGGCTCGCGCAGCTCCGCACCGGTCGCGACGTGCGCGCTCGCAACGGGTTTCTGCTCCTGCACGCGCTCGGCCCGGGCACGCACGATGAGGATCGTGCTCACGGCGATCGAGCCGACGAGCAGCACACTCAGTAGCTGCCAGCGACGCGGCCGGCGCTGCGCACTGATCGGCCCGTTCGGTTCGACCACGACCAGCAACGGTGCACTCCGTGATGGCACAGTCGGCGCGCTCACCGCCGCGGGCTCGATGACGTTGACCTCCGGCGCCTGCGGTGTCGTCGTCGCGGTCGCCGTCCCTGGCGAGGCCGGCATGGACGCCGTTCGCACATCCGCTGGTTCGTCAGCGACCCGCGCAGGCGCGAGGTGATCGACCTCGGGGAACAGGGACGTGACCAGCGTCCCGAGCGAAGCCCGCGAGATGGGTGAGCCCGAGCTCGCAAGGTACTCGCGCAGCTGACGCGCGAGCTCTCCCGCCGATGCGGTTCGTTTCCGCGGATCGCGGACGAGCGCTGCCATCGCGATGTCTTCGAGCTCGCGCGGGTAGCTGGGATCGAGCTCACTCGGTCGCGTGAACGATCCGGCGCGCACGAGATCGATCAGCTGGAGCTCGTCGCGCGCGCGAAACATGCGCCGCTGCAGCGTGAGCTCCCAGAGCACGACGCCCGCCGCGTACACGTCGGTGGTGGCATCGACGTTCTCGCCTGCAAGCTGCTCGGGGGACATGTACGCGTACTTGCCGCGGATGACGCCCGTCTGCGTGCGGTGCGTGGAGTTCGTGGCCTTCGCGATCCCGAAGTCCATCACCTTGACGTCACCGTGGACGGACAGCAGCAGATTGTGCGGACTCACGTCGCGATGCACGACCTGGAGCGGCGTGCCGTCGAGGTTCGTCGCGCGGTGCGCGAAGTCGAGGCCATGTGCGAGCTCCGCGACGACATGGGTTGCGATCCGCCGTGTCAACGGATTCTCCGTCAGCCGGGTCGCACGCTCGCAGATCCGCGCGAGGTTCTGGCCCGGCACGTACTCCATCGCGATGAAGTACGCGCCCTGGTCCTCGCCGAGCTCGTAGACCTGCACGATGTTCGGATGTGCAAGGTGCGCGACGATACGGGCTTCGTCGAGAAACAGCGCGACCGAGTCGGCGCGGTCTGCCATGTCGGGCAACAGGCGCTTGACCACGACGAGGCGGTCGAAGCCAGCGACACCGCGCTCGCGCGCGAGGAAGATCTCTCCCATCCCTCCGACGGCGAGTCGTTTGAGGATCTGATACTTGCCGATCGCCTCCATCCTCGCAGGAGGAGCGTATCACGGCAGATTCAGGGCACTGGGAGTGCCTCGACAGTGACATCGGCAAACGTCCAGCGTGCGTTCGCGTCGGTGTCGAACACCAGCGATGCTGCGGCCGTCGGCGCCATCAGGCAAGGTCGCAGCCCCTTGCCGTACCCGGACACCGGCAGAACCGGGAACGACGAGGTGGACCCGCGTGCACGTTCCGGATCGCGCTGGGTCCAGCTCGTCGCGGACAGCTCCCACACGCCGAGATCGGTCGCGACGAACAACGTGCCCCCAACGTCGGCGATCTCGCGCGGACCGCCGATCGCACCGACGATCCGTCCGACGAACGGGAGCGGTCCGGGGGGCGGCGCGAACTCGAACAGCAGGTTCTGGGTGTTCGCGCCTAGGGTGAGAACGTAGAGAGCGTCTCCTCCGGTGGTGCGCGGAAGGGCAACGAACTGCAACGTGTTCCACGCCACCAAGCGCGGCATCGTGGCCCACTCGATCGGCGAATCATGTCGCGTCAGCTCGTGGCCTTGCCACTCCAGGTTGACGACGAACAGCGTGACCGAACGCAATCCGAACGAAATCGGATTGGTATCGAGCGCGAGCACGAGGTCGAGATCCCCGTCGCCCAGATAATCGAACACACCGTACCCGGAGATGATGGTTTCTTGTCCTGGCTGAAACGAGGTCACGTCGATCGGGACCCCATCGCCGTTGCATCCCACCGAGATACATACGAGCCCGATGACACTGCCCGATTGCTTGACCGCGAGGTAGCTCGCACCATCACCTCGCTTTGGCTCGAGGGGGACCCAGCGGGACGCAGGCTCCGACGCCGAGGGGCGGGGCTCGAACGAGGCGCTCGACCATCCGGTCGGGATCGCTATGCGAAGATCATTGACGAACTCGCCGAGCAGGAAGGGGTGCGCGGAGAGTCCATCGAACCAGCGGAGTGCGAGCATACTCGTCGGAACCACGCTCGTGGACACCGGCGGATCGAGGCGCACGTTGTCATCGGTCGGTGCGGTCGCTCGATACATGCGGGTCTCCGTCGTGTCCGTCACCACGATCTCCGGAACTTCGTCGTCGTCGAGGTCGATACACGCCCGATCGCTCCCCGATGGGAACGCCAACGACTCGGCGACACTCCGGGTGGGCCGCGAGATCTCCGCCGAGTCGAGCAGCGAGAGCGTCGCGGTCTCGCAGCAAGCGTTCGTTGACATGGTCTCGCACCCCATTGCCGGCAGCGTGCACGCGAGGAGCTCGACGTCGATGATCTCGGTCGAATCGGAACGAATCCCGGGAACGAGCTGGAGCTCGTTGATCGTCCCGCCACAGCCGAGCGCGCCTTTCGCGACACTCACGATCGAATCCGAGCCATCGGGATCGTCCAGCACGACGCGGACCACGAGCTCGGTGTCCTCGCTCCGCGGCATCGCGCGCACGCATGCCACGGTCCCAGGTTTCTCGAAGTACGAGACTCCTGTCGGAAACAAAGCGCGCTGGTACTCGGTGAACTTCTCCGGCCCACCGCGGATCCGGAGCTGACCCTGCCCAGGTTCACCGGCGACCACCGGAAGCCTGGCCACGCCCGCGACACCCCATCGCACTTCAAGGTCACGTCTCCCCCGGAACTTCTCGTGTACGTTGGCCGCCATCAGCTCGAGCGTGTGCGTGCCGAGTCCGAGATCGAGGAGCGCACCACCGCGTAGCTCGAGGGGCTCGAGGCTCGCCCAGTCCGGAAACGTGACATCGAGATCGGGGAATCTGTCCTTCACGATCACTTCGATACAGACCGGCTGCAGCGAGCTCGTGGCATCGAGCGTGATCTCGGGCGGCACGATCTCGGGGCGGGAAGCGCAGGGCCCCGCCCAGCCGACGACCTCGACCGCACACACTCCCCCCTCGTTCGCCGTGATGTCGACGGAGATCACGAACGGTGCGGCATCTCCCTCGATCGCCCGGATCGTCAGCTCCTCGATCCGCCGCGAGCTACCTGGCGCTACCGCAGCGCAACCCGGCGTGACGCGCAGCACCGTGAGGTCGTCCTCGACCGAAATGGCGGCCGACTCGAACACGTCAGGATCGACCACCGGCTGGTAGAACTCGCGTCCAGGCGCACCGTCGAGCAATAAATACGCGGTGGCGACGTCACCCTCGGTTGTTCGCAGGACCGAACCTGGCACGACCTCGATCCCCGTCGCCGGGTCCTCGCTACACGCCGCGACCAGCCCCGCGATCCACGTCACGCACACGAGTCTCCCGCTCATTCCGACCATCGTATCCCGGGATGCACGGGGCAGGCCCGTCGTTCGACGCTCGCGGGCACTCGGGGCGGTACCTCCACGTCCGCCGTACGTCGCAGTGGCGCATTCGCGAGGCTGCGCTGTCCCCCGGATGTCGCACCTCGCGTAGATTGATCCCGATGGCTGACGGCGAATGGGGCGACTCGACCAAGACGCTCGGAGAGGCCGCCGCGACGTTCCGCTCTCGCAAGCTGCAGATCGAGGTCGCCGACGGTCCCGATCGTGGCCGCGTCGTCGAGCTACCCGGACCATCGATCGAGATCGGCAGTGCGCGTACGGGCGCCTTGGTCCTCACGGACCCGACCGTGAGCCGCCACCACTTGACCCTCGAGATCGACCGAGAGGGTGTCCGCGTGATCGACGCCGGCAGTCGCAACGGCACCAAGCTCGACGGCGTGCGCGTTCGCGAGGCGTGGGCGCGTGCGGATTCGTTGCTCGTGCTCGGCAGCACGACGCTGCGCCTGCGGCTCCTCGAGGGAGAGATCGAGGTCCCGCTCTCGACCCGCACGAGGTTCGGGGGCCTCCTCGGCCAGAGCGTCGCCATGCGTCGAGTGTTCGGTCTTCTCGAGCGCATCGCGAAGACCGACACGACCGTCCTGATCGAGGCCGAGACGGGTGCGGGCAAGGAGCTCGTCGCGGAGGCGCTTCACGAGGAGGGTCCACGGGCGAGCGGGCCGTTCGTCGTGTTCGATTGCTCGGCAGTGTCGGCGACTCTGATCGAGAGCGAGCTGTTCGGTCACGTGCGCGGCGCATTCACCGGCGCCGTCGGCGATCGGGCCGGCGCGTTCGAGGCCGCGGATCGAGGGACGCTCTTCCTCGACGAGATCGGCGAGCTCCCGCTCGATCTCCAGCCCAAGCTCCTGCGCGCGCTCGAACGCCTCGAGATCCGCCGCGTCGGCGAGAGCGTCTCTCGTCGCGTCGATGTCCGGATCGTCGCTGCGACGCATCGCTCGCTCGCGATGGAGGTCGATGCGGGTCGGTTCCGCGAAGATCTGTACTATCGACTCGCGGTCGTACGGGTCGGCCTGCCGCCGCTCCGCGAGCGACTCGACGACATCCCGATGCTGCTCGAACACTTTGCACGCGAGACCGCGCGGCGCGGAGACGCGCCGCTCTACCTCCCGGAATCCACCGTGCGTGGCTTTCAGGGGCAGGCGTGGCCCGGCAACGTCCGCGAGCTGCGCAACGCCGTCGCGCGCGCCGCGGCGCTCGGCATCGGTGAGGCTTCGCCTCCGGTGGCGCCCACTCGCACCGAGACCCACACGCTGGCCATCGACCTTTCGATCCCACTCAAGACCGCGCGCGACCGCGTCACCGACGCGTTCGAGATCGCGTACCTGACCGAGGCACTCAAGGCCACCGGCGGCAACGTCTCTCGCGCGGCCGAGCTGGCAGGCGTCAACCGCAAGTTCATCCAGCGCGCGATGAAGGGCCTGCGCACCGCACTCGACGGCGACGATACCGACAGCTGACCGCTACGTGTCGCAGCGCGCAGCGCAAGTCCGCATCGCGTGGGTGGTGCGAGTCGTGCAGCGACGCACGCCATGCGCAGATCCATCGGATCACTCGCGGTCTCGGTTCTGATCGGCTGCGGTCGTCTCGGCTTCGCGCCGGTCGAAGGTGAGATCGGCGTCGGCGTCGATGGCGGAACGGTGCCCGATGGTGGAGCAGGCGCGGACGGAGAGACCGCCGTCGATGGCGCGCAGCTCCCGCCGCGTCCGCCAGCGCTTGCCATCCCGGGTGGTTTGTTCCTGCGCGACAATACCTGGATCTACGAGGCGACGATCTCGCCGTTCTGGCTCGACCGTGACGAGGTGACCGTCGAACGATTCCGCGTGTTCGTCGAAGGCGGGTTCGGCACACGGGCGGCCCCGCCGCCCTCATTCTCGGGCGAGCACCCCGAGATCGAGGCCTCCGGCTGGAAGGACAGCTGGAACATGGCGCTCGTGCCGTCGACGATCGATCTCGTGAATGGACTGACGACGATCACGAACCCGACGTTCACTCCGAATCCGGGCACGAACGAACAGCTCCCCGTGGTCGGGATCACCTGGTACGAAGCGTTCGCGTTCTGCGCCTGGGACGGTGGCCGCCTACCGACGGTCGCCGAGCACGAATTCGCTGCCTTCGGGGGCGACTACCAGCTCGCGTATCCGTGGGGTGCGGCCTTCATCGAGCCGAACGTGGTCATGGGTAGCGGACTGGCCCCCGTCGGTAGCCGTTCCCCGCATGGCGACGCACGCTGGGGCCACGCCGATCTCGTGGGGAACGCCGACGAGTGGGGACTCGACTTCGACGGCACGCAGCCCATGCCGTGTATGAACTGCGCGAACCTGACGCCCGCGTCAACGCCGACGCGCGTGCTACTCGGCGGGAGCTTCCAGAGCGCGAGCGACGAGTTCCGCCAGAGTGACGGGCCTCATGGTGCCGGTCCCGGACAGCGGAACGGAAAGGACGGGTTCCGCTGTGCGCGCGATGTCGCCCCGACGCCCTGATAGCAGCGCCCCGTTCGGACCGACATGACTACCAGCCACTACGCCACCTCGGGCGGAGAGCTTCCCCGGGTCTGCAATCTACTCTGCTGGCCGATTTGGGCTTGATCCGTCCGATCGAGTCGCGACAAAGTCGTCGTCGATACCTCATCAGAACAGTCGATGCCGAAGAAGCAGTCCAAAAAGCCGGTCGTCGAGACCGCCTCCGGGCCCAGCGCCGCCCAGCGCTGGGATGCCCAGCTCAAGTCCGCGGGCGGCTGGCTCGGCGATCTGGTCGGCGCCCCGGAGTCGGCGTCAGCCCCACACGCGGCCAGCGACGACGCGCACACCGCTCACCCGAAGGAGGCGACCGGGTGGAGTGCGATGTTCCAGGGCATCGGCGATCTCGGGCGCGGCGTTCAGCAGGAGGGCCTGAGCGCCCTCCTCGATCCATCGGGCATCATCGACCGACAGGACGCGCAGCGTGACCTCGCCTCGCGCTTCGACGTCGGCGGGCTGGGCGCCGGTGTCGGCGAAGGGGACCAGCAGAACGACGTGACCTCCGAAGAGTTCCAGGAGATCGCGAAGCTCTATAGCGATATCCGGCGCGGCAAGACGAGCCTGAAGGTTGACGGCGGTGGGATGGATGGCGACTGGAACGAGAAGGGACTCGACGCCAAGGAGTCGAAGCAGTTCCAGGAGCGCACAATGGAGGACATCGGCGATCTCCTCCAGACCACCTCGGGCCGCGGCCTCGTAGGCGAGCTCGCCAAGAACAAGGAGACCACGACGATCGCCAAGTCGATGAATGCGGCCGGGCGTGCAGATACCGACAATGCGTCGGCCATCCCCTTCTCGTACGACGACGGAAGCAAGGAGGCGTACGTCAAGTACGTCGCCGGCGAGGGCCATCGCCCCGGTGACGGTGACCACCGGAGCGATGTCACGCTGTTCCACGAGCTCACGCATGCGTACACGATGCTGAACGGAACGGTGGCCCCGATCGAGGCCACCGTGCAGGACGCCGGAACCGACCACGGCGTCGAGCTCATGGAGTATCAGGCGGCCGGCCTGGGCGCCTACGCCGGCAACCAGTACTCCGAGAATGCCTATCGGCGAGATCGCGCATCGCTGACGACGGGCAACCGAACGCTCGGCGGCAAGGATATCGACCTCCCGCAGCGCGACACGTACCTGACGCCGTAGCGCGAACGTTCACTGCGCTTTCGGATCGTCCGAGATCACGAGCTGGAACCGCTTCGTGCTCGTGAACCGGAACCGCGTACGACTGGCCTCGCGATAGCCGCCGCTGCCTTGCGCATCGGGATCCGGCTCGCGCGTCCCGCCGCCGACGAGGACGATCGGCTCACCCGGCGCCAGGATTCCCTCGACGTACTCGAGGCTCCGCGTGTTCCACCAGTCCTGCTCGAGGAGGTTGTTGCGCTCGAGGATCGCGTGCTCGGCGGGGGTCGCGTCGAACAACGCCTTCGACTCGCTCCGGTGATCGTAGGCGCACGAGATCTTCGCCCCTCGACCCTCGATCACCGCGTGGTGCCCACCGTCCTCGAACAAGAACGGCACGCAGCTCTCCTCGGTCACGAGGACATCGTCGAGAGCCATCCCGGTGAACGGTTCGCGGGTGACCGCGTGCTGGTTGAGGATCACCGCAGCCGAGTAGAAGACGCACGGCCGACCCGACAGCGGCGCGGTGAGGAGGCGATCGCCGAGCGGCACGACCGTGCCCTTGAGCCGGGCGATCGTGTCCTCCGGCAGCTCGGCGAGCGTGGACTCCTTCACGCGGCGGAGCTGACGACGAAGTCGCCAGTTGGACAGGGTCGTTCGCCAGCCACCGCGCACCGCTGCTCACAGTAGCCCCGAAACGACAAAGCGCGCGAGCAGCAGGGCCACTCGCGCGCGGGAGGAAGTAGCAGCGACTAGATGCCGGTCAGGACGGCATCGCTACCGACGACGTACTCCTTGCTGCTGTTGAGGTCGCGGACCAGGAAGTAGATCCAGCCGTCCGAGCGGAAGTGCGGGAAGATCGCCATCTGGCCAGCCTTGACGTTCGTGATGCGGGTGCGGACGCCGGTCAGCATGTTGACGACGATGATGTTCGCGGTGCCCTTCTCGAGCATCGACTTGAACGTCGCGTCGTTCGCCGACGCGAAGCCGAGCTCCTGCCAGTCGTTCGGGCCGACGTAGTGGTGGGTGACGAAGTACTTCTCGTCGAAGCTGATCGAGGGCTTCGCACCCTGCGTGCAGTAGCGGCCGACCTCGGTGGTCGTGATGTCGTAGCTCGCGCCGTTCGGGATCGCGTTGACCTTGCGGACGACGAAGCCGAGGTGCGTCGACTCGTTGCCGAAGCGGCTGATGACGAGCTTGGTCGACGGCGAGAGGACCGAGTCACCCTCGTACGGGCTCTTGACCTTGACGTCCGTCTTGCCGACGTAGTGCGTGCCGTTGAACATCATCGGCGTGAACTTCATCTCGGCCGTGCTCGCGAACGCCGCGCTCGGATCCTCGCTCTCGCCGCCCGACGGGTTATCCGAGGTGAACTGGCTGTTGACCGCGAAGTAGTCGCCGCCGCCGAGGCCCGCACCGAGGTGCTGGTAGAGCGAGACCGTCGAGACCGACGAGCACTGGGCTTCGGAGAAGTTGATGTTGTCCGGGTTCGAGACGAGCAGCGACGTGTTGCAGAACGCGGCGCCGATCGGCGTGCCCTGGAACATCCAGCCGCGGTTATCCGGGAAGAAGCCCGGGTCGTACGCCGCGTCGACCTTGATGTCCTTGCCGGTCTGGAGGTCGGAGATGATCGACTCGCCGCCGGTGCCGCCGTTGGCGACGAAGCGACCGTCCGCCGACGAGCGCATCCAGTAGAAGGTGTTGAACGAGAGCTCGCGGAGGACGCGGAGCGTTCCGGTCTTGGCCCAGCCCGCGCCGTACGGCTTGGACTGCGCGGTCGGCTTGGCGCTGAGGCAGCTGCGCGGGTCGGCGCTGGTGCAGCCGTGCATGTTCAGGTTGGCCTGGCGGTTGAGCGCGCTCCAGCCCTGCGTGTTCATCTGCGTCTGGTGTGTCGTCATCTCCGGCCTGACGCTCGGCGTGCAGCTCGTCGGGCCGGTGTCGGGCGCGATGTACGAGGAGAGCCGCGGCAGGCCGCGAGCGAACCACTCGGCGACGATGTCGAACTGAGCCTGGTCGAGGCGCGGGTGGTTGCCCTTCGGCATCGACACGCGGTTCTTGAACTTGCCGTACTGGAGCGCCCACGTGTCGGAGGTGTTGCCCGACTCGCCCGCGGGGAACGCCGCCTTGAACGTGTCCTGGAACCAGCCCTGGTGCGCCGCGGCCGAGTAGATGCCGAGCTTGGCCGGGGTGAACGGAGCGTTGGTGTTGCCCTCCTCGAGGCGGAAGCAGTTGACGCGATCCTTCGCGGCGGCCGCGTTGAGGTTCGGCTTGGTGTAGTTGACGGTCGCCTTCACCGTGCCCGCGCGGGTCGCGTAGTAGCCGACGTAGAACGTCGCCGGACCGGCCGCGTTGTACGTGGTCTTGTTGCACTCCTCGGTCGAGGTCTGGTTGAACGGGCGGCAGTCGTAGACGGTCTTGCTCGGCTCGGCGCCGCGCTTGACGTAGAGGTCGATGTCGCCGGTGCCGGCGATCTTGACCTCGAAGAACGAGCCAGCCGCGACCTCGAAGGAGCCGAGCTGCTTGAACTGGCGAACGTTGACGCGCGTGCCCGCACCGGTCTGGCTGACGACTTCGCCGGAGCTGTCCGCATCCTTGAGGCAGGTCTCGACGCTCTCGTTGGTCTTCTCTTCCCAGTCGCGGAGGGTCGGCTCGTTCGGGACGTGGCACTCGGCGCAGACCTGCGACGGGGTGTTCTTGTTGAAGCCGATGATCTCGGTCGCCTTGCGGGCGAGAACGTCGTCGGACAGCGTCACGGGGTTACGGAGACGGCCGCCGGTCGTCGCCGAGCCGAGGACCTCGGGGACGTCCTTCCACTCGCAGCCCGCCGCGGTCGGGGTCTTCGTGCAGTTCTGGATGAACGCGAGCGCGGCCTTGTCGGGCGATGCGTTCCACGCCGCCTCGGTGGCGAACGAGTGATCCGGCGCCATCCAGAACTTGTTCTCGGCCTTGTTGCCGTGCGCGGTCGTGATACCGGTCCACGCGGTGTCCTTACCGTCGAGGCGAGACAGCCACTTCTGTCCCCACTCGCCGTTGCCCATGCGGTGACACTTGAGGCACGCGTTGGCCTGCGCCGACACGATGTGCTTCGGCATCGTCCAGGCCTGGCCACGGCGGTTGATGAGCGCGTAGGGCGTGTCGTTCGCGCCGATGGCGAAGTCCGCGTCGACGCCCATCTTCGGAACGATCGGGCGGCCGTTCGAGTCCTTCGCGCCGTCGATCCACGGCGTGTGGACGTAGGCGTCTGCATCGTGGCACTTGGCGCACTGGATGCCGTTGCCGAGGCCGCCGTGGACGCCGGCCCACAGGTTCTGCGACTTGGTCTTGTCGGCGGGGTGCGGGATCTTGCCGCCATCCTTCTTCTGGTAGAGCGCGTTCTGGAAGAAGCAGGTCTTACCGGTGAACGGGTTCGAGCCGATCATCGCGATGTCGTTGTACTGATCGGACATGTAGCCGCCGATCGACTTGCGACAGAGCAGCGTCCAGCGCGTGCCCATGTCGTTCGTGCGAGTTGCGACGCGGGGGCCGGCCTCGCACAGCGAGTAGATGTACTGCGGGTTGTCGCACTTCGGCACGGTGCCGGTCTGCGGGGTCTCGACCGAGCCGTTCGTTGCGGTGACGGTCACCGGGATCGGGGTCGACTCGAGGCAGTTATAGGTCGAGTACTTGCCCTCGCCCTCCTTCTCGAAGAACGGGATCTCGCCGAGCTCGCCGACGCAGCGCTCGCCGTAGCCGACGGGGCTGGTGATTCGCGCCTCGCCGCTCGGGTCGTCGGCCTTGCCGCCGATGCCTTCGCTGCGCGCCGCATCCCATGCCTGGAACAAATCTCGCTCGACCTGATGAACCACCGTGGTGCCGTTCATCAGGCACACGTCGATGATCGAGTCGACGCCCAGTGCGAGCTGCGCGAGCATGTCGGGGGTCGGGTCGAGCCACTGGTCCCCGTCGTAGAACACCTTGGTCAGCGCCTGGTCGACCACCGGGCCGTCGATCGACGTGCCCGACGTCTCCTCGATCGGCTCGATCTCGGCGATCAGCTTCTGGCAGTCCAGAACGCCGAAGTCACCGCGCCGCGCCCGAACGAACAGCTGCTCGCCGTCGGCCAGCTCGGTTCCGAGCTCGATGACGACGCGGCCATTCGCATGGTTGTAGAGCGGGGTGAGCTCGAACTCGTCATCATCACAACCTGCAGCTCCAACGAGGGAGAGCGAGGCGAGGATGGCAACTCGGATAGCCGGTCGGATGCGCATGGGGAGTACCCAACGCAACTTCGGATCCAGATCCGGTACCCAGTGATCACAGCAGGTTGCACACGGGTGGCAACACGATCAGCTGCCGTCAGCAGTCGCCAGATGGCTAGAACCGTTGCGGATACCGATCCCTGGCAGCGTTTGTTCCCGCACTCGCAGGAAGGTCACTGCCGCGTGTAAACGACCGAGCCGATCACCAGAAACCCGCCCGTCGAACCAACGACGCTGATGTACTGCATGCCATCGGCGAGCGTGAAGCCGAGCAGGTAGCCGTCGAGCTGGTACGTCCCTCGCCCGCTCTGCGTGACCGTCATCTCGGAGTTGTTCGTGATGTGGCCCGACTCGAACGTGCCGTCCGCGCGGAACACGTACTTCTGCCCGGCACCTTTCCACGTGCCGACGATCGACTTCGCGGTCGCGAGCGCGAGCGGATAATGGCGGCCCTTGCCGAGCTCGAACCACTCCTCCCCCTTGTCCTTGCCGGACGTGAACGTCTCGGTCTGGGTGTAGCCGTCGATCAACGTCGTCATCTTGCCGTCCTTCACGTTGAACGTTCCGACGCCGGTCGAGCCCCGCTGCTTGCGCTGCTGCTCGAGGTCGACCTGGGTACCCGAGCCTGGCCGTGGGTGGTGGGCGATCGTGCCGTCGGCGAGAAACACCATCGGCAGCGGCCCCATCGAGTTGTTGCTGGTCACCTGGTAACGCCACCACATGCCGACCGGACCACTCTTGGTCACGCGTGGAGCGGGAATCGTCGTGCCTCGCCCGCTCGGCAGCCAGCCCGGTGATCCTGGATAGTGATCGGGCGTCTCTCCTGTCGGATGGCGACCACCCTTGCTGACCGTCAGCGCGGGCGTCGCGACCGGCGCAGTCGGCTTCGCCGTGACGGCCTTCGCATCGATCGAGACGCTCTTGAGCAGCGTCTGTACGCCCGCCGCGTGCTTCTCCCAGGTCGCCTGGTTCGAGAAGATGAACAGCAACACGGCGCGCTGATCGCCGCGCACGAGCAGCGCGATCATCCGGCCGTGCGTGCCCATCTCGGCCGAGCTGACCTCCATGTTCTTCATGTAGTAGGTGCCGAGGTCTCCGCGTTCGGTGACGAACACCTTCGTGCCCCAGTTGACCTTCACGTCTGCCGTGACCTGCTTCTCGAGCGCGGCGAGCTGCTCGTCGGACGTTCCACTCGCCGCCTCTGCACCGAGGAGCAGCACGATGATCTCGCCGCCGTCCTTGTCGTTCGTGGACAGGATTCGCACACCGTCCTTGTCCGCGGCAGACCAGCCAGACGGGACCGAGTACTTCGTGCCCTTCGAGATATCTCCGAAGGCCGGCGCGACGAGCAGGACCAAGACAGCGAGGGCCACCCAGTACTTCGACATCGCGGAGATCTTCGCCCGGATCCGTTGGAGGCGCTAGCGGAGCGGACGGCCGGCGCGGACCCGGCGCTTCACCTCGGCGAAGTCCTTGATCCCGTCGATCCCGATCGTCGGGTTGCCTTCGTCGTCCTCGTCGTCGTCGAACGTGTGCAGCAGCGTCGGATCGATCAGCTCGAGCAGGCGCTTATCGTCCATGCCGATGAACACCGGTGCGTTCGCCGCCGTCACCCGCGACTTGATGCCGAGCGCATGCTCGACGTGCACCTCGCCCACGATCTCGAAGGAGTGCTCCTCGGGATACAAGAGCCCCGCGCGAACGTCGCCCCCGACATACGCCGAGCAGTCGTTGTAGTCGCCGATCAGATGATTCGCGACATCGAGGTTGCCGTGGACCTCGAGCCAGCCCGCCGTGACAACGTCGCGCGCACGCATCGCCCCGGTGACGAGCAGAAACGATTCCGGATCGTCGCTATCCGAGTACGCGCCCCCGACCGTCAGATCGCCGAGGACCACGAGGATCCACGCGCCCTCGATCCGTAGATCAAGATCGCCCGCGATCGTCAGGTCGCCCTCGACCACGTAGAGATCGCTCGTGAAGTTCTCGAGCTCGGGGAGCTGCTCGCGGACGTGCTTGATCTTGTGCGGCAGTCGAAACCGCTCGATCAGCGCGAGCGCCTCGTCGCGGGTGACCTGTCCCTGCTTGAAGCTGCGTGCGCGTTCGATCACGCGTCACTATAAACGACAAAACGCGCGAGCAGCTTTCGCCACTCGCGCGTGTGATTCGGAAAGGCGTCGCTTACAGGGTCAGCGCCGCGTCGCTCGCGACCACGTACTCCTTGTCGGAGTTGCCGTCGCGCACCAGGAAGTAGAACCAGCCGTCCGAGCGCCAGTGCGGGAAGATGGCGTACTGGCCGGGCTGCATCGAGGTGACGCGGGTCTTGACGCCGGTCAGCATGTTCACGAGCACGATGTTCGCGGTGCCCTTGGTCAGCATCTCCTGGAACTTGGGGTCGTTCGCCGACGCGAAGCCGAGCTCCTGCCAGTCGCCCGCCTTGACGTACGAGTGCGTGACGAAGAACTTCTCGTCGAAGCTGATGGAGGGCTTCGCACCCGAGAGGCAGTAACGGCCGACCTCGGTGGTCGTGATGGCGTAGCTGCCACCGCTCGGCGTCGTGTTGAGCTTGCGGACGACGTAGCCGAGGTGGCTCTGCTGGTTGCCGAAGCGGCTGATGACGAGCTTGGTCGACGGCGAGAGGACGGTGTCACCCTCGTACGGGCTCTTGACCTTGACCTCGGGCTTGCCGACGTAGTGCGTGCCGTCGAACATCATCGGGGTGAACTTCATCTCGGCGGTGTTGGCGAAGGCCGCGCTCGGGTCGCGAGTGACCGCGTTGCCCGGGTTATCCGAGGTGAACTGGCTGTTGACCGCGAAGTAGTCGCCGCCGCCGAGGCCCGCACCGAGGTGCTGGTAGAGCGAGACCGTCGAGACCGACGAGCAGGCCGACTCGGAGAAGGTGATGTTGTTCGGGTTCGCCTCGAGGAGCGACTTGCTGCAGAACGCGGCGCCGATCGGCGTGCCCTGGAACATCCAGCCGCGGTTATCCGGGAAGAAGCCCGGGTCGTACGCCGCGTCGACCTTGATGTCCTTGTTGGTCTGGAGGTCGGAGATGATCGACTCACCACCGGTGCCACCGTTGGCGACGAAGCGACCGTCCGCCGACGAGCGCATCCAGAAGAACGTGTTGAACGAGAGCTCGCGGAGGACGCGGAGGGTACCGACGTTCGCCCAGCCGTTGCCGTAGGGCTTGCTCTGCGCCGTCGGCTGCGAGGTGAGGCAGCCGCGCGGGTCACCGCTGCCGGAGCAGCCGTACATGTTGATGTTCGCCTGGCGGTTGAGCGCGCCCCAACCCTGGGTTGCCATCTGGGTCTGGTGCGTCGCCATCTCCGGCTTGACACTCGGCGCGCAGCTCGTCGGACCGGTGTCCGGCGCGATGTACGTGTTCATCTGCGGCATGCCGCGCGCGAACCACTCGGCGACGATGTCGAACTGAGCCTGGTCGAAGCGCGGGTGGTTGCCCTTCGGCATCGACGTGCGGTTCTTGAACTTGCCGTACTGGAGCGCCCACGTGTCGGCGTTGTTGCCGTTCTCGCCGTTCGGGTACGCCGCCTTGAACGTGTCCTGCATCCAGCCGAGGTGCGAAGCGGCGGCGTAGATGCCGAGCTTGGCCGGAGAGAACGGCGACTGCGTGTTGCTCGCCTCGAGGCGGAAGCAGTTGAGGCGATCCATCGCGGGAACCGCGTTCGGGTTCGGCTTGGTGTACTTCGCCGTCACCTTGACCGTGCCGTCCGCCGTGCCATTGAGGCCGATGTAGAACTTCGCCGGACCGGCCGCGTTGTACGCCGTCTTGTCGCACTTCTCGGTCGAGGTCTGGGTGAACGGGCGGCAGTCGTAGACCGTCTTGGTCGGCTCCTCGCCGCGCTTGACGTAGAGGTCGATGTCACCGGAGCCGGCAATCGAGACCTCGAAGAAGGCGCCCGCGGCGACATCGAACGGGCCGAGGATCTTGAGCTCGTCGTTGTCGACGCGGATACCGGCGGTGGTGTCGTTGACGACCTCGCCCGTCGCATCGGCGTCCTTGAGGCAGCTCTCCTCGGCGGTCGTGGTCTTCTCGGCCCAATCCTGGAGCGTCAGGGTGTTCGGGGCGTGGCACTCGGCGCAGACCTGGGTCGGCGTGTTCTTGTTGAAGCCGAGGATCTCGGTGGCCTGCTTCGCGAGCGCACCGTCCGCGAGGGTCACCGGGTTACGCAGCTTGCCACCGGTGGTCGCGTTGCCGAGGGTCTCGGGAACTTCCTTCCAATCGCAGCCAGCCGCCGTCGGGGTCTTCGCGCAGTTCTGGATGAAGTTGAGCGCGGCCTTGGCCTCCGACGAGTTCCACTCCGCGTCCGTCGCGTACGTGTGGTCCGGCGGCATCCAGTACTTGTTGTGCGCCTTGAGGCCTTCGTCCGTGGTGATCGCGTTCCACGCAGCGTCCGTGCCGTCGAGGCGGGTCATCCACTGGTCGGCGAAGCGACCGTCATCGATGCGGTGACACTTGAGGCACGCGTTCGCCTGCTGCGAGACGATGTGCTTCGGCATCGTCCAGCCGTTACCGCGGCGGTTGATGATCGCGTACGGCATGTCGTTCGCGCCGATGGCGAAGTCGGGGTCGACACCCATCTTGGGGACGATCGGGCGACCGTTGGAGTCCTTCGCGCCGTCGATCCACGGGCTGTGGATGAAGGCGTCGGAGCCGTGGCACTCGCCGCACTCGATGCCCGAGCCGATGCCGCCGTGCACGCCGGACCACAGGTTCTGCGACTTCACCTTGTCGGCCGGGTGCGGAATGTTGCCGCCGTCCTTCTTGGAGTAGAGCGCGTTCTGGAAGAAGCAGGTCTTACCGGTGAACGGGTTCGAGCCGATCATTGCGATGTCGTTGTACTGGTCCGACGTGTAACCGCCGAGGCTCTTGCGGCAGAGCAGCGTCCACCGCGTGCCCATGTCGTTGATGCGGGTCGCGACGCGCGGGCCGGCCTCGCAGAGCGAGTAGATGTACTGCGGGTTGTCGCACTTGGGGACCTCGCCCTCCTGCGGCGCAGAGACCGAGCCGTTCGCCGCGGTCACCGTCATCGGGATCGGGGTCGACTCGAGGCAGTTGTAGGTCTTGTACTCGCCATCGGCGATCTTCTCGAAGAACGGGATCTCGCCGAGCTCGCCAACGCAGCGCTCGCCGTACGCGACGGGGCTGGTGATGCGCTGCTCGCCGCTCGGGTCGTCGGCCTTGCCGCCGATGCCCTTGCCGCGCGCCGTGTCCCACGCCTGGAAGAGGTCGCGCTCGATCTGCATGACGACGGTCGCGCCATCCATGATGCAGACGTCAATGATGGAGTCGACGCCGAGGTCGATCTGGCGGAGCATGTCCGGGGTCGGGTCGAGCCACTCCGGGCCATCGTAGAAGGGTCGGGTCAGCGGCTGGTCGACCACCGGGCCATCGATGCGGCCGGCGCCGGTCTCGTCCAGGGCGGTGGTCTCGGTGACCAACTTGGCGCAGTCGAGGGTGCCGAACTTGCCGCGGCGCGCCTTGGTGAAGATCACCTGGCCGTCATCGAGGTCCTGGGTGAGCTCGATGACGATGCGTCCATTCGCGTGGTTGTACAGCGGGGTAACCACCTGCTCGTCATCGCAGCCAGCAACGGCTGCGAGAGTGAGTGTGGCCAAGATGGCAACTCGAGTGACCGCGGTGGATGGCATGTTGGGGTTACTTCGCAACTTCGGAGCCAACCCTGCCCACCCGTGATCTCAGGATCCTGCGTGCCACTGGCTAGTCGAGTAGCTGGCGCCTTTTGGCGTCTGAGTGGCGGATCCCTCCGCCTGGAGACCCGAGCCTCAGCGTGCACTTAAAGGGTGCATTCAAGGGCTTCGCCCCTCTGACGGACCGCGTCACACCGGCACGAAGCTAGTCGCGAACGAGCTCCCTGATCTCCACGGTTCCACCCGCCACAAAGGCCGGATTGCCATGAACGAGCAGCTTCGCATCCTCGAGAGTCTCGGCGCTGACCTTGATGTAGCCCGACAGCTGCGCGCTGATCGGCTTCGCTTCGCCCGCCCTGGACAGGCAAACGCCGCCACCGATCGAGCTGCCGCCCTGAAAGACGCCGGACTCCTTCAGGCGCGTCAGGTACACGCCCCAGTCGTCGTCCGCCGTGGGCCCACCGTCGTCATGCATGAACAGGATGTATTCGTTCATCGTCGAAGAGTCCTCGAGCTACAAGCTGCAGCCAAGGGCTTCCCCGCTCTGACGGAGCGCGTCACTGGCGCTCTTGCAGCTGGTCGCGACAGCCGGCCGGTCCTCGGCGGAGGTCTTCAGCCAGTACATGGCGGTCTGGGTGTAGCTCTCGAGGAGTGAGCCCCGGGCGTAGTCGGGGAGCTTGTCGCAGGCCGAGAGCTTCGTGAGCAGGGCGCCGTATTCGTCGCACTCGGGGATGCCAATCTTCAGCATCACGCCCGCCGCCGGAAAGCCCCAGCGTGACGACCGTCCGGCGACGCCGTAGCACGCATCGCTGCCGTCACCGATCATGCAGGCGCGCTCGGCAGCCGGCCACTTCTCGTCCGTGCACGCCTTCGTCATCTTCTTGCGGGACTCGTCGACGAGCTTCTTGCGCGCTGCGCCCTTCACCTCGACCGCCTCGGTCTTCCACTTCGCGTCGCTGTAGTGGGCGGCGACGACCTGCTTGCAGCCGACCTTCGCGGGCTTCGCGGCGAGCTGGATCGACTTCGTGGCGAGCTTGTCGGCCTTCGTGATCGCGGTTGCGATCGACTTCTGCTGCGAGGCACCGAGCTGGATGAGGCACCCGACCGTCGTCTTCTCGGTCGCCGCCGCGAGGCAGGTGCGAACCTCGGTACTCCACTCGTCGACGTTGCAGAGCTTGATCATCTCGCGGTCGCGCAGGCCAGTCGCGAACGTCCTGTCGTCGCCGGTCACGGTGATCGGCGGGAGCCACACGGCCGTGTGCTTGACCGCGTCCTCGCACGCGACCCAGTCACCCTCGTCGGGCGGCGGTGGATCGTCCTGGCCTCCGACCACGCCGCCCTCCTCGCCGCCCTCTTCGCCGGTTCCGTAGCCGTACTGCTCGTGCCACGCGGCGAGCTTCGCCTCGTACGTGGTCACCTGCGTCTCGGTGAGCTGGGCCAGGCACTCCGCGGGAACGGCCTTGCTCGCGACGCATGCGAGGACCTTCGCGTCCCACGTGTCGTCGGAGCAGACCTTGGAGATCAGCTCTTCCTTCATCTTGCCGAGCTTGTCCTCGTCGGGGACGCTGCCACGCAGCAGTACGCCCGCATCGCCGCACGAGGGTGCGCGCACGATCGGCGCAACCTTCGGCGAGACCACGGGCCCAGGCGCTGGTGGTTTCGTGCAGGCACCGACGAGAAATGGCATCGCGAGCAGCAAGCGCATCACGCCAAACGATGACACGAAACGCGCCATCGAGTGGCCACCGCAGTTGCGCGTAGTCACTCGAGAATGCGCATCGCGCGCAGCCGCAGTAGCCAGGTGACGACTCACCTCCCAGGCCACAGTCCCGGCCATCACCGAAGATCGCGCCGATCGCTCGCGCAAGTCGTGCGAACTCGTGAGCTCAGCTTGGTACGCCATCTGCTCTGAGAGAGAGCCATGAGACTCGCAATTGTTTTTACCCTGGCTACTCTCGTTGCCGGTTGCGTCGTCGGTGGAGAGGACGTGCAGACGGGTGACACGTCCGGTAACGAGGACGAGCTGGCCGTCAACGAGATCGTCCAGCAGGGCGAGAAACTCGTGGTCACCGCTTCCGCGCTCAACCTTCGCGCGAGTGGAAGCACCAGCGCGACGATCATCGGCTCACTCCGCAACGGTGCAGAGGTAACTGCCGCCACCACGAGCGGCGGCGATGGCTGGGTGAACGTCACCACGGCCTCCGGCGACGGCTACGTGTTTGGTCGCTACGTCGTCCGCGCCGATGCGAGCGGCGCTCCGGTCGGCGGCGGCGGCGGCGGCGGTGGCGGCACGGCGGTCGGTTCGACCTGCTCGGCATCGCGCGCGTCGGGCGTCATCACCAGCTACCAGAAGGCGCTGCATGACTCGATCGCGTTCGCCGAGGGTACGCGCAACCACTCGAAGGACGGCTACAACGTTCTGTTCTCGTTCCAGCTCACCAGCAGCTGCCAGTCCCACCCGAACCGCTGCCTCGCCTTCGGATCGACGTGCTCGACCGCAGCGGGTCGCTACCAGTTCCTCACCGCGACGTGGCGGTCGGTCGCGCGCGCACGCAACCTCGGCACGTTCGAGCCGGAGAACCAGGAGCGCGGTGCCGCGTATCTCATCTCGACCACCCGCCGCGTCTCCGTCCCGCAGAACCGCGCGATGACCGCGACCGAGTTCTCCAACGCGATGTCGAAGCTCTCGTACGAGTGGGCGTCGCTGCCGCCTGGCCGCTACGGCCAGCCGAACAAGACCCTCTCGCAGATGCGCGCCACCTACTGCGGCATCGCGGGCTGCTAGTCATGACCGCCGCGCGCAAGTCCATCTTCGGGATCGCACTCCTCGCGATCAGCGGGATCCTGTTCTCGGTCGCGACGGCCGTGCGCGCGCCCGCCGAGCAGGTGACGGTCGAGGCGCCTCAGTCGGCACCCGTGGCGACCGCAACTCCGCCGATCGAGCAGGCTCCGGTTGCGCTCGCCGCTCCGGCGCCCGCGCGCACCACGGATGGTGTCGAGGTCGTGACGGTCGAAGACATCCTGGCGACGCGCGACGACAACTCTCCCGATGCAGCGGCCGTCCTCCTGGCCGGCATCGAGTCCACCGACGCCGTCGTCGTTGCCGAGTCGACCAACGCACTGGTTGGCCGCGGAGCGACCTGGGCCCTGCCCGTTCTCCTCGAGCAAGACGTCATCGCTCGTCCGGCAGCGGCGCCGAGCATCATCGACGCGATGGGCCGCCTCGGCGCGGTCGCGGCGCCGGAGCAGCGCTCCGAGGTTGTCGATCGCCTGGTCGAGCTCCTCAACGTCGAGAAGACCCGCGGCGCCCAGGAGAGCCAGGGCAACTTGCTCCAGATCTACGAGGCGCTCGGACAGACCGGTGACCCGCGCGCGGTCGATCCGCTCACCCGCGAGCTCAACGACCGCAGCGTCATGACCGCGCCCAAGGTCGTCATCGTCCAGGCGCTCGTCGCGCTGCATGCGACGACCAGCATCGGCGCCCTCGAGACCCTGCACGCTCAGCTCGCCGCCTCCAAGGCCGACGGGTTCGAGGCGGAGCTGCAGCGCGAGCTGCTCGGCGTGATTCGCGATGCACTGGCGCGACTGACATGAGCGACCGGGGGCGCAGCTCGCTTGTTCGCGGCGCCCTCGCCCTCGCGCTCTGTTTCCTTGCGACCCGCACCGTCGCCGCCGCCGACGACACCGAGGTGCGCGGACGCGTCGAGAGCTCGACCTCGCGCTGGACCACCGGCCGCGACACGATCGTCACCGACGTCGTCGTCCGCACCGCCGACGGTCGCCAGGTCATCCTGACCACGCCCGGCGGCACCGTCGACGGCATCGGGATGTCGTACTCGCACCACGACGACAAGCTCGTCACCGATGACGAGGTCGTGCTCGTGACCAAGCGCAACGGTGTGCGTGCACAGCGCGTCGGCGCGACTCGCGTCACGAGTGGCTCGGCATCCGCCACCGCCTCTCGCGTTGGCGTGCAGCGCACCACGCGCAGCCAGCGCGCCCTGTATCACCCGACCGGTTGCCTCGAGTTCGTCTATGACGGCGACGGCACCACCAAGCTCGCCGCCGAATGGGACGCCGTCGACTCGGCGTTCAACGCGTGGGAGGACTCTTCGGAGGACCTCAGCTGCGGCGGCAGCGTGCGATTCTCGCGTCGTGTCATGCCGCACGCACCCGACGGCCGCGACGGGATCAACACGATCCACTTCCGCGACGACACGTGGTGCCGGCCCGCCACGCTCGGCGAGGCCGAGGTCTGTCACAACCCGGACGCCGTCGCCGTGACCCGGATGATCTTCGTCGACGATCCGGTCTCGCCCCGCGACGGCGAGATCATCGAGGTCGACATCGAGATCAACACCGTCGACTTCGCGCTCGCCACTGACGGGCGAGCCACCGCGATCGATCTCACGAGTGCCGTGGCGCACGAGATCGGCCACGCACTCGGGCTCGATCACAACTGCGGTATCGAGGGCACCGCGTGGCCCGTTGGCAGCGACGGCACGCCGGTCGAGAGCTGCGAGAGCGCCAGCGCCGACCTCGTCGCCGCGACGATGTACTTCCAGGTCGCGCCGGGCACCACGGCGATGCGGACGCCGGAAGCAGCGGACACCGAGGGCGTCTGCGAGGTCGTCACCGAGACGTGCGCGACGGTCGTCTCGGGCGGCTGCTCCGCCGACGGTGACGGCAACGCGCCGCCGCTCGTGATCGCGGGCCTGTTCGCAGGTCTGTTCGCGAAGCGCCGTCGCCACCGTATTCATCGAATTGACTAGGGATCTCGTGAATCTTTCGCGATTCGGGAAATAATACTTCGCGATTCGAGAATTGCGGTACGCTCGACGAATGTTCGCGAGCGATAGCCTCCGACAGGCACTGGCAACACTGGGTGCGTTGCTCGCAGACCAAGGACACACGTTCGAGGTTGTAGCGATTGGTGGCGGCGGGCTGTTGCTACTCGGGATCATCGAGCGCCCGACCAAGGACCTCGACGCTCTGGCCATTGTCGAGAACGGCGACTACCAGTTTGCCCGCCCGCTGCCGGCGTCGCTCTCTCGAGCCGTTGTCGATACAGCACGTATTCTCGGTCTCGCTGATGACTGGTTGAACAACGGACCCGCCGACCAGTTGCTGCAGGGCCTCCCCGACGGCTTTCGCGACCGAACTGTGAAGATGGCCTTCGGTGGCCTCGTTGTTCAACTGGCCAGCCGGTTCGATCAGATCTGCTTCAAGTTGTACGCGGCCACTGACGGAGATCCCCGGAGCAAGCATGTTCGCGACCTGATCTCGTTGGCGCCGACGGATGCGGAACTGAGCGACGCCGCGAGTTGGGTCAAACGTCAGGATATCGGCACCGAATTCCCTGCGTTCGTCGATGCCGCCGTCGCACACATCAAGGCATCTCGTGCCGACTAACGACCTGGTTCGCGCCGCCCTCGATCTCGCATGGAGTCACTGGGTTGGTCTTGGCGTGCGAGGGACCGCGCTACCACCCCAGACCGCAGTCGATCCAGAGGCGCTGCTGTACTTCACCTTCGGTATCATGGACGAAGACCCTCGTCTGCGCGACGAGGTCGTCGACTGGTATCGACAGTTCGGGCATCACCTGTCGGCGCCGAGGCTGAACTCTCTCGGTCGTCAGGTCGGCAGCCTCACGCTTGCCGGCTTCGAGGCACACGTCCAGCTCGCCAAGAAGTCGACCGGTAAGTCCGAGCTGACGCACCTGGCAACGCCAGCGAGAGCACTGCTACGCCTGCGATGCGCATTCGGTGCCAACGCTCGCGCTGAGATCATTCTCGAGTTGCTCGCTCAGGATGATCGCGGACGCGGTCTCACGGCCTTGGCTCTCTCCGAGCTCGGCTACAGCAAGCGCAACGTCGCATTGGTTCTGAACGACCTCGTCCTTGCTGGTGTGGTCACTTCGATCTCCGAGGGAAATCGCGCGCAGTTTCGACTCGCACACGCAGACGCTCTGCGCGCGGCATTCGGACCGATCCCGAAGGCCGCGCAGTGGCACATCCGCCTGCCGATCATCGCAAGGTTCGTCGAACTTGCACTTCGTGTGGACCGAAAGGACGCGATGGTCCAAAGCGTCGAAGCCCACAAGACCTTCGAACAGCTTCGGAACCGGCTCGACTTGCTCGAGCTTCCGCCACTACCTACGTCGATCGGCGAGACGCACTGGGCAACATTGCAGGAATGGCTCATCGCTCACGTGATCCGTGGTCCGCGCGCGGAATCGGATCGGATCGACGGGATGCTTGAAGGTGCATGGGTTCGCAAAGGACAAACGGATCGGCGCCCCGCCGGTGTCGGAAGTGCTGTGCTTCCTCGACGCGCACGGAGCGAAACCATGACGTGTCTCGACCTGGTTCAGGTTCCGACGATCTCCCCCCCGAATGGTTGGGCATGGGCCGTCCTGTCAGTTGCCGCGACGAATGTGTACTCGCATACGATCGGGCTCGACCGAGGAGAGGCCTGGCAGTTCGTGGTCTGGGACGGCGACAAGGCGACGATCTATGACGTCGAGTATGATGACCCGATCCATCCCGAGAAGATCGCGATTGCCTACGGAACCGACGCGGCCGCGCGCGCACGCGCCGACCAGCCGGCCGTGCAACTGAAGCTTCGACGAGCCCCTAGCACCGAGCGCTAGAACGGCTACTTCGCGCGGCGACCGCGACGTCGGGTCGCGTTCGCTGTGTCGATCGTCTCGCGAATCGTCCGCATCTCCCTGCGCGCCAGGACCTCCTCTATAGTGGTCGGGTGAAGGTGGGCACGGCGGGTCTCGTTGTGATGGTGGCGCTCGCGTCTTGCGTGCAACGCCCGCCCGCCGCTCCGCCGCGCGCGACCACCCTGGGCCTCGAGATCTCGACCGTCACGCTCCCGAACGGCCTTCGCGTCGTGGTGGTGCTGGATTCCAGCGCGACGGACGTGCAGGTCACCATGCGGTATCGAGTCGGCTCGGTCGACGATCAGGCCCACCCTGGAGTCGCTCACCTCGTCGAGCACCTGATGTTCCAGCAGCTCCTCGACGGTCAGCCGATCTTCGCGCTGCTCGAAGACGTGGCGACGCAGTTCAACGCCGCGACCACGCACGATGCGACAACCTATGTCGCGCGTGGGCCACGCACGGCGCTCGACACCTTGCTGGCGATCGAGATCGCACGGCTCGAGCTGCGCTGCAAGACGATCACCGACCTCGCCTTTACCAACGAGCGCGATGTCGTGATCAATGAGCTCGAACAACGCGACCAGGCAACCGAGATCTTCGCCGCGCTTTACAGCGCGCTGTACCCCGAGGGCCACCCGTACCGTCAGATCGTCGGAGGTACGCGCGCGAGTGTCGGTGCGATCACGCGTGCGGATGCGTGTGCGTTCATGGAAGCTCGCTACGCTCCCGGCAATGCCGCCCTCGTGATATCGGGGAACCTTCCGGGCACGGCCGTGAAGACCTCGCTCGCGATGCTGGCAGCACAGATCACACGCCGCCCCGGGGCGAAGCCGACCGAGGTTGCTCGCGGCTCGGTCAAACCAGGCTACGTCGAGGTGCGTGTTCCTGTCGACGACGAGGTCTTCGTGATCGCGTGGCGGCTCCCGCACGATCCCGAGCTCCAGACCAAGGTGCGCGCCATCGTGTCGGCGTTACCACGACTCATCGATGCAGAGATCAAGGGCTCGGTCATCGGGCTCGAGCTTGGCGACACCCGCGCACCGATGTTTGGCGTCGCGATCGTGCCCGGTGAAGGAGAGACCGTCATGCAGGCCGGCGCAGGTGCGCGCCGCGCGATCGACAGTCTCCCAAGCCTGTTTCGCGAACATGCGTCGAGGATGGATCAGGTGGCGTTCGACCGCATCAAGGCGGCCGCGATCTATTCGCGGTTTGCCACGCTCGAGGACGGCAGCGACCGCGACGTCGGATTGGCCACCCACGTGCTAGCCGGCCGAGATCCAGGTGCGGCGGTCACCGCCGAGCTCGGGCAGCTCCGCGGCCTGACGCGGCAGGAAGGTATGGACCTGACGACAACGTATCTCGGCGCGCTGCGTCCGACGAGCGTCACACTCCTGCCAAGCAGCAACAAAAAGCGTGGCCAGCGCACCAGCTTCCGCGCACCCGTTCACGACATGGGTCGCCGTCGGACCTCTCGCGATCCGGCGCTCGCCCGGAAACCACTCGATGCGCCGCCCGCACAGAGCGCAGACGCGATCACACGAGTCCTGCCCAACGGCCTCCGCATCGTGCTCCTCCCGTACGCCACCGTCCCGACGTTCGACGCGCGGCTAATCTTCGGCACCGGTACCGGCGACGAACCGACTCAGCGACGCGGGGTCGCGTTGCTCGCGGCTCACACGTTGACCTGGGATCTGCATTACCTCGAAGATCTTCTCGAGTTCGCGCGCACGGGCGGTATGCGCAATACGGACGTGAGCGCAGATCGCACGACGTTCTCGGTCCAAGGGCTCGACATGAACCTCGACGTCGTCCTCGCCGGTCTGCGTCGCTGGGTGCGTGACGGGACCTATGACGACACGGCACAGGCCTACATGAGCGCGATCCAACGCGCGACGAAGCGATTCGATGACGAGGGCCTCCTGACTGACGCGTGGCGCTCTGCCCTGTTCGGCGAGCAGCATCCTTATGTGCAAGCAGGCATCGGCCGTCACGCCAGCACCACGCTGTCGCTCCACGATGCGGCGCAGTTCCGCAGGGCCCACTACGTGCCCGACAACGCGACGCTCGTGCTCGCGGGACGCTTCGATCCGGTGCTCGCCGGCCGCTGGATCGACTTCTTGTTCGCCGACTGGCAAGGCAGCGCCGCCAAGCGCACGACCGTCGCGACGACACCGAGTCCCGCCTCGATCGCTCGCATCGACGAGACTGCGATGCTGCAGCTCCGCGTCGCGATCCCCGCGCGCGAGACCGGCCGCGCCCAGCAGCTCGTAGCCGCAGAGATGTTGTCCGGAATTGCACGCGACGTTCGTTATCGACTCGGCGCGAGCTACACGGTCGATGCAGAGCTCGCCGAGACGCGGCTCGCCAGGTTCTACGTCCTCACCGGCTGGATCGATGTGAATCGCTCGAAGGTCGCGGTCCAGCTCGTCCGTGATCGTATCGAGTCGCTGCGCAACGATCCGGACAACGCCGCCGAGGCGTTCGTTGTCGCCCGGGCGCGTGTGGCAACCAGACTACATTCGCAGACTGGAAGTGCGGCAGCACTGGCGGCGCAGATCGAGCAGGACGTCTCGACCGGACGCGGATCGACGTCGCAGCTCGAGGCAGTTCGTGCGGTCCAAGCGCTCACGATCGGCGACATGGCGACCACCTTGTCGTCGCTCGATCTCGCTGCGGCGACGATCTTGATCAACGGCCCAGCACCCGAGGTGAAGAGCGCGTTCGGGGTGCTCGGCCGTCAACCCACCTATCTCGTGAGCCCCACGCCCCAGCCTGCGACGACATCGCCAGGATCCGTTACGCCCCCGCTTGTGGCCGCCGAACAGCGCGTTCCTCTCGCAGATCTCAAGCCCGCCATCACGACGCAGCCACCACCGCCCTACACGCTCCTGGCGTATCCGAGCGTCGGAATCCTTTCGATCACCGGCACCGAAGGCCTCGGCAATGTCCGTCCGACAGGATACGGCGTCGGTGTCGGCGCCGGCTACCGCGCCTTGCGATGGGCCGGTCTCGGTGGGTATGCGGAGGTCGGGCGCTACTCGGGCAGCTATCAGCTCGACGCGATTGGACGCTCGGTGAGCGTCGTTCCGATCCAGCTGCACGCACATCTGCAGATCGACATTGACTCGTACTGGGCAGCCGGGTTCGTTGGCGTCGGTGCCCACCGGATCGGCGATGGTGACGCCGCCGCACGCTGGCGCGCGGACGCGATCTACGGCGTCATGGTCGGCTGGGACTGGTTGCGCCCAGGTGTGCACCGCATCGGCCTGGCCGCGCGATGGCAGCGAACGTTCGCCGACGATATCTCGTTGTTCTCGCTCGGTCTGTTCTATCGGTAATGACGGCAACGGGCCACGGCCCGTGTACGTAGGGCGTCGGGGGTCAGCCCGGAGCGAACGCGCTGACCGGGATGTCGAGCGCGGTGCGATCCTCGCGCGCGATCAGCTGCGCCTTGGCCGCGACACCCGGGAGGGTGTTGTAGGCGAAGAACAGCGCGCCGAACTTCTTGCCCTCGTAGAACGCGCGATCCGGATGATCGGCGGCGAGCTTGGCGGCCGCGGCCTCGGCGATCACGGCCTGCTCGAGCAGGAGCCAGCCGACGACGGTCTCGGACATCATCTCGAGGAACCGGTTCGCGACGGTCGGCACCATTTCCATCTTGCCGCCGCCGAACCACTGCGCGAACTTGCCACCGGTCGCGGTCAACGCTTCCATCGCCTGGCCGAGGACCGCGACCCCGTCCTTGAGCGTGGCGTGATCCTTGTTCGCGGCGACGAACGTCGCGACGTCCTTGCCGAATGCCTGCACGTTCGCACCACCGCGCTGCATCAGCTTGCGGCCGACGAGGTCCATCGCCTGGATGTGGTTCGTTCCCTCGTAGATCGAGAAGATCTTCGAATCGCGCGCGTACTGCTCGACGGGCCAGTCCTTCAGATAGCCGGCGCCGCCGTAGACCTGGATCGCGGTCGCGCAGATCGCGAACGCTTGATCGCTCGCGTACGCCTTGATCAGCGGGACGAGCAGATCGACCTGACCCTGGTGATACTCGATCTGGGTCTTATCTCCGCCCGTGGTCTCGAGCATCTTCTGGCGATCGATGTGCATCGTCAGCTTCACGGCGAGCGCACGGATGCCCTCGACCTTGGACTTCATGTCGAGGAGCATGCGGCGGACGTCGGGGTGCTCGATGATCGGCACGCGTGGCGCGGTCGCATCCTTCCACTGCTTGATCGAGCTGCCCTGCTTGCGGTCCTTCGCGTACTCGAGCGCATTGAGGTACGCGGACGAGGCGAGCGCGAGCCCCTGGAGACCGACGCCGATGCGGGCGTAGTTCATGAGGTGGAACATCTGGGACATGCCCTTGTTCTCGACCTCACCGATCAGCTCGCCGATGCAGTTGTCGTTCTCTCCGAACACGAGCTGGGCGGTCGCCGAGGCCCGGATCCCCATCTTGTGCTCGATGCCCGCGGTCGCGACATCGTTCGGCGTACCGTCGGGACGGATCTTCGGAACAATGAACAGGGACAGTCCCTTGGTGCCCGCGGGTGCGTCGGGGACACGCGCGAGGACCATGTGGATGATGTTCTCCGTCATGTCCTGGTCGCCGCCGGAGATGTAAATCTTGGTGCCCTTGATGTTGTACTGACCGTCCGGGCGCTTGGTCGCCGTCGTCGCCGAGCTGCCGACGTCGGAGCCGGCCTGCGGCTCGGTCAGGCACATCGTGCCCGCCCACGTGCCGTTGAACATGTTGGGGACGTACGTCTTGATCTCTTGCTCGCTGCCGAACGCGAGGATCACGTCGGCAGCGCCCTGCGTGAGGGCCGGGTACATGTTGAAGCTCGTGTTCGAGCCGCACATGAACTCCTCGACCATCATCGAGAGGGTGAACGGGCCCGCCTGGCCGCCGTGCTTCTCGTCGATCGCGAGCGTGCGCCAGCCGGCATCGGCCATCGCCTTCCACGCCTCCTTGAAGCCGGAGGGAACCCGAACCTGACCGTTCTCGAGGCGGCAGCCCTCGGCGTCACCCGAGGCATTGATCGAGCCGAGGTACTTCTGCGCCCAGCCGTAGGCCTCCTCGAGGACGGCGATCACTTCGTCCTTTCCCCAGTTCGCGTAGGGCGCCTTGCCGAGGAGCTCGCCGAGCTTGAACTGCTCGAACAGGAGGAACTGCAGGTCGCGGAGGTTTGCCTTGTAGAAATTCTGGTTCGCCATCGTCGTGGGGCCTCGCGGGGTGAATGAACCGTCATTCAGTTTATGGGCACACTTACGCGTCGCGTCAACCACCGGCGGTGAGGTTCTCGCGATCTGGATGCCCGTCGCGCCTGAAGGGTTTCAGGGGGTCGGCGCGGGCGTGTCGGTCGTCGGCATTGGCGTCGGATCGGCAGGAGCCGTGGGCGGCGCTTCGGGAGCCGGCGGAGCGTCGGGTTTCACGAGTTTCCAGTCGACGTTGCCCGTGTCGTCCTTGACGTTGACCGCGATCTTGCCTCCGACACCCTTGGCGTCCTGGGCATCGCACGTGAACGTGTCGCCCGCCTTCGAAGTGCGCACGCGATCGCCGCAGTTGACGGTGACGTGGACGTTGAGCTTCTTGCCGATCTCGTCGGAGATCAGCGTCTCGAGCTTGTGGGCGATCAGGATGCCGCGGATCGCCTTGATGGTGACGTTGCCCTGATCGTCGTTCTGGTTGATCGAGACCGTCGCGACCGCGGAGCCAAACGTCGCGGTGCAGTCGAACATCTTGTCCTTCTCCAGCTTCACCGAGTCAGGGCAGTTCACGTTGGTCGGCTTCTGCTTTGCGTCAGCCTCGAGCGTGGAGCCGACAAACTCGCGCGCCTTCTCCATGTTCAGCTTCTTGCCGCCGCACGAGGCGGAGAACTGACAGCCGACGAACAGCAGGGCAACCGCGGGAATCGACAGGCTTCGCATTCCCGGACTCTATGCGAAACCGGCGCTGAAACAGAACCTCGCGCGTCATCGCGCGTTTACGAATTTCCACTTGCTCACCGACCGTCGGTTCTTTAGTGTGGGCGGCCTGCGTTCTCCCTCGGGGGAGGTACCTCGTGATTCGATGCAATCAAACCTGACATATCTCTCGTCCCGGGCGTCGCGGCACTGCCGCATCCCGGTCCGGAGCTTGATGCAACGACACGCGCCTGCGTGACAGCTCCTCTGGCGGGAGCAGCTGAGGCGCGTCGTCCGGCACTGCGCCCCCTTCCGCCAGTGGTGCCTTTGGACGGCTACCCCAGTCTCACGCCATCGACTTCGGCGTCTCACCCCGCGTGCCTGCGCTGACCCCTCAAAAGGTCTTCGTGTGCTCGCGACGGCGACGCTGACTCCGTACCGGGCGCGCTGCCGGTCATCTCCATCTTCTCTGACGCATGACGCGTGCGGCTCGTTGCCGCGTCATCACCTGTAGAGAGGGCGCGATGATCGTCAGCGCAGCGGCACGCCGCGGCGCCCTGTTTGTTGGAGGATAGACCCTCGTGCGCGATCTCGATCTCTGGCGGCGACTGACGACGGGCTCGGTGAGCCCGGAGGAGCTCCGCGCGCTCGCGGAGTGGAACCTCTCGCGTCGCGCTCCGTACTTCGGTCGCCTCCTCCCGCTCGTATCCCACGCGGAGCCCGCGATCCGGATCGCGGCGCTGGCGACGATCGCCGGCGTCCGCGGGATGCCCGGTGTTCGCGCGATCGCCCTGCGCCTCGACGACGAGGACGAGACCGTCCGGCTCGCCGCCGTCGCTGCACTGCGCACCACCGCGCGCGACGCAGGTGGGCGCTACGTCCACGCCCTGTTCCATGCGCGCGTCGACGTTCGCCGCGCCGCGCTCGACGATGTCCCGCAGGGCGCCCTCGAGATGGCCGCGTACCTGCGCGCTGATCCAGCGAGTGCCGATCGGATCTCCGAGACCGCGTGGCCCGTCAATCGCCTGCCGCTCGCGTTCGATCTGCACGCGGGCGGCCACCTGACCTCGGCCGAGCTGATCAAGATGGTCACGTACACGCCGGTGCACGAGCTCGTCGCATTCCTGACGAAGGAGCACGGCCGCACCGAGGAGCAGATCGCCGCGTATCTCGCCGCGACGCCCACCATGCTCGCGATCGCGCCGGGCCACGACGCGCTCGACCAGATCGTGCGCGCGATCGACGAGGCCGGTGCGTACGGCCGCGAGCTCGAGCACCTCGTCACGGTCGCGACGACGAAACCGATGACGCTGCTCCGCCGCACGATCGTCGCGCTGTCCTCGCAGCTCGCGCGTCGGTCCTCGGCGCCGCTGTGGGGCGCCCTGGCGACGCTCGAGCCGCGCGTCGTCGAGCGGCCGAGCTTCGACGCAACGATGGGGAGCGCGGTCGCCGCATGCATGTTCAGGAACGCGTGGCCGGTTCGTCCGCCGAAGGAGATCATCGAGCGCCTCCTCCTCGCGCCGGTCGTGCAGCGAGACCTCGCGCTCGCGGCGGGCATCTCCGGGCTCAACACCGTCCATCGCGTGTCGCGGTTGATCAAGGCGTTCGGTGAGCCGGTGGTCCACGCGGCGCTGTGCGCCAGCGATCACGGCTGGCGAGAGATCTGCCGGCTCCCGCAGGAGAGCAGCAAGCGCGAGCTGCGGCTGCTCTCGGCGATCGAGAAGACGCGGTTCGATCGCATCCCTGCCCTCGCCGGCATCGCGCTCGGCGTGTTCTCCGGCAAGCGGCTCGAGGGCTTCATCGATCAGCTGGCGCGCCACGTCCGACACCCGGCGTTCCTCGCGCTCGTCGCCACGGGCATCGCGGCCGACGATCCGCAGCTACTCACCGCCGCCGTGATGCTGTCGTCGCGGATCGATCGCGTCGGCTTCGCCGAGATCCTCGCCGCGCTCCTCGCGCCCGGCACCTCCGAGCGCGAGGTCGCGATCGCCGTCGTCATCGCACGCGCCCTCACCGACAAGGTGCTCGCCTCGGCAGCCAAGCTCCTCGACGACGTCGTCGCGCGCCGGCTCGTCGGTTCGGTCGACGGCGTCGACAGCTTGCCGCGCGACCGCGAGCTTGCGCTCGCTCAGGCGTTCGCCGACCGCGAGGATCACGTCGTGCGGGGCTGGGCCATGCGCGTGCGGCGCGTGGTCGTCGCGGCAACGACGGTGTCTCTCCCCAAGGTCCGCGCCAGGCGCGCGCTCACCGACGCCGAGCGGTTCGAGATCTACTCGTGCGCCGACGTCGATCTCGAGAGCAAGCTCGAGGTCGCGATGCAGTCCCCCACGGTCGGGCTCGTCGATGCACTGCGCGCCCGCAAGGCAGCACCGAGCGTCGCGGCATGCGCGGCCCTCCTCGGCTGCGCCGACTCGATCGAGGAGGTGGCGGTGCAGCTCGATCGGTTCGCCGAGCACACGCCGCGGTTCGAGGCCGAGCTCGACAATGCGGCCGCCGCGCTGTGGGGCAACGCGACGGAGCTGCCCCCGCTCGCGCACGCTCGCCTGTGGCGCTGGGAGGCGCACACCCAGGCGCTGTTCCGCTGGATCGATCGCGCGGGCGGTATCCACAACGCGCTGATCGGCGTCGAGGCTCTCGAGGGTCAGCTCGCGCAGCTCACGCTGTGGCGCGGCGTCGCCGAGGTCCTCGTATTCCTGCGCTATCGCGATCGCGCGCGGTTTCTCACCGAGGGAAACCTCCCGCTCGCGCTGTTCGCGGCCGAGCGCGTCGATCGGCCGTACGGCAAGCAGGCCGCCCGGATCGCGGTCGCGCTCGTCGAGGCGGGCGCCGTC
>JANOPP010000577.1:0-1578 GCA_031421915.1 Myxococcales bacterium | reverse complement strand
GTAGTGTGGGCTCTAGCGTAGCGCTCGCAGCGTCGCTTCGGTCTCGTCGTCGGCCGGAATGTGCGTCTCGATGTGAACCTCTTCGGCGGTGACGTCCAGCGGTGTCCCGATCGATGGCTCACCTCGACCGACCTCGAGTACGGGCACGGCGTCCCTTAGTACAGCTCCCCATAAGTTGGTGGCCATCACGCCGCCGGCCTGAGTGCTGGTGCCTTGATGACGTCGGTCCAGTGCGGGCGGCGGCGCCAAGGATCGTCGATGCTCTTGAGGACCTTCTCGAACGACTTCGGGGTCCAGTTGAACGGGTGCGCGATCTCGTTCCATTCGTCGATGAACGCGAGGATCTTGGCTTCGAGATCCGCAAGGTCGGCGAAGTTCGGCGCTTTGAGGCGCTTGCGCTGGAGGATCGAGAACCACTGCTCGACTTGGTTCATCCACGAGCAGTGGACAGGCGTGAAATGCATCCGAAACCGAGTGTGAGCGGCGATCCACGCTCGTGCGAGCTTGCCGACGTGGATGCTGAGGTTGTCGCACAGCAGGTGAATGCGCGTGACCGACGTTGGCGTCGAGCGGTCGATGGCTTCGAGCAGCTCGATGAACTCGATCTGCCGTTTGCGCTTGCGGAGGATCCCGAGGACCCGACCGGTGCGCGTATCGAAGGCGGCGAAGAGGTTGAGTGCGCCCTTGCGGACGTACTCGTGCTCGACGACGACCGGCTCGTTCCCTGGTCGCGCGGGACGATTGCGCGATGTCCGCGTTCGCGGCTGGAGTGACGTCTTCTCGTCGAGAGACAAGATGCGCTCGTGCGGGCCGACCTTGCGCGTGTACAGGTCGCAGATGTTGTGAATGGTCTCCCGGAAATGATCGTCGCGAGGAACTTTCGAGCTGAGCCAGTGATGCACCCGCCAGGGTTTGAGCTTCTCCAACGCGAGGATTCGCTGGACCGACGACGCCGAGATCGAGTCCACGACGCGGTCTCGGACCAGCGTTCGTGCCAGCTCGCTGCACGTCCACGTCGAGAGCGAGCGTGCCTCGTCCTCAGGCAGCTCGCAGGCGAGCTTGATCAGGTGTTTCGCGACGATCGGGGGAAAAACGCGGGGGACGCCCGCTTCGTGGTGCGTCGTTTAGGCCCAGAAGTCCGCGCTCGACGAATCGCTCCGCCCACTTTCGAACGATCCTGCGCCGTAGCCCCACCCGCCGACCCACCTCGGCCTGCGATACGCCGTCGGCGAGCAGCAGGATCATGCGCGCACGGATCACGTCCCGATATGGGTACGTCATCGCGTGGGCGATCTCATCGAGCACCATTCGTTGCTCGCGATCGAGGACAACCTTCAACGGCGCCTTCTTGACCTTCGGCTGCTTGGCGGCCTTGACCTTCATACCCCCAGCGGATCACGGCCCTCTGACGGCGAAACTTCGGACTGAGCTAACCGATCGAAATCGATCAACAAAGCTCAGGCGCCATCCTGATCACCAACTTGCGGGGAGCTGTACTAAGTAGTCTCGTTATCCTGCTAACCTACGTCCTGTAACTTGCGAACCGCCGCTTCGTAGGCATCGGGCACAACCAGGGGA
>JANOPP010000576.1:0-2629 GCA_031421915.1 Myxococcales bacterium | reverse complement strand
AGCTGATCGACCATCGTGTTGACGGTGTTCTTGAGCGTGACGAGCTCGCCGCGCGCCTCGACCGTGATCTTGCGGGTGAGGTCGCCGTTCGCGACGGCGGTGGTCACCTCGGCGATGTCGCGAACCTGGTTGGTCAGGTTCTTCGCCATCTGGTTGACGTTGTCGGTCAGCTCCTTCCAGATGCCCGACACGTCCTTGACGTCGGCGGTCACACCGAGCGTGCCTTCCGTGCCGACGAGGCGTGCGACACGCGACACCTCGGCGGAGAACCGGCCGAGCTTGTCGACGGTGGTGTTGATCGTGTTCTTGAGCGCGAGGATCTCGCCGCGCGCATCGACGCCGATCTTCTTCGACAGGTCGCCGGCGGCGATCGCGGTGGTGACCTCTGCGATCGCGCGCACCTGAGACGTCAGGTTCGACGCCATCGAGTTCACGTTCTGGGTCAGCTCGCGCCACACGCCGGAGACGTCGGCGACCTCTGCCTGACCACCGAGCACGCCCTCGGTGCCGACCTCGCGTGACACGCGCGTGACCTCGGCAGCGAACGAGCTCAGCTGATCGACCATGATGTTGATCGTGTTCTTCAGCGAGAGGATCTCGCCCTTTGCCTCGACGGTGATCTTCTTGCCGAGGTCACCGGCGGCGACGGCGGAGGTGACTTCGGCGATGTTGCGGACCTGGAACGTCAGGTTGTTCGCCATCGAGTTGACGGACTCGGTCAGCTCGCGCCACACGCCGGACACGCCGCGGACGGTCGCCTGACCGCCGAGGCGGCCTTCGGTGCCGACCTCGCGAGCAACGCGCGTCACCTCGTTCGCGAAGGCGCGGAGCTGCTCGACCATGGTGTTCATGGTGTTCTTGAGCTCGAGGATCTCGCCCTTGACGTCGATCGTGATCGTCTTGGTCAAGTCGCCCTGCGCGACGGCCGTCGTCACGCGGGCAATCTCTCGGACCTGAGACGTCAGGTTCGACGCCATGAGGTTCACGGAGTCGGTGAGATCCTTCCACACACCGGACACGCCCTGCACGCGGGCCTGGGCGCCGAGCTTTCCTTCGCCGCCGACCTCCTGCGCGACGCGGGTCACCTCGGAGCCGAACTGCGAGAGTCGCGCGACCATGCCGTTGACGATGCGTGCGTGGCGAAGGAACTCGCCGCGCCGGGCGCCGCCGCTGCCGTCCTCGAGCTCCATCGTCTGTTCGAGATCGCCGCGGGCGACGGCCGTGACGACGCGCGCGATCTCGTTCGCATGGCCGGTGAGGTCCGTGATGACCTCGTTGACTGCCGAGATGTACTGCGACCAGCCACCGCTCGCGTTGAGCCGGCGCATGCGCTTGGCGGCCTGACCCTCCTTGCCGACCGCATTGGAGACCTCGCTGGCCTCCTCCTTGATCGTCTGCACCATCCCCACGAGCTCGTTGAACGTCTCGGCGATCTGGCCGTCGACCCCGGTGAGATCCTCGCGCAACCGGACGTCGAAGTCGCCGCGCTTGAACGCGCGCAGCGCCGCGAGAATCTGGCGGTGATCCAGACCTCCGGTCGTGGCCTTGCCGTCGCCATTGGTGTGGCCGCTGGCCGGATCTGCGGAGGTCGTCTTCTTGGCGTTCCGCGTCTTCGGTGCGTCGAAGGTGTTCATGCTTCCTCTGGGTTCCCGTAGAGAGCTCGCAGGATCTTGTCGGCGCTTGCGGGCTTCGTGATGTGAGCGTCGAAGCCGGCCTCGAAGGCCGAGGCGCGGTCGCTGGCCTGGCCGTAGCCAGTCATCGCGATCAGGCGCGGTTTGTAGTCGAGGATCTCGCGGCGGATCTGGCGCGCGACCTCGTAGCCGTCCATGTCGGGCAGACCGATGTCGATCAGCGCGACGTCCGGACGCTCGGCGATGATCGCGCGGACCGCGGACGGGCCGTCTTCGACGACGGTGACCTCGTGGCCGCGTAGTCTGAGAAGATCGGCGACGAGCTCGCGGAGATCCGCGGCGTCATCGCAGACCACGGCGCGCAGCGACTTCCTCGGACTGGTCGTCGTCCGCGACGGGACGAACGCCTGGGCGAGCGCCTCGGCGGCGAGTGGGATCTCGAGCGAGAAGGTGCTGCCCTTGTCGATACCTGCGCTCGCGGCGTCGACGGTTCCGCCGTGCAGCTCGACGAGTCGCTTGACGAGACCGAGGCCGAGGCCGAGGCCGCCGGCGCCACTCGACCGCACGCGCTCCTGGACGAACATGTCGAACACACGAGGCAACACCTCGTGGGGAATGCCCTTGCCGTTGTCGGTGACCTTCACGAACGCGTTGCCGTGCTCGGTGCCCCACCGGACGACGAGCATGCCGCCGGGCTCCGTGTACTTGGCTGCATTGTTGAGGAGGTTCGAGATCACCTGGACGAGCCGGACGGAATCGCCGTTGATGATCGCGGGTTGCTTGCCGCCGATCACCTGGACCGAGTGCTTGCGCGCGTCGATCGCGCCGCGGCAGGCCGTGACGGACTCTTCGACGATGTCGGCGACGTCGACGAGCTCACGCCGGAGCTCGAGCTTGCCGGCCGTGAACCGCGCGACATCGAGGAGGTCGTCGACCATCCGCGTGATGTGATGGACCTGGCGCTGGACGATGCTGCGGATTCTTGCCGGGACCGGCTT
>JANOPP010000575.1:0-19095 GCA_031421915.1 Myxococcales bacterium | reverse complement strand
CTGCCGACGCAGCAGAAGGAGAAGCTCGCGGTCCTCGACGAGATCCGCGCGCTCCTCGACGATCCGAAGCTCGCGGCGGCCGTGTCGCCCGAAGACAAAGCGGAGCTCGATCGACTGCGGCCGCCAGACGGGCTGGTCGCGCTCGTCGACACCGATGCACCGCACGATCTCGCGTGGCCGTTCATCGAGAAGAACGGGACGATCGGGCGGTTGATCGTCGTGCGTGGCGCGAAGCGGTTCAATTCGTTCGATGTCAACGATCGGCTCGAGTTCGCGACGGAGGCGAGGCTCGTCGAGCTGCCGCCGAACGCGGCGATCGCCGGCGAGCCGCTGATCGTCGCGGACATCATCGAGACGATGGAGCGAGACGCGCCGCTGATGACGCTGTTCGCGATCGGCGGATCGATCCTGGCGGTGTTCCTCGTCCTCGGCCTGCGCCGCCACGGGTTGGTCACGCTCGCATGCGGGTTCGCGGGCGTGGTGGTGATGGTCGCGCTGTGCGCGCTATCGGGGCTGCGGGTGCACTTCCTGGATCTGATCGCGCTGCCGATCACGGTGGGGATCGGGATCGACTACGCGGTCAACCTGGCAGCTCGCGATCGACAGGACGGCCACCTCGGGCCCCATCACCTGCTGCGCACGACAGGTGGCAGTGTCCTGTTGTGCTCGTACACGACCGCCGTCGGCTACGGCACGCTGATGCTGTCGGCCAACGGGGGAATCAAGGCTTTTGGCCTCGCCGCGCTGCTCGGTGAGCTCGCGTGCGTGACGATCGCCATCATGGTGACGCCGACCTGGCTGGCGATCCTGCGTCGACGGGATCTGGGGGCCAAACCCGCCGAGATCCTGCCGTAATTTTCACGAGACGAGCGCTATGAACGCGTGGTATTCGGCCTGTTCGTCCCCATGCGCGACCTGATCTTGTTCACGCCAGGCCCGGTCCGGATCCCCTCTAACGTTGCGGCGGCCCTGGCGAATCCGCCGTGCAACTATCACCGGCAGGACGCCTTCCGGGACATGCTAGGCGGCACCGAGCGCGACCTCAAGCAGCTGATTGGCATCCGTCGCCCGGATGACTATTTTGCGACCGTGATGACGGCGACCGGGACCGGTGCCAACGAGGGGTGCCTGCTCGCGCTGGAGCCGTTCGGCAAGGGCCTGATCACGAACAACGGCTGGTTCGGTTCGCGCGTCGTCGATCAGGCGAAGCAGAACCACATCGACCACGAGGTCTTCGAAGGCCCGCAAGACAAGCCGCTCGACGTCGATGCGATCGCCGCGCGACTCGACAAGGATCCCTCGATCAAGTGGGTGTTCTTCGTCAGCCACGAGACGCGCACCGGACTTCGCAACGACTTCGAAGCGATCGGACGCGCGTGCAAGGACCGTGGTCTCATGGTCGCCGCGGACGGAATCTCGAGCGCGTACTCGTACGCGATCGACATCGAGAAGTCTGGGGTCGATCTCGTCACTGCCTCGTCGGCCAAGGCGATCATGGCGGCACCCGGACTGGGCATCGTGTTCGTCAAGAAGGCCTCGATCCCGACGTTCAAGTCGGTGGCTCGCCCGCGTGGGTACTATCTCGACGTGATCGCGGAGTGCGAGCGCCAGGCGGCCGACCATCAGCCGCGGTTCGCCCAGCCGGTCGCGCTCCACGCGGCGCTCAGCGCAGCATGCGAGCACATCAAGACGGTCGGCATGCAGGAGCACATGGCGCGGATCCAGCGCCAGATGGCTACTCTGATCGACCACCTCGCGAAGCTCGATATCCAGCCGATTCTCGATGCAGCGTACCGTTCCAACATCGCGGTCAACTTCCGACTCCCTGTCGGACTGCCTTACAGCACGTTCTCCAAGCAGATGGAGAGCCGAGGGTACTTCGTCCTCTACGGGATCCCGGGCGACCAGAGCCACTTCCAGCTCTCGACGATCGGCAACCTCACCGACGAGGACATCAAGGGCGTGATGACCGCCATGTCCGACATTCTGCGTCGGGCGGCCTGACGGTTTCGGGTGAGGATCTGGCAGGGTCCCGCCTCGAAGGTGGGGAAAAACCACCACCCCCGCGCGGTGACGGGCACCTGGCGTGGTGGCAACGTTCTTGCGTCAGACGCCTGTACTTTGCTAGAAAGCCCCGTGATTCGACGCCTGGGATCGCATGCTGGCAAGCGTATCTACTTTGGATACGACCGCTACATCGCATCGACCTTGCCCACCTATATCGACGCCCTCTCGGCGTTCGGTGACGTGATCAAGGCGGTCGACGAGAACGAGCTCCACTACCTGAGCTCCGCCGAGCTCGTGTGCTCCGCAGTCCGCGCCGACCCCGAGAGCTTCGGCATCCTGTGCTGCGGCACCGGCATGGGGATGTCGATCGCGGCGAACAAGTTCCGCGACATCTACGCGGCCCGCTGCATCACGGTCGAGGACGCCGAGATGTCGCGCACGATCAACAACGCAAACGTGCTCTGCCTCGCCGCCAAGACCGATCTCGCGATCAATCGCGCCATCATCGACGCGTTCGCGAACACGGCCTATACCGGCCGCAAGCTCGACGAGCTCGAGCGGATCACCAGGTTCGAGACCTCGGAGACCCAGCCGCTTCGCGCGGTGCCGGCTTCGCGGTACGTCGTGCTCGACGTTGCTCGCCGGACCGCGTAGCGGTTCCTGAGGTTCCCGTGCGGATGTTCGGGATCAAGGACCTGTTCACGACGATCAATCTGCTCGGGGGAATCGTCGCGATCTGTCTGTGCATCGACGGTCAGCCGTTCGCCGCCGGCGTCTCGGTGATGATCGGCTACCTGTGCGGTGACACGCTCGACGGCTACGTCGCGCGCAAGCTCGGCACATCCAACGCGTTCGGTGCCGAGTACGACACGATCAGCGATCACCTCTCGCACATCGTCGCCCCGGCCGCGATCGTCTACACGGTCTACAAGGACAAGGTCCTGCTCCCCGAGCCGTGGATGAACCAGGGCCTCGCGATCGCGCTATGCGCGTCGATCCTGATCACGGTCTCGGTCCGCCACGCCCGCAACATCGTCAAGCCCGTCGAGATGACGGGCGTGTGGGTCGGTCTCCCGCGCTCGGTGCTCGGGTTCTGGGCGATGGCGTACTGCAACGCGACGCTCGCACCCCACGCGCCCGGCGGCTGGTGGCTCGGCGTCGTTCTGATCCCGCTGATGGGCATCGCGACGCTGACGTACTTGCCGTTCCCGAGCCACCGGATCGCCCGCAAGCACCGGTTCGGCTTTTACGTCGTTGCGACGATCTTCTTCACGGTGACGATCGCTGCGTTGATCCTGAAGCCCACGTTCTTCTTCGACGTGCTGTTCTTCTTCATGGCCGGGTACTCTGCGTCCGCGTGGATGACCCTGACTGTCGAGGAGCGCCAGGAGTTCAAGAAGATTGTAACGGCCGCGCGCGCGCCAGCCTCTACGTCCAGCGCATGAGGTGGTTCGTGGTCGTGGTCGTGGTCGTGGTCGTGGTCGTAACGGCCGCGTGCCGCACGCCAGCACCGACGCAGCCGAGTGAACGCGCGCTGTTCCGCGATCTCGAGCGGCTCGTCACCATCGCCGAGACCCCCGGCTGGGGTGTCGATCGCGTCGAGATCGAGAAGCTCATGAACCCGGCGCTCGACTCGGTGTGCCGGGTCGACCTGCTCGAGCGGCGCGCGGTCGCGAGCTGGATCGACGGCGAGATCCAGCGCAAGGGTGGGCCCGTCGAAGCGGCGTACCTGCGCCGCGGCAAGCGACTCAAGAAGGTCGACGATCTCCTCGTACTGACGCGCGTCAAGCTCGTGCTCGCGCGCGCCGAGGAGCTGTCGCTCGACTGTCCGTTCTGGATCCAGCCCGAGCACCCGTTCCGCGGCCGTCAGGTCTCGGAGCGCGCGTGGGTGCTCTCGCTCGGCGGCGGCGGCAAGGGCCACATCATCAGCCAGGGCACGCGTCAGGACCTCGGCTTCGGTGGCGCGGCTCGCGTGCTGTTCGGCCGGATGTTCGAGGACGGCGACGGGCTGTTCGTCGGCGCGGAGCTCAACGCGAGTGGCTCGTTCCCGCGGGACGAGATGGGAGAGCGCACGAAGCTGCAGGTCGGCGCCGACCTCGTGGTGCCGCTGGTCTACCGCCACGTGGTGACCGCGAACACGCACCTCGAGTTCTCGGGAGGCTGGCTCGGGCGCTCGACCGAGGACGACTGGACCGACGTCGACAACGGCGCCCACTTCGGCTTCGCGATCGGCGGGCGTGCGCTCCGCACCCGGTTCCTGTTCCCGGGCGCCGCGCTCGGCATCTCGTGGGAGCGGACGTTCATCGACGGCGACGACCGGACGGTGATCAAGTTCGGCGTCCGCGGCGGGTTCGATATCGAGCTCTAGCGATCGCTGCCGTACGTGACGTCCTTGGGCTTGGGGCCGGCCTTGCAGCGCTCGGCCGCGGCCTCGACGGATTTGGCGGCGCGGAAGCAGGCGAGAGCGATCGCGCGCTGTGCGTTGGGCTCGGGCTTGGCCTTGCGGCCCGCCGCGAAGTCCTTCTGCGCGCGCTCGATCCAGCCGTCGAGATCGTCCTGGTCGGACGTCTCGAGGTTCGGGCAGCGCTTGTACCCCTCGAGGGCGGTGATCAGGCCATCGCACTCGACGACCATGTCGCGCAGGTTGCGCTGGGGATCGGCCGGGATCGACGGCCCGGGCGGAGGCGCCGGTGGCTGCTTCGGACCGCACGCCGCAGCGACGGCAATCAGAACGAAACCGAGGCAACGATTTCGCAGAACGGGCCTCGGGAGTGTCGGTCGCATGAGCTAGATCAAGGGGTCTTTACCATGGCTGGGTTCACGCATCTCCATCTGCACACGCAGTACAGCCTGCTCGATGGCGCGATCCGGGTGAAGGACCTCTATCCGCAGGTCCAGAAGCTCGGCATGGACGCGGTCGCGGTCACCGACCACGGCAACATGTTCGGCGCGATCGACCTCTACACCGAGGCCAAGGCGACCGGCACCAAGCTGATCTTTGGCTGCGAGACGTACGTCGCGGCGACCGACCGCACCGACCGTACGAACCGCCGCAACTACCACCTGATCCTCCTGGCCAAGAACGAGGTCGGCTACAAGAACCTCAGCTACCTCAACTCGAAGGGCTACCTCGAGGGGTTCTACTACAACCCGCGCATCGACAAGACCATCCTGCGCGAGCGCAGTGAGGGCCTGATCGGCCTGTCCGCGTGCCTCGGCGGTGAGATCGCGCAGACGCTCGAGAAGAACGGCGTCGCGGCGGCGGAGGAGACGGCGAAAGAGTACGCGAGCATGTTCGCGGACGGCGACTTCTACCTCGAGCTGATGCCGACGCCGACACCCGAGCAGGACACACTCAACGGCGAGCTCGTGCGGATGAGCAAGAAGCTCAACATACCGCTCGTCGCGACCAACGACTGTCACTACGTCAATCGCACCGACGCCGTCGCGCACGACGTGCTGATGGCGATCCAGACCGGCAAGAGCCTCAAGGACGAGAAGCGGCTCAAACACCAGGTCGACAGCTACTACATGAAGTCGCCGTCCGAGATGGACGCGCACTTCAAGGACGTCGAGCAGGCGATCGCGAACACCGAGAAGATCGCGACGATGTGCAACGTCAAGCTCAAGCTCGACGAGACGTTCCTGCCGACCTACAAGGTCCCGCCTGACGAGACGCTCGACACGTACATCAGCAAGCTGATCGCGAAGGGTCTCGAGCGCCGGTTCCGCGAGATGGCCGAGCGCGGCTTCGTGTTCGATCCGGATCAGTATCGCGAGCGCTGCCGCACCGAGCTCCTCGTCATCCAGAAGATGGGCTTCTCGGGCTACTTCCTCATCGTCTGGGACTTCATCAACTGGGCCAAGGAGCACGGCATCCCCGTCGGCCCGGGCCGCGGCTCGGGCGCGGGTTCGGCGGTTGCGTGGGCGCTGCGGATCACGGACATCGATCCGCTGGAGTTCAAGCTCCTGTTCGAGCGATTCCTCAACCCCGAGCGCGTGTCGATGCCCGACTTCGACGTCGACTTCTGCATGAATCGCCGCGGCGAGGTGATCACGTACGTCCAGGAGAAGTACGGCAAGGATCAGGTCGGCCAGATCGCGACGTTCCACCAGCTCAAGGCGCGCGGCGTGATCCGCGACATCGCGCGCGCGATGGAGATTCCGTTCGGCGAGGCCGACAAGCTCGCGAAGCTCGTCCCCGAGCCGGTCGCTGGCAAGTCGCCGCCGGTGCGCGAGGCGATCGAGCAGACGCCCGAGCTCAAGCAGCTCTACAACGATAGCCCGCTGCATCGCGAGCTTCTCGATCTCGCTGCATCGCTCGAGGGGCTCAACCGCAACGCCGGCATGCACGCCGCCGGCATCGTGATCTCCGACAAGCCTCTGTGGGAGTACGTCCCGTGCTTCCGCGGCCAGAACGACGAGATCGTGACGCAGTTCGCGATGAAGGAGGTCGAGAAGGCCGGCCTCGTCAAGTTCGACTTCCTCGGTCTCAAGACGCTCACCGTGATCCAGACGGCGGTGAAGCTGATCAACCAGACGCGTCCGCCGGGTGACGAGTTCGAGATCGACCTGATCAAGAAGGACGACGTCGACACGTACAAGATGATCTCGCGCGCGGACACGACCGGCGTGTTCCAGCTCGAATCGAGCGGCTTCCGGGAGATGCTCAAGAAGCTCAAGCCCGACTGCCTCGAAGACATCATCGCGGCCGTCGCGCTCTATCACCCAGGCCCGCTCGAGGGCGGCATGGTCGACGACTTCATCGACCGCAAGCACGGCCGCAAGAAGGTCGAGTACCCGCACCCGCTGCTCGCAGAGATGCTCGCCGATACCTACGGCGTCATCGTCTACCAGGAGCAGGTCATGCAGATCGCCCAGATCATGGGCGGCTACTCACTCGGCGGCGCCGATCTGCTCCGCCGCGCCATGGGCAAGAAGAAGCCCGAGGAGATGGAGAAGCAGAAGCAGACGTTCCTCGACGGAGCGAAGGCCAAGCAGATCGACGGCAAGATCGCCGGCGACGTCTTCGACCTGATGGCGTTCTTCGCCGGGTACGGCTTCAACCGTTCGCACTCGGCCGCGTACGGCTGGATCACGTACCAGACCGCGTATCTCAAGGCGCACTACCCGCACGAGTTCATGGCGGGCTTGATGTCGTGCGATGCGGACAACATCGACAACATCGTCAAGTTCATCGCCGAGGCGCGCGCGATGGGCCTCGTCGTCGAGCGCCCCGACGTCAACGAATCCCTCCAGGATTTTTCGATCTCGGCGCCGACGCTAAGCGCCGGCGCCTCCATCTCGGGCTCCGCACCCACCGGTGGCGGTGAGGGCAAGGTGATCCGGTTCGGCATGGGCGCCGTGAAGGGCGTAGGCGCCAACGCGGTCGAGGCGATCCTCGAAGCGCGCGCGATCGACGGCAAGTTCGAGTCGATCTTCGATCTGTGCCGGCGCGTCGATACCCAGAAGTGCAACCGTCGCGTGCTCGAGCAGCTCGTCAAGAGCGGCGCGCTCGACAGCCTCCCCGGCGCTCACCACCGCGCGAAGCTGCTCGCGGCCCTCGATAGCGCCCTCGAGCGCGGCGCGTCCGAGCAGCGCGATCGTCGCAGCGGTCAGACGTCGTTGTTCGGCCTGCTCGCGCCGGAGCCCGCCAAGGGCAGCAGCGACGCGCCGAAGATGGGCGAGGCGTATCCGGAGATCGAGGAGTGGAGTCACAAGCAGCTCCTCGCATTCGAGAAAGAGGCGCTCGGCTTCTACGTCTCGGGGCATCCGCTCGATCGCTATCGCGGCGATCTGCAGCGCTACGCCAGCGCGACCACGAGCGACTTCACGGGCGGACGCCGGGGTGTTGGCACGCACTCGATCGGCGGCATCGTCAGCCAGTACCGCGAGATGATCACGAAGAAGGGCGACAAGATGGCCCGCTTCCACCTCGAGGATGCCGAGGGCACGCTCGAGGTGATCGCGTTCCCGAAGACCTTCGAGAAGGTCCGCCACGTGCTCGTCAGCGACGAGCCGATCCTGGTCTCGGGTGACGTCAAGAACGAGGGCAACAGCGAGGCGCCCGAGTGGAAGATGTTCCTCGAGAGCGCCGCACCGCTGTCGGAGCTGCGCCAGGCCAAGACGTCGCGGGTTGACATCCACCTCAACGCCGACACGTTGACCCACGATATGGTCGACGAGCTGAAGACGATCCTCGCGAATGCGACGCGCGGAAATTGCGCGGCGGTCCTTCGCCTCAAGATTCCGCAGCGTTCCGAGACCGTCGTGCTGCTGCCAGACGCCTGGGCGCTGTCGCCGACCGAAGATCTCCTGACGCGCCTCGAGCGGCTGTTTGGCGACCGGGTCGCGACGCTGGCCTGAGCGGAGAACGTCAACACCAACGGGCCGGTGCGTGGGATGCTTGCGCGTGCGCAGCATTCTCGTGCTGGCGATCCTCGCGGGGTGCCGAGCAGGCTTCGATCCGATCGGTCGGCCTGAGGATGGCGGACCTGAGGATGGCGGACCGAAGGACGCTGCGACCGACGCGACGGATGCTGCGCCCGGAGTCTGTGCTCCGGCACCATGCGGTGCCGTCGGCGGCACCTGTCTCGCGAACGTTTGTGTGATCCAGCAGACCAGCGAGAGCGCCGTGACCTGCCCGAGCGGAATGCCGTGCCGGATCGAATGCACGGGCGCCGGTCGACCGTGCCGCGACGGCGTGTCGTGTGGCGGGGCGACGGTCTGCGAGCTGCGCTGTATCGGCTATCGCGCCTGTCAGGCTGGTGCGGCGTGTACGAGCTCGGAGTGCACGGTGACGTGTGACGGGGAGGAGGCATGCGAGGCGGGGATCACCGTCGGGGCCGGCGGATCCTGCACGGGACACTGCTGCGGGCTCGGGGCCTGCCTCCAGGGGACCGGAACCTGCGCCGTGGACGCGGTCTGCAATTGAGCTGACGCCATGCGGCACGTGATGTGGGTGCGCGGACTGCGCATTCCCGGGGGCCGCCGGTGAGAAAACCGTTGCGGCGGGGGGCGACCCGGATAGGATGCGCGGCGGGGGTATCGATGTCTGCTGCGCATGGTCTCGCGTTCGCGCTGCTCGCCTGTGGTTGTGCCACGGGCGGCAAGGACCAGGACGGCCCGGTCGATGCGCCCAAGGCGATCGACTCGAGCAACGTGACGATCGATGCACCGCGGCAGATCGATGCGCCGAACATGTCGTTGATCGATGCGTACGTTCCGCCCGATGCGTTCGTCCCGCAGGATGCGCCGAGCGGGCCGTTCTGCAACGGCAACGGCGAGTGCACGGTCGTCGGTCAGTGCTGCTTCTCGCTCGGTGGTCCCGGATTCTGCGTTCCGGGTACGCCGCTCGGCAGCGCTTGCCTCCCTGACTAGTCGAGACCGATCGCTTCGAGGTCGTCCTCGTCGAGCCCGAAGTAGTGCGCGGTCTCGTGGAGGAGCGTGATCCGGATCTCCGCGGCGAGGTGATCCTCGTCGGTCGCGAACCGCTCGAGGCTGCGCTTGTAGAGATGGATGTTGGTGACCTGCGGCAGGCCGCCGCCGACGGACTGGTCGAGTGGCATCGGCGTGCCCTGGAACAGACCGAGCGAGCGTGGATCGTAGCCATCGGCGACGACGTCCTCGGCCACCGCATCGTCGATCAGGATCGGGACCTTCTCGAGCAACGCGCGGATATTGGGCGGTAGCTCGGCGAGCGTCTCGAGTGCGATCTCCTCGATCTCCTCCTCGGTGATCGAGAGGGGGCCGGGCGGGGCGGCGAGATCGAGGACGCGGACCTCCTGCCAGGCAGCGATCATCTTCGCGCGATCGCCGGTCGCCTCGTGAACCCGACCGATCGCGTGGAGCGCGTCGGCCTCGAACGCGTTCTTCTCGTCGGCCGGCATGTCGACTTCTTCGCGAACGACCGTGCGAGCCGTCTCGATCCACGCGAGCGCGCGTGCCGGATCCTCCGCCAGGATCGCGAGCTCCGCGAGCTCGAGCGCCATCTCGGGATCATCGATCACCGACGTCGCGAGCTCGGCGAGCGCCGTGCGCGCAGCGGCGACATCTCCGCGGGCGATGAGGGCCTCGGCCTTGACGGAGATTGCCTCGATCAGGTCGGCCTCTTCGTCGATGAAGTCGAACGCCGGCTCGAGCGTCTTCAGCGCCGCGTCGGGGTTGCCCTCGTCCTTGAGCTGGAGGCGCGCGACGCAGATCCTCGGCATCGGATCGTCGGGGTGCAGGGCCGAGAGGGCGCGGTACTGCACGAGCGCCTCGGCGGTATCGCCCATGGCGTCGGCGACGGCGGCGCCGAGGGTGATGACATCTGCGTGCGTGCGGTCGATCCGCTTGCAGCGCTCGAGGATCTTGGCGGCGTCCTCGAACTGACCCTCCTCGAGAGCCTGGAAACCGCGCTCGAGGTCTGACTGCATGCGATCGGTGCGTGACATGGAATACTTTCCGGTTGAATACCCCGATTCGCACGCGCGTGCTTGCCGCGCTATCGTCGGGCCGTGAACGTTTTCTTGCGCGCGCTTGCCCTGTTGACCCTGGTGGTCGCGCTCGTGGCGTGTCCACGCGGGACGCGCAAGACGCTGGTCCCCGACCTGCCTCAGAACGGCGACGCCCAGGCGCGGGCACGGTTCGCAGAGGCCCGCGCGAAGTTCCTGCGCGACGGGCGCAACGGCGCCGAGTTCCGGGAGATCGCGGAGGACTTCCCCGACGACCCGATCGTCCCGTGGGCCGAGCTGTACGGCGGGATCGCGGCGATCAAGGAGCGCAAGTTCGATCTCGCGATCACCTCGCTGACCGGCGTGATCAAAGGCGACACCGATCCGGGTCTCACGCTCCGCGCGGAGCTGTTCCTCGGGATCGCGAAGAACTATACGGGCGATCCGGCCGGTGCCGTACGCCTGCTCAAGAAGGCCGAGAGAGCCATCGAGAACGACGACGAGCGCACCGAGTTCCTCGCGGCCCTCGCGTACGCGACGGCGCAGGGCGAGCGGCCGCTGGCGGCGCTGGCGGTGTTCGACGAGCTCTACCGCCGCGTGACGGCAACCGAGAAGGCGCTGATCGTGGCACGGGTCGAGGAGATCGTGGCCGCCGCGGAGCCCGCAACGCTCGGCCGGATGTTCGACGAGATCGCGGATCGCAAGGGTCCGACGTATGCCGCGTCGGCGAGCCGGCTCGCGCTACTCGCGGATGCCGCCGGCAACGGGGCCGAAGGACAGCGCCTGCGCGAGGTCGCGGCACCCGTCCGTGAAGCGCTCGGCTTGCCGCGCACGATCGGCCCGGCGACGTCAGGTGGTGGCGGCTCCGGGGACCCCACGCTCGTCGGCGCGGTGCTGCCGCTCGGTGGCAAGCAGCAGCGCGTCGCGGATGCGGCGGTTGCGGGCCTCGGCCTCGCGGCCGGTGTCCCCGATGCCAAGGGCATCGCGCCCATCGAGATCCGCGCTGCGAACGATGCCGGTGGCTCCGAGATCGCGGTCGAGGATCTCGCGCGAGCGAACGTCATCGCGGTGATCGGGCCGATCGACTCGGCCTCGGTCGATGCGGCGGGCGCACGAGCCGAGGGCCTCGGAGTGCCGCTGCTCAGCCTGTCGACGGCGGCGGAGAAGAATCAGTCCAGCAAGTTCGTGTTCCACATCGTGCACTCCGGTGAGGCACGCAGTCGCGCACTCGCGCAGCGCGCACTCGCGAAGGGCGTGAAGAAGTTCGCGGTGCTCGCACCCGAGAATGGCTACGGCCGCGCGATGACCGCCGCGTTCACCGGCGAGCTCGCGAAGGGCGGCGGCACCGTGGTGACCAGCGTGACGTACAAGGCCGACACCAAGTCGTTCGCCGGCTTCACCGCGAAGCTGTCGGGTGACTGGGACGCCGTGTTCGTGCCCGCGCAGGCCGACGTCCTCGGGCTGATCGCGCCCGCGCTCGCGGCGACTGGCAAGATTCCCAAGCCGGCCGGCACCAAGAAGGTGATCGGCGGCCGCCCGATCCTCCTGCTGTCGACGGCCGAGAACCTAACCGCGAGCTATCTCATGGACGCGGGTCGCCACTCGGAGGGTGCGCTGTTCGCGCCGGGCTTCTACCCCGACGATCGCGATCCCGCGAGCCGCGAGTTCCTCGATCGGTTCATCGCATCGTTTGGTCGCGCGCCGGGCTTCATCGAGGCCTACGCGTACGACGCCGCCCAGATCGCGGTCGCGGCGGGTGGCGGGGGGCGTGCGGGCCTCGCGGCGACGCTCGCGCGCGGAGAGCTCGTGGGCCTGACCGGGATGATCCGGTTCGACGCGGACCATCGCCGGGCAGATCCGGGAGTCGTGTACACCGTCGTCGAGGAGACCGGTGCCGTGTTCGCGATCCGGATCGCCAAGTAGTGGTACACACGCGCCGTGGTGGCTCCCGTCTCGTTCGTCGGTAACCGGCTGATCGCAGCGATCGATGCACCCGATCGAGCCGAGGCGGAGCGCCTGATCGCCCGGCTCGACGGCGTCCCGAGCTGGCTCAAGATCGGTCTCGAGCTGTTCTGCGCGGAAGGTCCATCGATCGTCAGCGCCCACGTCGGGCGCGGCTTCTCGGTGATGCTCGATCTCAAGCTGCACGACATCCCGGAGACGGTCGGGCGCGCCACCGCGAAGGTCTCGTCGCTCGGCGCTGGCCTGATCACCGTCCACGCTGACGGAGGGCGCGCGATGCTCGACGCGGCCGTCAAGGCAGCGGGCACGAACACCAAGGTCCTGGCCGTCACCGTGCTCACCTCGCTCGACGATGCGGACCTCGATTCGATCGGGTCGATCGGACCCGTGGGCGAGCTGGTCAAGAAGCGCGCGCAGCTCGCGATTGCCTGCGGGTGCGCGGGTGTCGTCGCGTCGCCGCAGGAGGTCGCGCAGATTCGCGCGATCGCGCCTCGCGACTTTCTGATCGTGACCCCGGGTGTTCGCCCGGCAGGTGCTGACCTCGGTGACCAGAAGCGCGTGATGACGCCGCGCCAGGCGCGCGCTGCCGGCGCGGATCTCGTCGTGGTCGGGCGACCGCTGCGCGACGCGCCGGATCCCGCGTCGGCCGCGCGCGCCATCGTTGCCGAGCTGACATGAGCAACCAGCGCCGTCCATCGCGCAGCCCCGACGGACCCCCACGCGGCGATGGTCCTCGTCGCGACGCGGCACCGCGTGCCGATCGCAGTGATGCTCAACGATCCGACAGTCCCCCGCGCGGCGACGCATCTCGCAACGATGCGCGCCGGCCCGACGGTCCCCCGCGCGGCGACGCTCGTCGCTCCGACGGACCACCGCGCGGCGACGGTCCCCGCAACGATGCTCGTCGCTCCGACGGCCCCGCGCGCGGCGACGGTTCACGTGGCGAAGCGCCTCGGCGGTCTGACGGTCCCCCGCGCGGCGATGCCCCGCGCGGCGACGCGCCTCGTCGGTCCGACGGACCCCCACGCGGCGATGGTCCTCGCAACGATGCTCGTCGCCCCGACGGACCACCGCGCGGCGATGCGCCTCGTCGCTCCGACGGTCCCCCGCGCGGCGAAGCGCGCCGCTTCGACAGTGGCTCGACGGCGCGGCCCGGCGATCCGGGCGAGCGCGTCGTCTATGGCGCGGGTCCTGTCGCCGAGCTGATCCAGCGGCGCCCGAAGAGTGTCCGCGCGATCTGGGTCGATCCGCGTCGCGCCGATCGTTCGACGAGTGATCCAGTTGCCGCGATCGTGATCGCTGCTCGTACTGCGGGGATCACTCTCGAGGATCGCGACCGGCAGACGCTCGATCGGATCGCGGGCGAGGGTGCGCGTCACCAGGGCGTGCTCGCGTGGCTCGGCCCGTTCCAGTACGCGCACCTCGAGACACTCGTGGAGAAGGGCGACGAGCCGCCGCTGCTGGTCGCGCTCGATGGCATCGAGGATCCGCGCAACCTCGGCGCGATCCTGCGCTCCGCCTACCTGCTCGGCGCCGGCGGCGTGATCATCCCCGACCACCGCGCCGCGCAGGTCACGCCGCTCGTCGCGAAGGCCTCGGCAGGTGCGAGCGAGCTCCTCCCGATCGCGCAAGTCGGCAATCTCGTGCGCGCACTCGACGAGCTGCGCGAGCACGGTTTGTGGCGCGTCGCGGTGCACGCGACCGACGACGCGCAGGACATCAGCGCGATCGACGCATCGCTGCCGCTCGTGATCGTCCTCGGCGCCGAAGGAACGGGCGTGCGTGACCTCGTCGCGAAGAACTGCGACTTCCACGCGATCATTCCGATGGCTCGTACCGCGGTCGGCTCGTTCAATGTCTCCGTCGCCGCAGCGCTCGCGCTCTACGAGTTGCGCCGTCAGCGAACGCGCTCGCGCGGGTAGCTATTTCACGAAGATCGCAGGAACATCGCGGGCGATCGGGCTCGTACAAGGGACAACACGAAGGGGACATCATGGGACTCGCAGAACGCCGCGCCATCAAGGATTTCCAGGACAACCACCTCCCGAAGCTCCAGGCCGAGATCCACAAGGCAGCCGGGTTCCCGGTGCCGATCGAGGTCACGTGGGACCAGCTCGCCGTCGAAGGTTCGAGCTCGCTCTACACCGAGGCGTGGACCGAGATCTTCTTCAAGCCGGTGATCGAGGCGCTCCGCCAGATCGGCCGCGATGCGATGGGCCAGGACGCGCTCAAGACCGGCCTCAAGAAGATCGAGTTCCGCAACGCGGGCGGCTTCTACTCGCCGCACAGCGCGATCTCGTTCCAGGGCGGGACGTTGATGATCGATCACGAGCTGAGCAACGTCGGAGACACGAACGACCGCACCAAGACCGCCATCGAAGTGATGGAAAAGTCCCTCTAGTGGCAATCTCCGAAGACGTCCTCGGGACCCTCGAGGCGCGCGCACCGCGCCGACTGCTCGAGGATCTCTCCATCATCGCCCGTGCGCTCGCGGCCAACGATCGCCAGCGCCCCGAGCTCGAGCTGTCGCTCACCAGCGGCGCCGTGATCCGCGGTCGCATCGTGAGCGTCACCGAAGATCGCGGCATCGTGGTCGTGATGCTCTACGTCGGCGGTCAGCCGCGCTCGCCCTCGGTGTCGTTCGTGCGCGTCGACCAGATCGCTGCGGTCACCGTGATCGATGCAAGCTTGCTGATGCGTCCGCTGGTCTCCGATGCGCCTGCACCGAGCCGGCTCGAGCTGCAGCGCCAGCTCGCTGCGCGCGGAGACAGTCTCGCGTCGGCGTTCGGTCGCGCGATCCCGCTCGCACTGGCAGGCGAGGGCGGCGATGACGATGATCGCCGCGCGGTCGGGGTGTTGCTCCCCGTCCTGGTCGAGGTCCTGCTCGCTGTCGGCAGCGACGAGATGGGCAAGTCGGCGCTCGCCGCCGTCTCGAGGATCGAGCTGTCCGCGGCGTCGCACGGCGACGTTCGCCGCGACGGCGGAACGCTCGTGATCCACGCACCCAAGCTCCTGACCGACGCCTACGCGTCCGGCACGCTCCGCGCCGCGATCGAGAAGGTCCTGTAGCCCTCTCGACGAACTGGCGGAGACTAGTTCTCGATCTTCTCGAGGAAGCTCGTCTTCAGGAGCTTCTCGCCGTGAACCGGGAAGAACGTGTAGACGCTGTCGCCGACGACGCGCACGACCTCGCCATCGCCCCAGGTGGCGTGGCGAACGATGTCGCCCTTCTCGAGCGGACCGAACACGGGACGCTTCACGCGCTCGATCTTGAGCGCGCGACCGCGGCCGCCGCGACCTCGGCGCAGGGCCTCCTCGAGGAGTGCCTTGTGCGCTTCGGGATCCGAGCCGGCGCGCCGAGCGGCGAGCGCCTGGGCGACCGACTCGGCCTCGCGTCCCGCGGTGGTGCTCGCCTTGGCCGAGCGCAGGCAGTTGTCACAGCTCCCGCACGGAGCACCGTCGGTGTAGCCGAAGTACGTGACGAGCAGGCGAGTCCGGCACAGGTGTGACTGCGCGTAGCGCAGCATCGATGCGAGGCGGGCTCGATCCTGCGCACGCTTTTGCTCGTAGCGATTCGCGGCGCGCGCGAGGTTCTCGATGCTCGGCGGCTCGATCGCGAGTGGCGCGAACCGGGCGCCTGGAGCTTCGGCCGCGAAGCCGACCTCCTTGAGGAACGAGAGCACGACGCGCGCCTTCTTTGCCGGCGCATCGGCGCGCTCGGCGATGTCCTTGACCGGCTTGAACACCTCGTCGTTGTCCTCGGTGTCGGGGCCGGCGACCTTGCCGCCTGTGGCGCCGACGAGCGCCTCGGCAACGGCGCGGGTCTGCTCGGGCGTCGGGTAGCGTCCACCGAGGAAGAAGCTCTGGATCCGCTTGTCCTCGGGCTGATAGAGCAGCACGCAGTCGGCGGGCTTGCCGTCGCGGCCCGCGCGTCCAGCTTCCTGGTAGTAGCTCTCGAGCGAGCCCGGGAAGTTGTAGTGAACGACGAACCGGAGGTCCTGCTTGTCGACGCCGAGGCCGAACGCGTTCGTTGCGACCATCAGCCGCGGATCGCTGCGCTCCATGAACGCGGTCTGCACGCGCTCGCGATCCTTGGCGCGCATCCGCCCATGGTAACGACCGCACTCGACGCCCTGCGACCACAGGAAGTCGGCGAGCGCATCGACCGTCTTCACCGTCGCGGCGTAGATGATGCCGTTGCCCTCCTGCCGCTCGATCAACCGGAGGAGCAGCGCCTGCTTCTTGCGCTCGCTCGACGCCTTGATCACGTGATAGCGGAGGTTTGGCCGATCGAGGCCGATGTCGATGACCGACGCCTCGTTGTCCGGACCGTTGAGTCGGAGCTGCGCGAGAATGTCGTCCTTGACCTTGGGCGGCGCGGTCGCGGTCAGCGCGAGCACCGGCGGTTTACCGAGGTGGGTGACCGCCTCGCCGAGGCCGAGGTACGCGGGGCGGAAGTCGTGCCCCCACTGCGAGATGCAGTGCGCTTCGTCGACGACGAACAGCGAGACATTGACCGTGGCCAGGCGCTCGCGGAACTTCGCGTCGCCGAGGCGCTCGGGCGTCACGTACGCGATGCACGGCCGGTTCTCGGAGAGGCGAGAGAGGGCCGCCTGCTCGTCGCGCGGCGACAGCGTCGAGTCGAGCCGCAGCACCTCCATGTGGAGCTGATCGAGCTTGTCCGTCTGATCCTTCATCAGGGCGATCAGTGGCGAGACGACGAGCGTGACGCCGGGGAGCTCGAGGGCAGGGAGCTGGTAGAGCAGCGACTTGCCTGCGCCGGTCGGCATGATCGCCAGCGTGTCGATGCCGGCCATGACGTTGCGGATCGCCAGGGCCTGGCCCGGACGGAACTTCGTGATGCCGAACCGGCGCTGGGCGATCTCGAGCATCCGGGCGTCCATCGACGCTGCTTCGAGCGCTTCGTGTGCGTCGGCGCTGTCGCTGACCTCGGAGACGTCGGCGATCTCACTCGGCTCGGTCACGAGCTCGTCGACCTCGTCGTCGAGCTTCATCGGCTCGATCGAGTCACGCGTTCCACGGGCGAGCGTTGGCTTCGACGCCGGACTCGGCGCCGCCAACAGCTCGCTGGCGGTTCGCCGCGTACGACGCCGCTCAGGTGGCAGGCTCTTGCCCATCAACCGCTACGGTCGCCCGGAACCGGGGTTCAGGCAAGCAGTACCTTGGGAGTTGGCCGTGAGAATCGGGGTGTGCGTCTGCGCCCCGGCGTCCGAGCCGCGTAGGCGACCTACGTACTTCTACTTGTTGGAGATATAGCCATCGCTGCGCAGGAGCTCGGCGGTCAAAACTGCACCACCTGCCGCCCCTCGAACGGTGTTGTGGGAGAGCGCGACGAACCGCCAGTCGAACATCTGGTCAGGCCTGAGCCGGCCGATCGAGATCGCCTGCCCGTTGCCGGCATCGCGGTCGAGCCGGGTCTGCGGGCGGGTGTCGTCCTCGAAGTAGTTGAGGAACGGGGTCGGGGCGCTTGGCAGCTTCAGCTGCTGGGGGCGGCCTCCGAACTCCTTCCAGGCGGACAGGATCTGCTCCTTCGAGGGCTTTCTCTCGAACGCCACGAACACCGCCGCCATGTGGCCATCGGAGACCGGGACGCGGAGGCACTGCGCGGTGATCACCGGCGTGGTCGCGGTGACGATCTTGTCACCCGCGAGCGTGCCCCAGATCTTGAGCGGCTCCTGCTCGCTCTTCTCTTCCTCGCCCTTGATGAACGGGATGACGTTGTCGACCATCTCGGGCCAGCTCTCGAACGTCTTGCCCGCTCCGGAGATCGCCTGGTAGGTGCACACCGCGATCTTGGTCGGTCCGAACGAGCGCAGCGGATGGATCGCGGGCACGTAGCTCTGGATCGAGCAGTTCGGCTTGACGGCGACAAAGCCCCGCGTGGACCCGAGCCGCCTGCGCTGGGCCTCGATCACCTGGGCGTGGTCGGCGTTGATCTCGGGGATCATCATCGGCACGTCGGGAGTCCAGCGGTGCGCGGAGTTGTTCGAGACGACGGGGGTCTCGGCCCTGGCGTAGTCGTCCTCGAGCTTGGCGGTCGCGGCCTTGTCCATGTCGACGGCGCAGAACACGAAGTCGCACTGGCCCGAGACCCTGGCGACGTCGGCCGCATCGACCACCGTGAGCTTCGCGGTCGCGGCGGGGATGGAGCCAGGCAGGGTCCAGCGGCCAGCAACGGCGGCCTCGTAGGGCTTGCCAGCAGAGCTCGGACTCGCGGCGACCACCGTGACCTCGAACCACGGATGATCTGCGAGCAGCGAGACGAACCTCTGACCGACCATTCCAGTCGCGCCGAGGACGCCAACCTTCAGCTTGTTTGCCATGACGATGTGAATCTAGCGCATGTGGTGATAGATACGCAGCGATGCCGTTGCTTGATGGTCTGCGCGTTGTTCACTCGAAGATTCACGGCTACGGCGTCATCACGACGCGGCCGTTCAAGGCCGGCGAGACCGTCGTCTTCGGAGACGGCGTCCTCTACCAGGCCGACGCCGAGTTCGACGACACCTACGCTCTGATCCTCCCCGGCGACGACTCCGGCAAGGGCGATCCGCTGTTCTGGGACCTCGCGGATCAGACGCGCTGGTTCAATCATTCGTGCGAGCCCAACAGCGAGGTCTGCTCGGAGTGGGACCACAAGGAAGACACCATGCGCGCGTGGTGGGTCGCG